>NZ_JBKVQF010000009.1:0-139369 GCF_046969025.1 Waltera sp. | reverse complement strand
GCCTCCTTTCGCAATCATTTGATGACTACGAAAGAACTATAACACGTTGAAAACTTATTGATCAGCTGAAGCGGAAACGCGTTCAGTTACATCCGGAAAGACTGATCAGCTCTTAGCGGAATGCGTGGTCAGATGAGCCGGAATTTGCAGCCAATACGAAGCCAATATTAGAAGCAAGATAATCACCGTCTTTTTATATATGGGATTGGTTGTTATTGCAGAACCCATTGGATATATAATATATCTGACGTTGGCAGGGGGAGTGTTTGAGCATGAGATAGTAGGATACTATTTTGTAGTGTTTGTGATGGAGGTTTTTCTGCTGTTGGTAGTAGAGCTGTTTTGTAAAATCAAAGCAGGCAAAAACGTAAGAGTGTCTTTGCTACCAAAAGAGATTGCATATACGTTGGAACTGATTCCCTTTGCCAGCGTTGTGTCCTGTTTTCTCTTGATAGAGATCGCAGGAGAAATCATGTCGGCAGATACCATGATTTTATGTATGTGCGTTATTTTTAGTATCGTGGTAACAAATTACATTGTGTTTCTGATGGTTCATAAGTATACCGGCATGGCAGAAAAACGTCTGGAAGAGGAAATGATTTACCAAGAGATTGCTTATAACAATGAATACTACCAGGATGTAGAGAAATATCAGGAACAGATTCAGGATATTAAGCATGATATGAAAAATAAACTAGCTGTGTTATATGATGGTGTGGAAAGAGGAGAGCGGGAATTTGTCAGGGATACTTTGGCAGAAATGTTAGGAGATATCCGGCTGGCAGAGGATATTATATATTCTGCTAATCCGGGATTAAATTCACTGATCAAGGTAAAGGTGGCCAAGGCCAGAGAAAAAGGAATAGAGATGACAGTGAAAGCCTTTGTACCAAAGCGGATGTCTATAAGTTTCGGAGATATGGGTGTCATATATGGCAATTTGATTGATAATGCTATAGAAGCCAGCATGAAGATGCAGAGAGAAAAGCGATTTGTGGATGTGGAAACAAAATATCAAGATGGGAAACTGCTGATAGTAGTGAGTAATAGCAAGAACATGGAATCCAATCCGGCTTTTGCTACGACTAAGGAAAATAAGAGGAAACATGGCAGGGGAATACGAAGCGTGAGAAGAGTTGCAGAACAGTACGGAGGAAATCTTCTGTTAGAGGATGAAGGTGGTACATTTAAAGCCAGCCTACTCCTTACCAATGTAGAGCGTCTAGAGTAAAGCTTGCAACTTGTTACAGATAACGTGCAACTTATTACAGATAGATTGATTTTTGAGAATAAATTGGTAGAGTAGAACCATCAAAAATAAAAGGAGGTTCTACGGATGAAGAAAAGAAATTGGATGAACAAATTAAGTAACAGAGCAATGGGCATGATGGCAGCAATGGCATTAATGGTGACCGCTACGACAGTCAATCAGTGCTGTATGTGGTTTTTAGGTCAGGATGAAATGCCGAAAGGCTCTGAAAAATTAAGAAGGTTTTAGAAAGATGTCCGGGTGGCTAAGCCAACGGTTGGTAGAGCGGGGAATTATAAAAGAAGAGGAGCAGGAAATATATCAATTTGGCATACGAAATGGAATGATAATTTTATTGAATGTGCTGACAGCATTCCTGATTGGTCTTATTACAGAAAAACTGTTTATTGTCGCAGTGTTTACCGTTTCTTTTATGGTTCTTCGAAGCTACACCGGCGGGTATCATTCAGACAGTCGTGTATTTTGCTACATAGGTTCTAATCTGGTGTTGTTTATTCCGGTATATACTGAAATGTTATTTGTGAAGACTGAGAATTTTGTTTTGGGCATTTTTTTGGCTATAGCAGTTAGCATCATTATGATATTTAGTCCAATGCACAGTAAGAACCGAAAATTAGATCAGGCAGAGCAGAAACATTTTGGTAGGAGAGCCAGGGTAATAACAGTAGTGCAGCTTATCATATTAGGGATTTTATGGTATGGAGGAGTTACATCATATACCTACGCCATATATTCCAGCATCTGCATTACAGCAGTATTTATGTTGATTGGCAAAGGACAATTATGGTTACAGGCGCATATTGAATAGTATAGTCCCTTTCGGAAATATCAAACCGAAAGGGATTTTTTTATGCAAATTTGTAAGGAGGGAAATTTGTAGAAATAATAAGATAAACGAAGATAATTGCAACTTATTACAGATAACAGAACACCTGTTACACATTTATTGAAAAGCGCTTGGGAGTCAGCGATATGTCAGTAAGAGAGAGCATTGAAGCAGCTTTGAAAAAAATTAAAAAATTTTTTGATTAGTACCCTCTCAAATCGTGATTTTGTGTGAGTACCTTATGAGAGGAGTTTTTTCGGGCGGATGGTCTCTCCCGGATATCCTCTCGTGGTACTTTGACAAATGCCGGAGCAGATACCCTTATATTTGTCTCTGAGAGCAGCACAGAATCACGATGTGTTCTGCCAGCCATATCCAGCAGTCCAGATACATTAGCCATTTAAGGAGCCGTAACCGGGGCGCAATGACACTCCTGCATCTGTTTACCAGATGTAAAAAAGATCGCATCTAAGGAGCCGAGCGGGACAACCGGGGTACAGCCTGTCTGTGGTAGGCAGGTGCGAAGAGGGAAATGGCCTATAATGATACTCCTTGAGATTAGCCAGCACGCAGTGGTGGAGGTGAGATTCCTGTGATGTCTGTATGCCTTTTGTGGCAGGAACCGCAGACAGTCTGGATTGACTGCCCAAGGGATGAGCAGACAGGAAATTATTTTTTCTCTGTCTTTGCGACGTTCCGGCTCCGGGAAGTAGTGTCGAATAGGAGCAAATCACTTACAAGAAGTGAAGGATTATGGCAGTGAGACTAAATCACAGAATCCATGCGGCAGAGGGGTAGAAAACTTCTGCCGCATTCTTGTGTGTTTTAGCAGCACAGAAATTAGGGAAGCGTGAAGCGGAGGAAGAAATCATGGCAGAGAAAGAAAAAAGCATGGTAGAAAAGATTCTTGATACAGAAAGGGCTGGATATGCCTATTTTTATCCAAGGGGCGGAGGAAACCGACAGGAGTTTTTTATTTCCACGACACCAGAGAATATGGCAAATTTCCTTGGCAGTCATTTTTATGATGCTGAGAAGATGATAATTACCGACATGGTTGACCGTCTAATTTTGGATACCTATGGTGGCTTTATCAATACCTGCCCGGATCAGAAGTTGTGTTCAGAGATTATTCCTTATCTTGCACCGATTCAGATGGGAGAGAAGGAAGCCGGGGAAATCTTAATGGTAACCAGAGAGGAATCAGATATGTACTTTGCTGCAGAGGACCAAGCAGTCACGATGGCAGAGTGTCAGATGATGTAAGTGTGTTTCTTTGGGGTATAAATTTAGTATAACTAAAATTTGGAGGTGCGTATGTGGAAAATACTTTTTATAGTGTCAGGTGTCATAATGGGGATATATATTGTCGTAGGGATTGCTCTTGTAAGAATGAGAGCGTGCGAGATAGATTAATAGAAAAATAAGATTTATAAGCGGGAAAGTGGCATAATTTGCTAGATATATTCCCAAGTGTATGGTAGTGTATGTAGTTGAAAAAAGGCTGAAAGAAAGGAGAGCGAGCAATGAAACGATATGCAGTAAAAGTGCTGAATGAAGGTAAATACAAGTTTTATTACATACTGGATAATGAAACATATGACGTTGTTTTATATCCGAGCAAATTCCTGAAGCACAAGATAGATGCAAACCGCTCTCCGAACACAGTAAGGAGAATGGCCTTTGCATTATGTTATTACATGGAGTACCTCAATCGGCAGGAAGTAGAACTTGAGGAAGTGAGTGAGATGGGATACGAAGACCAGAACAAACACTTCGTGCAGTTTTTATACTGGCTATTGGAAGGGAATCACGTAGCAAACAATCGAAAAGAAAGCACCGGAAAAGGAACCTGTAACGCATACCTAAAAGATGTGTTCGGGTTCTTTTTATATATGGCAGACTGCGGACTGGCAAAGCCACTACAGATTCTGAGTTATAACCAGATTACAGTAGCTAACGCAGTAGGGGTAAAAAGAACTATCAGAGCAAAATCGTTTAAAGGCTATTTCAAACCCAAGGAGAGAAATGTAAGAGCAGCCGAAGAGGTGGAAATTATAGATATTTTACAGGCATGCACGAATAGCCGTGACCAATTGCTTCTGCTGATGATAGCAGAAACAGGTTTCCGCATCGGAGAAATCCTTGGTGTAGATTATACCAGGGATATCGATTATCAGCGAAAGACAGTCCGTGTGTACTTTAGAGATGATAATGATAATAATGCCAGAGCCAAAAATGCAGAGTACAGAAAAGCGAGGGTAAGCGATGATACCTTCGATTTCCTGCTGAGATACATGAATGAATATCGGAAACTGCTACAACACCAGACACTTTTGTTTATCAACATCGCTGGGGAAACAGCAGGAAAGCCGATGATGGTGGAAAGCGTATATGACATGCTGAAACGCATGGAGAAAAAGACTGGATACAAGCTAACACCACATATGCTGAGACGATATTTTGCAGTTTCAAGATGGAATGCAGACTGGACACTGGAGCTTATCAGTCAGGCATTAGGACACAAGCATCTGGACACTACAGTCAAGTACCTTGGAATTCTTGATGACAAACTTATGGAAGCAAGCAGGGAGTTTTATGAAAGACACTCTGACCTATAAAAAGCCAGTTACAGATAACAGTCAGTGGAAAAGCAGTAAGACCGGAATATGCAGATACTATATTATACATGCCTTACCATCCGGACGTAAAAATAGCCGAGAGTTTTTATAAGGATGCTAATAAGAAACTTTTAGTATGGGACTTTACGAAGAAAGCACCACAGAAGATGAAAAAGCAGGTTTTCACAACACTGCATTATTTCATCGAGCATGCAGCTAATAGGGAGCGAATGCATGCACAGCTTGGAGGACTGCTGAGATTATATGATTTTTGCGTAAAAGAACAAATCGAAGACCTTGAGAAAATGGAACTGGAACAGATTGAGAGGTTCAAGGAAACGCTGGGAAGTGATTATCAAAAGCATTGTTATGCAGGAGTTACCGCATGGTGTGCCAAGGCACTTTTTATGGAAGCGGAAGAGATACATTGGGATGCCAATGTATGGTATATGGAACGGTTACATCTGCAACCGGAGAGATTGGACCCATCAAATCCGGCACAATCCATATCCTTTGCAGAGGTTACTCATAAGGGAAACAGGCATCTGTTACAGATGTACATAAAATATGGAATCGGTATTACCAACCTAGCAATTAGTAATCTCAGAAGTGAGCAGGTATATATAAGGGGATTTTTAGAAGATTTAAATCAATCAGAGACAGAAAATGTCTGTATGGTGACAAGCCAACAAATGGATGAATACTTCCGGGCAGAGCAGCTTCGGGAAGTTAAAGAAGAAACGTATAACAAAAAGGTCATGTGCATCCTGCACTTTTTCAATTATCTAAAAGTTAAAGGTCACATTGAAAGAATCCCGTTTGATCCAGACTACTACATAAAGAAAACATTTCAACAACATCATGACCGAAGTGTGGAACAAGAAGTCATGGATGAAATCATGGCTAACCTATATAAGTTTTCAGAAGATACAAGACTTATGTTTTTACATTTATGGGGAATCGGACTTCGGCTCAGTGAGGTATGTACGCTAAAAGGAAATGCTTATTATATGCAGGGACATGACGCATGGATACAGGTGTATCAGATAAAAATGCGAACTTACAAACGCATACCGATACCAATGGCTTTATACAAGCTGATGAAAGTTTACATTGCAAAATACAACCGAAAGGCTGATGAGTATATATTTCAGAATCAAAAAGGCGGTGCCTATCATAAGGGTACCTTTAAGAACAAAATGATAAAAGCATGCAAGGAATGCAATGTCCAAAACGGAGAATACATTTTCCGAAGTCATGACTACCGCCACACCATAGCAACAGCATTTTATGATACAGGGGTTCCGATACAAAGCATTCGAGATTATCTGGGACATGACTACGAAGAAATGACACGTCAATATGTGGACTTTATGCCAAAGAAGATAGAGAAAGCCAATGAAGAATATTTTAAAAAAGGCAGCTTGGCAAGTTGTCTCAGAAAGGGGGTGAACGATAATGGAGAATAGAATATACATCAGAGAGTTGGTACATTACAAAGGAATCTCAATAGATGAGCTGAAAGCAAAATATGTAGCAAAGAATCCATATTACGATTTAAGTGAGTTACCATCAGGAAATATCAAAGAAGAGGTAAGAGCGTTTTTACTGGATAGAAGTAAGAAAGTTGATATTGCGACTTTTTATGCGGAACGTACTCGGTACAGAAAGATATGTCGATTTTTAAGCCGATATGCGAAGAACATCAACAGTCTGGCAGACATAGAAAAAGAAGTGTGGATGAAAAAGCTGAAAGCGTGGATGTTCCAAGAAGGGATTGAAATTACCAAAAAGCGAGAGTGCGTATATGGAACAGTAGTCCTGTTAAAGACGAGAGAATTTGGGTATCTGGATGCAATGCTTGATTTTGTCAACGTGCAGGAAATCCCGGAAAGGGAAAAGGATATCTGGAAACTTGAAAAATTAGACATCCCTTACAAAGACAACTTAATCAAAAGTTCCAAGACAATTAATTTCACCGGCATACCTCAAAAGGAAATCCGAGAAGAAGTGAAAACGGGAATATACCTAAACTTACAGGGAGAAGCAATTGCTTGTGTACAAAAAGAGATGACTGCCATGAGGCGGTTATCAAAATACCTAAAGGAAAGGTATCCACGGATTCAGTCATGTAAGGAACTGGAAAGAGAAATTATTGAAGAGTATCTGACCTACCTAAAAACCGAGGCAACAGAAACAAAACATTTTCATGCAGATATAAATAGGCTTCGGGCAGTCTTGGAAAGCATCGGTCATACATGCGGATATCAGAATTTAAGCACATTATTTTTAACAAGAGATATTCCACCAACACCTAAAGCAGAATTCAAGGTATATTCTGATGAAGAATTAAAACGGTTAAACGCAGCCATTGTAAAGATGGATGAGCAGACTGCAAGACTAATGGTAATCCACCAGATGCTGGGAACGAGAATCTCGGATACCTTAACACTTGAAACAGACTGCTTATATGAAAAGGGAATAGATACCATTATACGAATCCGGCAGATGAAAACCAGCACTTATGAGAAACCGGTCAGTGCAGAACTGGCAGCTCTGATAAGAAAAGCGATTGCTTACACGCAGGAAAGATTCGGAGAAACACAGTACATTTTTGTTAACGAGAACAATCCGAATAAGCCGATGCAGTATGGTACGATACAAAGCCGAATCGTAAAGATGATTCGAGAGCAGAACATAAGAGATGATAATGGTAACTTATTTGGCTTCGGCTCTCACTTATACCGGCACTATTATGGCGTAAAGCTGACAGAGATGCATTTGGATGACTGGACCATAGCAAAACTGCTCGGACACAGTAATCTCAAAAATGTAAAATATTATAGGAAGATGAGCAATCAGATTCTGGCAGATGATACACGAAAGGCACGAAAAAGGTTGTCCGATATCATACTGCAAAATCTGGATGGATGGGGTGATGAATATGAGCAAATACGACAAGATGGTGGAATGTAACCGTAGAGTCAGTGTAGAAAAAATTAACCTTGCCAGAATAACCATACTGGAAATGGTAGAAGAAGGCGAGAGAGTGACAGTACCAAAACTGATGGTACAAACAGGATTATCAAGAGGGTTCTTTTATAAGAATCCAACCGTGAGGAAATTGGTAGATGAAGCTGTGGAGAAACAGGCAGGTATGGTTGATCCACGAAAGGGAATCCTTGACATGGTCATGGATAATGAAATTGCGAAACTGCATGAGCAGATAAGACTCCTAAGAGGAGAGAACGAGCAGCTCAAAGAAGAGAATCAGAGATTGAAAAAGGCTCTGGATAAAAAGAACATGAACATACTAAAAAACCTATAAGTAAAGAAAACAACAGAATACATGAACCTCGGAATTGAGGGACATAAGTAAGCGCATGGTTAACATTGACTATGCGTTTTCTTTCATATAAAATATAGAGGGTGAACAGGAAACACAGTTGTGTATTCCGTTAAACCCACTAAAATCAAGTGGTGCAGAGGTAGGGCTACATTTTATCGATGAGCCTACCAACGATCTGGATATTGCCACCCTGCAGGTACTGGAGGATTATCTGGACACGTTCCCAGGCATCGTCATCGTCGTGTCCCATGACCGGTATTTTCTGGATCGTGTGGTCCGCAGGATCTTCGCCCTGGAGGATACCCGCATGGTGCAGTATGAGGGCGGTTACACAGATTATGCCAATAGGAAAGCTGCGGAGGGGAACACAGAGAGCACAGGAACGGCGGCAGCATCCCAGCCGAAGAACGCCGATGAGGAAACTACTTCTAAAAACTGGAAAAACGGACAGAAACGCAAATTAAAATTCACTTACCAGGAACAGAAAGACTATGAATCCATTGAAGGCGAAATGGCAGCATTAGAGGATAAAATTGCAACTTTGGAAGCAGATTTTTCAAAATATGCCAGTGATTTTGTGAAACTCAATGAATTAACACAGGAAAAAGAGGCTGTGGAACAGCAGCTGGAAGAAAAAATGGAACGCTGGATGTACTTAGAAGACCTGGCGGCGAGAATCGAACGGGGAGAAGAAAACTGACAGTCCGAAGTCCGGAATGTCAGTCTTCTGCATCGTCGGTAGCTGCCGCAACTGCGGATACCACGGAGGATACTACGGCGATCACTACTGCCAAAAGGATGATCAAAAGTCCGCCGGCTAAAAGTAAAAACATAAAGTACGCTCCTCTCTGAAATAACTTTACAGACACCCATATTATATCATTTTTCCTAAAAAAAACAATAAAAATCGGCATATAGTAGAAAAAATCACCAAAATGAAGTATAATAAAAGCATTCATCGGGACTGGTTTATGTTTTGAGGAGGGTGCCTATGACGTATCAGAAAGCAAAAGAGGAAGTCATTGAATCTTCGCCGCAGAAAACAGATGCCGGAAAAGAAGAATTATATCTGTATTCTCTTAGAAAAATGGCGGAAGAAAATGTAGAAAATAACAGAACAGGGCTGACAAATCTGCATAATATCAATTCTTTTTTCTATCTGTGCGGTGAAATGATCAAGCAGCAGCCGGATAAAAAATACAGCGTCATAATTATGGATATTGTACAGTTTAAGGCTGTGAATGAGTTCTGCGGCAGAGACGAAGGAGACAGATTGTTAAGATTTATTGCGTCCTGCTTTGACTGGTATGAGAATAACAGACCGGATAGCTATGCCTGCCATATCAGAGCAGATATCTTTTGTTTATGTACAAGCTATGAGGAAGTAGAGGAACTGGAAATTATTGTGCGGGAGATCAGAAAAAAGATAACTGACTTTCCGTTCGCTTACCGTGTACAACCATCCTTTGGAATCGGAATCTCACCGGAGAGAGCCCCTGCCATCAGCTATCTGAAAGATTGCGCCACGATGGCTATGAACAGTATCAAAGGCAAAGTATATCGGACATATGCAGTATTTGATGAAAAAATGCGTAGTCAGAAGATGCGAGAACGTCAGGTGGAAAATGATATCGTGTCCGCACTGGAGAACGGAGAACTACAACTGTATGTGCAGCCCAAGGTCGATATGAGGGACGGAAGAGTGATCGGAGGCGAGGCGCTTGTGCGCTGGAAGCATCCGGAAAAGGGGCTGGTGCCACCGGGAGAGTTTATTCCCGTACTGGAGAAAAACGGATTTATCATCAATGTAGATGAATATATCTGGGAGAAAGTGTTTGCTTATCTTGGAAAGCTGCGTAAGGAAGGCCGGACACTTATTCCCGTTTCCATCAATGTATCCCGATTGCATGCGTATGATGAGAAACTGATAGAGACACTGCTCCGTCTCAGGGAGGAATATGATGTTCTGCCGGAGTATGTTCCGCTGGAACTGACAGAGAGCGCATTCCTGGAGGACGAGGTTGGTATGTATCGCCGCATGGAAAGCCTGCGGGAGCGAGGGTTCCTGGTGTCCATGGATGATTTCGGTACCGGATATTCTACTATGAACATGTTAAAGAATCAGACATTGGATGAGATTAAGATCGATCGGGAATTCATCCGGGATCTGGAGAAAGATAAGAGTCAGATCATTATCCGCAATACCATTGCCATGCTGCAGCAGCTGGGAGCACATATCGTCATTGAAGGTGTGGAGACGGAAGAACAGAAGGAGTTCCTGTTAGGCTGTAATTGTACCGATGTACAGGGCTTTTTATTCTACCGGCCGATGCCGGTGGAGGAGTTCGACAAACTGCTTTGGCAGCAGGAACGGGAGCTGGATATGGCAAAATAGACAAAGACAAAATAGACAAATGCGCAGACCGCATTCTGACGGGCTTTTTGAAATTAACCTGACAGAATGCGGTTTTTCTTTGGCCATTCTTCCGAAAATGAGAAAATAGTTCCGGAGGCGTTGACAGATGCCACGGAAGGGAGTAATCTGCATATTACCCGACAGGTCAGTCGAGGTCAAAATTCTAAATATCAGGTCATATTCGACCAGGAATCACATAATGTATTAATTAGTGCAAAATGGATTATTTTGAGAAAAACCAACAGGAGGATGTATGGAGGAAAGAGAAAACAAAAGGGAAGAAACCGCCTCTGATGCAGAATTGCAGAGGCTGGTAGAAGATTTTATCACACAGAAACAGGTGCTTTTGATCCAGGTAAAAAAGGGTGTGTTGGGCAAGGAGGAATTTCTGCAGGAGGCAGGAAAACATATCGATCAATATTATCATTTCCCGGCAACGAAAAGGAAAAGACTTTTAAAATCATTTGAACAATATATTTTCGGTTATTCCAGACTGTCACCGCTCATGGATGACAAAAGCATTTCGGATATCCGGGTGGTGAGTCATGACTGTATCCGGATCAAGAGAGAAGGAAAACGTATGGATGCCGGAATTGCCTTTGCTTCGGAGAAGGAGTACCGGCAGTTTATTGATTATGTGGCAACCAGAAATCAGGTGAATATTTCTAACCTGAATGCGATCCAACGGTTTACGGATACAGAAAGTCATCCGGACTTTATCTTTCGTTTTACCCTATCCATGCCCATTGTCAATACCTACAGCGAACCTTATCTGTGTATCCGGAAGGTGCCGAAGAGTTTTCCCATGATGACAGAACTGGTGGAGAAAGAGATGCTGGACAGGAATACGGCAGAACTGCTGGTGCAGAGGTTCCGACAGGGATCGACCCTGATCTGCGGAGGAAATTCTTCCGGTAAAACCACACTGTTAAATGCGTTGAAGGAGACGCTTCCGGATGATATGGCAATTCTGGTGGCACAGCAGGCGGATGAGCTGACCACACTGTTTCATCCGGATATGATGTTCCTTCATTCGCTTCCGGGAACCTCGGAAAGCAGTGTGAATTATGATTTAAAACATATCAGCATAGCGGGACTGACGATGGACGTGGATTTTTTTATCATAGGTGAGGTGAAGGGAGGAGAAGCATTGTATCTGTTGAATGCAGCGTATACAGGACAGATCTGTGCGGCTACGGTACATGCACCCTCTGCGGACAGGGCACCGGAGAAGATCGTGGACTATGCAATGTATGACAGTCGTTATTCCCGCAACGAATTAATGAAAATGATGGACTGCTTTCAGACCCTGGTGTTTATGGAACATTACCAGGTGAAGGAGATCTTCGCCTGTCTGGGGTGGAATGCGGAGAAAGAGAATCTGGAGTATGAGAGATTGTTTTGACCATTACATGAGAGGAGAGACTTATGATCATATACGTATGGATCTTTTGTTTAATATTTACGGGTTTTCTGCTTCTGTTTGGAAGGATACGGTGGGTAGAGACGGCAAAACGCCTGCTGTCCCGGACGAAAAAAGGGATGGATCAGTCGGCAAGACTGCGGGTATTGGAAAACCGGCACAAGCTGCAGGAACTACAGCGTAACAATACCTGGATCTGCCGGGTGGAAGAATTTCTCTGTTATTGCGGTATGCGGCGCAGATTTCCGGCGTGCACCCCGGAGAAATGGATCGTAGGAAATCTTCTGGGAATGACGGTGATCTTTGGAGTGTTGCTTGGAAGCAGCGGGAAATTCCAGGTAGCTTTATTGGGAATAATGATATGCGGAGCCATGGAATATCTGTTCCTGAGCACACTGCGGGCAGAAGAATTGCGGGTGACCAATGAAAATCTGCTGAAATGTCTGAATTTTCTGGGGAATTACAGTCTGACAGCGGGAGAGATCACCATGGTTCTGGGTCAGGTGAGCCGTTATGTGGAGGAGCCGTTAAAAGGAGCACTGGAGGAATGCGCATATGAAGCACAGACGACCGGAGACAGTTCGCTGGCACTTTTGTCCATGGCGGAACGAATAGAACATCCCAAGATAAAGGAACTGGCCAGAAATCTGGAGATCAGCATCCGCTACATGGCAGATCTGACCACACTGGTAGACAGCAGCAGACGTTCCGCGAGGGAGTATCTGCGCATGGAAGAGGAACGCAAAGGGATGCTTCGAGAGGCAGGTATCAATATGGCATTGCTTCTGGGAATGTCGGTATTCGCCCTGCTGACGGTGGACCGGCTGATCGATGTGTCGGTCTGGAAAATAGTGTCCGGGACTTTACCGGGGCATCTTGCAGCAGGTATCTATGGACTGATATTGTTTCTGTTTTTGCGGAAACTGTATGGTTTTCGCCGTTAGTCAGGGAGGTGTGGAGAATGAGCTGGAGAGTTATCTGGATTCCCGAACTGTTGGGAGCGGTGCTGGGGGGGATTTTTGTGTTCCGGCTGGGTATGGGAACAATGCCGAAAACAGTGTTGCATGCCTGCGAGGAAGTCACCGGAATGCTGCGGGAGAACCGAAGGTATGAAAACTGGGTTACCGGAACAGAAAAGAAATTAAGGAAAAACGGTGCAAAATTTCACTATGGGAAGAAAATTACACCGGTAAAATACCTGCTGATGCGCCTGTTTCTTTCTCTTGGAGCAGTACTGGCACTGGGAACTATCGGCTGGGGATATGCACTGCTTGCGGCAATGGGACTGTATTATGTGCCGGAACTGTTATTGCTGTACCTGAACCGACAGGACAATCGTAAGATGATGCCGGATCTGCAGCTGATCTATCAGGCACTGGAGGTACAGACCTGTGCCGGAGTCTATGTAACGGATGCCTTGACGGAATGCTGCCAGAGCGTACGGACGCAGAGATTACAGCAGGCATTGATGGAACTGTCCGGAGATCTGGTCATACAGTCGGATCTGGTTACGGCTTTGTCTGACTTCCAACAGAAATTTGACAACCGTCAGATCGATGCATTGTGCATTACCCTGATCCAGGCAGGAGAGTCGGGGCAGGCGGTAGATCTGTTGAAGGACATGGGAGAGCAGTTGAAGGATATGGAACTTACGGTGCTTCAACAGCAAAAAAGTGCTCTGGACCGTAGTATTACTTTTTATCAGCTGGGAATGCTGGGGGCGGTACTGGGAATCATTTTATATGCCTGTGTGGGATATATGTTCCGGGCAGTGGTGCAATTCTGAAATACCAATAAAACAAAACAAGAAAGGGACAAAACATGAAGAATTTACAGAGAATCTGGGGAAAAGTAAAAGAACATGCCTTACGGCAGGAGAAGGGGATCGACGGGATCCTGGTCACTGTAGGTCTGTGTATTATTGCACTGTTATTGTGCGTGGTCATGAAGGACAGTCTGACAACGTTTATACAGACCATTGTAACAGCGATGCAGACCAAAGCGGCAGATATCCTGACAGGGGTATAGGATAGGAGAGAAGATGACGGAACGAGGGAAACAGCCAGGGAACATAGGAGAGCTGATGACGATGTGCATGTGTGTGCTGGCACTGACGGTAGTGATGCTGAACTACCTGCAGAATGTGCAGCTACTCCAGGCAAAAGAGAATGTAGGACAGCTGGCGAGGGCCTATCTGCTGAAAATGGAAACGGTAGGATACCTGGAACCGGCGGAGCAGGCACACCTCACGGCAGAACTGGAGACGGCAGGACTGACAGAGATCGATTATGAGGGAAGTACTTTGGAACCTGCAGGATATGGGGAACGCATTATCCTGCAGATTCATGGAAAGCTGGGCGGACATTATGAAATACGGGAAAAGAGAGTATCGACTGCCAAAAACTGAGAACCGGCAGGAGACAGAAAAAGCAGAAAGCGGACAGGTTTCCTGGGTGCTGGGATTGTTTCTGATACTGTTTCTGGCAATTTTGTTGTATATGCAGCTGCAACTGGCAATGTACAAGGCATCCGCACGGTATCTGGAAGATGCATTGGCACTGTCCAATCTGGCATCGGCAGTCATTGATATCCGGGAGTATGGCAGCACACATAAGGTACATATCACAGATCAGGAACAGGCGTATGCGGGATATTGTTCTGCTGTCCGTGAAAATCTGGGGTTAAATGAAAATTATGAAGCAGTAAGTCACAAGTTGATTTCCGGAAAGGTAGAGATACGAAATTACATTATCTATAATGTCACGGGAACAAAAGTGCAGGTGTGGGAACGAAACGGTGACGGAAGGATCCTGGAATGGGAAGGAACCCTGGGAGAAGTGAGGACTCCGGGGGGACAGACCATTGAGAATACCGGTGTGTACAGTGAGATCACATATCCGGTGGAAGGTTTTCTGGGAATTACAGTAACTGCTGAAAAAAGTAAGCTGGTAGATGTGGTCAGTGAATATATGGGAGAGGAAACGAATGAAAAAACGGAAGATGAGTCAGGCGTGGAAGAATAGAATCTGGAACGGAAGTATCCTGGCAGCGTTTGTGGCGGCTATGGCAGTATTTGTTTTTTTGCTGCAGACAGAAAAGAGAGTGCTTACGGAATACGAAAAAGAACAGGTATGCGTGGTAACGGCAGCAATTCCCAGGGGAGAAAAAATCTCCGCGGAAAATGCAGAGCAGTATATTACAGTCATGGAAATCGACAAAAGAATTGTGCCGGAGACTGCACTGAAAAGCACAGAGGCGGCAAGCGGAAGAATAGCGGCATATGGAGTGGAACAGGGGATGGTACTGACTACAGGCATGCTGCGGGAACTGTCGGAGATCACAGAACAGATGCGGGAACCTGTTATAGCCGGATTCCGCGCCGAAGATCTGTACCAGGTAGTGGGAGGTGTCCTGCGTGCCGGAGACAGGATCCATATTTATTGTGTGGAACAGGAGGAAGAGGAACAAAACGGGAAACTGTTGTGGGAAAATGTGTTTGTCCAACAGGTGTTTGACCGGAATGGAGCTGCAATAGGCGGTGATGATGGGACAACTCCGGCACAGAGAGTAAATATCTATATGGAAAAAGAAAGGGTGGCGGACTTTTATGCTGCACTGGCACAGGGCTCCTTGCGTGTGGTCAAGGCAGAGGATACGGATAGGCAGGAGGAATGAGAATGCGGTATGGGAGATATCTGGCAGGATTACTCGTGCTGGGAATTGCGCTCCTGTTTTCGATACAGTCGGAAGCGGCAGCGAAAAAGACCATTTACAACAGTCCTTATGTTTCTTTCAGTCCGGATGGACGTGCATTTACAACCTGCGCAGGAGACCGGAATTATGTGTGGTATGCCCGGGATGACAGCACCACTGTGTATACGCAGATTCCTTCTTCGCTGAGAGATCCGGTAGTGGGAGAACATATTTATACAGAGAAACGGTATGGAGAAATCCCTGTGGGATATTGGAAAGTGGTCCACCGGCCGGGACAGTGTATTCATAATGGATATACCGGAAAAAACTGGCACGGGGTATCTTTTGGCAGACAAAAATGCATGCAGTATTATTATTCCGGCTGGAAAGCCTATTGTGCGGATTGTGGAGAAGCCATTGAAGAGTACAATATCTATATGAGCAGAGAAGCGGCGGCCTCGATACAGTACCTGGATCTGGGCAACGAAAGAAAACCGATGAGCTACTATTATCTCTGTCCGTTCTGCGACAATCTGGAGCAGGGGGTGGATCTGCCGGCACATAAATGTAAAAATATTTCCTGGAATCAGTATAAGGTCTGTTATCAGGCCAATACGGGAGGTGCATCTTATAACGGTTATATGGATGACAGTATCCATATGTACAACGATGCCATAGTCTACGAAGGCAAGACGGTCACTCCGGTGACACACCTGACAGAGAACAATTACAGCAGGACCGGATATTTGTTCGCGGGCTGGAACACAGAGCCAGATGGTTCAGGAACCACTTATGCGGATAAAGCTGCAATCGAAAATCTCAGGCAGGCGGATTGGAGAGACCGGACAACCTGGACAGATAACGATCATGGTGTAGTCAATTTATATGCACAATGGGTGCGGAGTGAAAGCACCCTTGTGCTTTATGCCAATGGAGGAAAGTATGATGACCGGGAGATATTTTCTGTAACGCAGCCATATCTTGAAAGATATCTGTTGCAGGAAGAACTGGTCTGCGCACCAGATGGGTATACAGTCTGTTTTCGTGCTAATGGCGGATCGGAGATCACTCCGGTGCAAGGGAAAAATCGGTTTGTCGAATGGAAAAAGGTGCATCCGTTCCGGGGGAGTCTGGATGGAAAGCAATATATCTTTGATGCTCCGGACGGTAATGTGGACAGGCTGACGGCAGTCTATCAGCCGGAACCTGTCACATTACCGGAGACCACCAGACCCGGGTGGTCCTTTGGAGGCTGGTATTATGACTCGGAATTCCGACGGCCGGCAGGAGGAGCGGGCGACAGCATCATACCGTCCGAAAATACGACATTGTACGCGCAATGGGTGGATCTTACCCTGCTGGCGAAAGATAACTACAAGGAAAACGAAGGAAAAGGAGCGGTGGATCTGTCCTGGGAGCAGACGGATCACAACAACAAAACGTACCTTATTTATCAGAGACTGGAAGACGGTGCCTGGATGCGGATTAATAGTGCAACGGATATCAACAGCGGAGCGGCCGTTGAACTGACCGGTATTTATGAAGCAAAGACGAGGACATATAACGTGCCGTATACCGGACTCTACGTCATAAAGGCGATGGGGGCGCAGGGACAGGGCTACGGTTCCTTTCGGGGAGGATGTGGGGGAAGTGCCTCCGGAACATTCTGGCTGCAGAGGGGGGAACAACTGACTTATGCCGTGGGTGGTCAAAACGGGTATAACAAAGGCGGCAGAGCTTCAAATTATGGAAACGGAGGAGGAATGACATCCGTGGTATCCGACCGGAAGGGAATCCTGCTGATCGCAGGAGGAGGCGGTGGAGCATCACCGGGCGGTGCAGGCGGCAAGGGTGGCAGCATGGAAAGTGTCCTCGGGCAGCAGGAAGGAGAAGCGGGTATGGCCGGAGGCGGAGCCGGATATTATGGAGGAACCGCCGGAGAGAAGATCGTGCATCACCATACGAATGACTGCTATAGAAATGCTTCTTATACACCAACATTCGGAGATTGGGAATATTTTATGTGGGGATCGAATTGCTTTGATTCCTCAGGCACAAATTCTTATCAGTATAACGGACATACCACAAGTACGGACGATGATGAGTGGAGCCGTGCCATAGTCCGGGTCGGATGGGCCAGAAACGGGAATTATCCTAAGGAACAGATGTGGAATGTTTCCGGTTATCGGGGGATTCCCACCAATGGCAATACGACATTGAATCTTTCGTATTTTTGCGATGGATGGGGATCTCTGGGTGGAAATATTGTGAATACCGACTGGCTGCCGGATGAGAAGCAGCCGTCGGAATTTGTAATCCTGGATCAAAAAGGAACAAAAATTGCACAGGGAAAATTTCGGGATTATCCTTTTTATGATAAACATGGCGGCGGAGACCCGGCAGCCAGTGATTTCCGGCAGTCCCTGCATATCTCATTACCGGAAGGAACGACACATATCTACGTGCATCTGAATTTTCATTTAAGAGGAAATGTCTGGTTTACCGCGGGAATCAGCTCACTTAGTTTCAGTGGTGGGAGAACTCTTGTATGCGGTTATACGGAAGGCCAGGTCCTATTCTCGAAGCCGGCATATGGCGGAAGCAGTTATGTAAATCCGGAATGTGCACTGCTATATGAAAGTGAAAGTGGAGTACGGAGTGGAGACGGGCTGTTGTGTCTGCAGTCAAAAGCAATAGGTTACCAGGAGACTTTACAGCTGAAGGGAGTCAGGGCAACTGATCTTGCGGCTCCCGGGAAAATTCCGGAGAACGTCGTAAGAGAAGCACTGGACAGAGAAAGAATAAGAATCTCGTGGACAGAGCCGGAGGATTACGGGACGGTATATTATCATAGAGCGGAATCTTATCTGACGGGCAGTACTTCCAAACTATGTGACTCCAATATCACAAAAAACACATTGCTTAGCGGTATCAGGGGATATTATTATCTTGTGGATCAAAACAGGGATACCGTCGTAACGGACGATGCCGGTTATTGTAAAGAACCCCATATGGAACTGGAGGTAAAGGATGGGGTGCAGTATCTGCATGTTGCCGCTGTGGATGTGGCGGGAAATGTAAGCGAGACCACACATATTTGTGTGGATGGAAAACAGATTCTGTGGAAGCTTCATACAAAACAGCTTAAGATAAACGAGGCAGAGGGCAATGTATATCCGGCGGCAGCGGACAAAACCTGGTATGTCCGGGCGGACGGAAAGACACCGTTCACGTTAACGAATGCATCTTATATGGAAGGTACAGCCAGACCGGACTATCAACTGAATGGGACAATATATGAAACGGTGACGGAGGACGGTGGCAGGGCGAGAAATATCATTGTCACACCGTCTGCGGAGATAACGGATGATGTGATCCGGACAGATGCGGAGGGACTGTCTTATGCGACTGAGGGGACCAATGTGCTGCAGCAACATTCCTATTCCTATACTTTGCGGTCACACCGGAATCAGGAACTTACCGGAGTACAGCAATTTGTCATAAGTGGAGACCGGAACGGACAAACGATTCGGGTGATTCCGGTAGCGGAAGCGGATCACGGAACAGATAAAATATATTCTGTATCTACGCAGGATCAGAAAAACGGGATCGCTCTGATCGCTGACGGAGAAGCTCCGGTCATCCGGGGGATGGAAATACTGGAGAACCGGGCACTGATCGATCGCAGAGACGGAGCTGTTACCATACGTGTTACTGCCACAGATGCTCTAAGTGGTGTGGATCATTTTACAATTGTTATCAGTAATACGGACAATGCTGTTTCTAAGACCTACCTTCCCGGAGAAGATGGCTGTATCGTGATTACAATCACAGAGGACGAACCGCTGTTCAGCGGGGATTTTACGGTACTGGGATATGCTTCGGATCATGTGGGGAATGAGAGCCGTATCTGTTACGGTACGACGGAATTTGCACTGGAAAGCAGTGTGAAACGTATTTTGGAGCCGCAGGAGCCGGTCTTCAAATGCGGCGAAAGCGGAATTCTTACCTTTACCACATGGGGATATGCGGACCGGGTGGAAGTCATTTTCCCGGAATGTATGACAGCACTGGATCCGACATTGAATAAAGTCTATGATTATACCGAAAGTCAGGGGTATCGTAAGACGGAAGAACTGGAATTTATGGTGCCTTTATATACTCCGGAGAACCAGACACAGGAAATCACAGTGCGGGCCTATAAAGGTGACAAGAGGCTGGAAGATCATCCGACGATCAGCGTGATCGGAGTGTCGGGAAATGTGTTGGATGAACTGCGTACCCGGTTACGGTAAGGAGGTATGAGAGCCTTGGAAATCGTGTTCCGGATACTGTGGTCGGTGGTTCTGGGAGGCCTTATCTATGGTAGTGCAATCTGGCTGCTGCGTGTGGAACTATCGGGAGACATCGAGAGGATGGAACCCGGAAAAGCGTGGCTTCTCGGGGGACTGGCCTGGATCAATGCAGTTGTGATTCTTGTTATAGGGGGAATGGATGGAAGACTTCCGGAAGAAAACAGACTGGTGATCCTGGGGGCACAGGGGATCCTGTGCTCCCTGCTGGCGGGAGGTTTGTTAGCGGCGGCCTGCATGGATGCTGTACACAGTTATGTGTATAATTATGTATGGTGGTGGTGCCTGCCATGGACAGGAATACTGCTGGGGCTTCCGGTGTCGGAAGCTTATATGGAGGATGGAGTGTGCAGGATTACTGACAGGTTTAGCATACAGCAGGCGGCAGCAATGGCATTGTTTGTACTCCTGCAGCAGATATTGTTTGCCCAAATGTACGGAAGAGCTGACTGTCATGCATTTTCTGTATGTGCGTTGGCAGGCTGCGCCTGGCAGGGGAATCTGTTGTGGTTTCTGATCCATATGTTATCGGCGTTGACATTGCTGGCTGCAGTACAGTTTTGCAGAAGAAATGTGACACCGGATGGAAAACTTCGTGTACCGAAGCCGTTTATTCCATATATAGTGGTAACCTTCTGGGTGCAGATCCCGGTAATGTTGTATTTGCAGAGTGGAGCTACGCATATTTATGCATAAACAGTTGCACAATTTTCAAAAAGGTGCTATAGTAATCAACGTTTAAGGACGGCTGTCGTCCGTAGAAAACAGACAGGAGGATAATATTATGAAAAAAGCAATCGCAATGTTACTTGCAACTGTAATGTGTACAGCAATGTTGACCGGCTGTGGTTCTGATTCCGCAGCAAACGAGAGCTCTCAGGCTTCCGGGAGCAGTGTGGCAGAGACTGCTGCAGCAACCACTACAGAAGTAGCAGCTACTACTGAGGCCGCTGATAAGACCGAGGGTGGCGTACTGGTATTCGGTACCAACGCAGAATTCCCTCCCTTTGAGTATGTAGGAGATGACGGAGAACCCGACGGGTTCGATGTAGCTCTGATCAAGGCTGTAGGCGAGAAACTGGGTATGGAAGTACAGGTAGAGAATATGGAGTTTGACTCTCTGGTTAGTTCCATTGGCAACAGAATCGACGGTGCTATCGCAGGAATGACCGTTACTGATGATCGTAAGGAGCAGGTAGATTTCTCCGATGCGTATTATGAAGCTGTACAGTTTGTGATCGTACCGGCAGATTCCAAGATCGCAGCTGCAGATGATCTGAAGAACAAGACCATCGGCTGTCAGCTGGGTACCACCGGTATGTTCCTGGCAGAGGATATCGAAGGTGCTACCGCACAGACTTACAACAGAGCTGTAGATGCTGTAAATGATCTGGTAAACGGCAGAGTAGACGCTGTTATCATTGATAAGAACCCTGCAGAAGTATTTAATACCAAATTCGAGGGTAAGGTTAAGATCATCGACGGTGCTGATTTCGGCTTCGAAGCTGAGGAATACGCTATCGCACTGCCTAAGGGAAGCGAGTTGGTAGAGCAGGTAAATCAGGCACTGGCTGATCTGAAGGCTGACGGTACTTTTGATGCACTGGTAGCTGAGTACATCGGTGAATAATTTTTATACAAAATATACATGAAAAAGAAGAGAATGGCTTGTGCCATTCTCTTCTTTTTGCTATATTAAGGTAGGCAACATATACAGTTTGACCAATCGTACACTTATATTTTCACAAGAAAGGCATAGGAAATAACATGCAAAATATCTGGCAACATATTTATGCAGCCTTCATTGAAGCGGACAGATGGAAGCTTTATCTGAAAGGACTGGGAGTAACCTTAGAGGTTTCTTTTTTTGCGGCACTGCTTGGTATCCTGATCGGAACCATAGCGGCATTTTTGAAATTATCCACGAGAAAGAACGGATCGAAGACCATAGCGTCCCGGATTGCAAGCGCTTATATTGATATTATCCGCGGAACTCCTACTACGGTACAGCTGTTGATCATGTGGTCCGGCATTCTGGCTACCTGTAAGAACAGCGTGTTGATCGCCAGTCTGACATTCGGTATCAATTCCGGTGCTTATGTAGCGGAGATCGTCAGAGCCGGTATCCTGGCTGTGGACAAGGGACAAATGGAAGCGGGCAGATCACTGGGACTGAACAAATTCCAGACGATGCGATATATTATCATTCCTCAGGCATTCAAGAGCATTCTGCCGCCTCTGGGCAATGAATTTATCGTGCTGATCAAGGAGACCTCTATTGTAGGTTACGTAGGAATGAGTGACCTTACCCGTGTGGCCAACCAGATGACCTCCAAGCTGTTTGATGTATTTACACCGCTGCTTGGTATTGCCTTCATCTATTTTGTACTGACCAAGGTATTGTCCATTCTGCTTGCAAAACTGGAAAGGAGACTGCGTAAGAGTGATAATCGTTAAAGATCTGCATAAAAGCTTTGAAGATAATCAGGTATTAAAAGGGGTAAATTATCATATTCACCCCGGTGAGAAGATCGTGGTGGTAGGTCCTTCCGGCTCCGGTAAGAGTACATTTTTACGCTGCCTGAACCTTTTGGAGAGACCCACCAGCGGTGAAATCTGGTTCGATGGACAGAACATCACGGATCCCAGGATTGACATTAACAAAGTTCGTCAGCATATGGGCATGGTGTTTCAGCATTTTAACCTGTTCAACAATCTGACGATCATGAACAATATAACCCTTGCTCCTGTGAAACTGAAACTGATGAGCGAGGAAGAGGCAAAAGAAAATGCCTTGAAGCTGTTAAAGAGAGTTGGACTGGAGGAAAAGGCAGATGCCTATCCGGCATCTTTAAGCGGCGGTCAGAAGCAGAGAATTGCAATTGTCAGATCTCTGGCAATGAATCCCAGAGTAATGCTGTTTGATGAGCCTACTTCCGCACTGGATCCCGAAATGGTGGGAGAGGTACTTGAAGTTATGAAAGAACTGGCAGAGAGTGGTATGACCATGGTGGTCGTGACACATGAGATGGGATTTGCCAGAGAAGTGGGTACGAAAGTGCTTTTCATGGACGGTGGTAATATCGTGGAGGAGAATACTCCCCAGGAGTTCTTCACCAATCCTAAGAGCCCAAGATTACAGGAATTCTTATCCAAAGTGCTGTAGGAACAGCATCGCATGCAAAAAATGCGGGAACGGAGATCCGGAATGATCACAATATCTTTGTGCATGATTGTAAAAAATGAAGAGCGGATCCTGAAAAGGTGTCTGGACAGTGTCAGGGATCTGGTGGATGAGATCATTATTGTGGATACAGGATCCACGGATGCCACAAAGTGGATTGCAGCCGGATACACCGATAAAATATATGATTTCACATGGAACGATGATTTCAGTGCGGCGAGAAATTTTGCATTTTCCAAAGCTACGAAGGAATATATTTACTCCGCAGATGCGGATGAGGTGCTTTCGGAAGAGAACCGGAGAAGGTTCCGACTGTTAAAGGAGACACTGCTTCCGGAGATCGAGATCGTCCAGATGAAATACGGCAATCAGCTACAGAACGGCACAGTGTATAATTTTGATGAAGAATATCGTCCAAAATTATTCCGCAGACTGCGAAACTTTGTGTGGGAAGAACCAATCCATGAAACCGTACGGCTGGAACCGGTAGTCTATGACAGCGATATTGTTATCACCCACATGCCGGAACAGAACCATGCGGGCAGAGATCTGGCAAATTTCCGCAAACAGATCGCGCAGGGAAGACGACTTTCCAGAAGATTGTACGGAATGTATGCGAGAGAACTGTTCCTGGCGGGAGAGGCAAGGAATTTTCTGGAAGCGGAAGATTATTTCCGGGCAGAAGTTTCATCCCCGGACAGAAGTGCGGATGAGATTACGGAAGGCTGTTGTGTGGTGGCCAGAGCCGCCAGACTGCGGGGAGCTGCCGTGACATTTTTCAAGTATACTTCCAAGGTGATTGCAGGGGACGGCTGTTCGGAAATCTGCTGTGAACTGGGGTATTTCTATGAAGAGACGGGAGACTTTGAGGAAGCGGCTGTCTGGTATTATAATGCAGCTTATGAAACACAGCCGGTACTGGCGCTGCGGAGTTCGGAAGAAGAACCTTTACAGGGATTGATCCGTTGTTATGAGCAGCTGGGACTTCCTGCACAGGCCCGGAGCTATGCGGAAGAATTAAAACATCGACAGAATGAACAAACAGATAACTGAAAATAAATTTTTCACACGCAAATTTGTGCCTGCACAAGGGACGAAAGTCTCTGAAAGCTTGCAGGTTTTGAGAAAGGCATGGTTATTAACATGAAGTGGGAAGAAAACGTACGTAAGGTGGTTCCTTATGTGGCAGGAGAGCAGCCGAACCGCCCGAACATGATCAAGCTGAATACGAATGAGTGTCCTTATCCTCCTGCCCCGGGAGTGCGGAAGGCAGCAGAAAACATGGAGAGTGCGGCACTGCGCTTATATCCGAATTCAAATGCGCAGCCCCTGGTGGACGAGTTGGCAGCATATTATGGTGTGAAACCGGAACAGGTATTTGTAGGTGTGGGATCCGATGATGTATTATCCATGGCATTTCTGACATTTTTCAACAGCGGAAAGCCGGTTCTGTTCCCGGATGTGACTTATTCCTTCTATGATGTATGGGCGGATCTGTATCGCATTCCGTATCATACCTGTGCGCTGGATGAGAACTGGCACATGAACCCTGAAGATTACAAACAGCCCAACGGCGGTGTGATCTTCCCGAATCCCAATGCACCTACCGGTGTGGAAGAGCCCCAGGCAATGATCGAAGAAATCTTACAGGCCAATCCGGACGTGGTAGTGATCGTGGATGAGGCTTATGTGGACTTCGGTGGCACAAGTGCACTGCCCTTGCTTAAAAAATATGAGAATCTTCTGGTAGTACAGACTTTTTCCAAATCCAGAGCCATGGCGGGAATGCGTATCGGCTTCTGTATCGGTAATGAGAAGCTGATACACTATCTGAATGATGTAAAATTCTCCTTTAACTCCTATACCATGAACCTGCCTTCCCAGGTCATGGGCGTGGAAGCGGTAAAGGATGATGCTTATTTCAAGGCCACCACGGCAAAGATCGCAGCTACCAGAGAGCGGATCAAGAAGGAACTGACGAGCCTGGGCTTTACTTTCCCGGATTCGAAAGCAAACTTTATATTTGCTTCTCATAAGGAAGTTCCCGCAGAAGAACTGTTCCGGGCTCTCCGTGAGGCTGACATCTATGTCAGACACTGGAATAAACCGAGAATTGCCAACTCCCTGCGTATCTCGGTCGGTACGGATGAGGAAATGGACCGTCTGATCGCTTTTCTGAAAGAATATCTGGAAAAGCGGGTATAATTAAAAAATAAAAGAATTGGAGTAAACACATGTTAAAAAAATATTTGATGATTTTCCTGGTATCTATGGTTCCTCTGATCGAGCTGAGAGGTGCTGTCCCTATTGCGGTTGGAATGAATCTTCCTTTGCTTCCCAGCTATATTATCTGTATTCTGGGAAATATGCTGCCGGTACCTATTATCTTCTTTTTTGCAAGAAAAGTACTGGAATGGGGTGCGGACAAGCCGGTCATCGGCAAGTTCTTTACCTTCTGCCTGGAAAAAGGACATAAAGGCGGACAAAAGCTGCAGGAAAAAGCGGGCAGAGGCCTGTTCGTGGCGCTGTTGTTGTTCGTGGGTATTCCCCTTCCCGGAACCGGTGCGTGGACCGGAACACTGGCAGCAAGTTTGTTAGACATGGATTTCAAGTCCAGTGTCATTGCAGTAATGTGCGGTGTGGTTCTGGCAGGCGTGATCATGGGATTGCTCAGCATGGGAGTATTCGGCGCATTGGGGACTATTTTCTAAAAAAACTGGAGATGCTGCAATTATGGAGAATACGGAAGAAATCTATACAGACTTTGCAAGAGTATATGACGAACTGATGGATAATACACCCTATGAAATGTGGTGCAATCGTCTGGATCAGCTGATTGCGTCCTATGGTGTATCCAGACCTACGCGGGATGCGGAAGGAATTCTGGATTCCGAGCGGAATCTGGTGGTGGATCTGGGCTGCGGCACCGGCACTTTGACAGAACTGTTATACCAAAAAGGGTATGATTGCATCGGCGTGGACAATTCTGAAGAGATGCTGGGCATTGCCATGGAGAAAAAGGTGGAGAGCGGTTCGGAGATCCTCTATCTGCATCAGGATATGCGGGAACTGGATCTGTATTCTACTGTTGGTACGGTGATCAGCGTCTGTGATTCCGTCAATTATATTTTGGAAGAAGAGGAACTTTTGCAGGTATTCCGGCTGGTGAACAATTATCTCTACCCCGGTGGCATTTTTATCTTTGATTTTAATACAGATTATAAATACCGGGAAGTCATCGGCAATACGACGATTGCGGAGAACCGGGAGGATTGCAGTTTTATCTGGGAAAATTATTA
Organism: Waltera sp.; assembly: GCF_046969025.1. Classification (NCBI taxonomy): domain Bacteria; kingdom Bacillati; phylum Bacillota; class Clostridia; order Lachnospirales; family Lachnospiraceae; genus Waltera; species Waltera sp. The sequence continues at coordinate 112,936 of NZ_JBKVQF010000009.1, read as the reverse complement.
TGATCCGGAAGAAGAGATCAACGAGTATGATCTGACAATCTTCGTCCAGGAAGAGGGTGATACCTTCCACAGATTTACCGAGACCCATTTGCAGAGGGGTTATACCGTAGGACAGATGAGGACACTGGTGGAACAGGCCGGACTGAAGATTCTGGAGATCATGGATTCCGATACCGGTGAGGCGGTAACGGAGACCAGTGAAAGAGTATATATCGTAGCAAAAGAGCAGCAGAAAGAGCTGTAGACAGAAAGGTACGTGGAATAAATGAAGGATTATATGGTACGTGCAACCGCGGCAAATGCGCAGATCCGAGCGTTCGCCTGCACGACAAGAGAGACGGTGGAGACCGCAAGAGTATCTCACAATACCAGCCCTGTGGTAACGGCGGCACTGGGGAGATTACTCAGCGCAGGGGCCATGATGGGAAGCATGTTAAAGGGCGATGATGAACTGATCACACTGCAGATCAAAGGAGATGGTCCGATTGGCGGACTGACAGTTACAGCAGATATGAACGGTCACGTAAAGGGCTATGCCAATGTGCCCGATGTGATCCTGCCAGCCAATGCCCAGGGGAAACTGGATGTGGGCGGTGCCGTAGGTGCAGGTGTTTTAAGCGTGATCCGCGATATGGGACTGAAGGATCCCTATGTGGGACAGATAGAGCTGCAGACCGGCGAGATTGCAGAGGATCTGACCTATTATTTTGCGGTATCCGAACAGGTACCTTCCGTGGTAGGACTTGGGGTATTGATGAACAGAGACAATACCGTGAGACAGGCAGGCGGCTTCATTGTACAGCTGATGCCCTTTGCGGAAGAGGAAATGATCAGCAAACTGGAAGAGAATATCAAGAATCTCTCTTCCGTTACTACTATGCTGGATGCCGGCAAGACTCCGGAGGGAATGCTGGAAGTACTGCTTTCCGGAATGGATCTGGAGATCACCGATACACTTCCTGTGGAATTTGCCTGCAATTGCAGCAAGGACAGAGTGAGAAAAGCACTGATCAGCATTGGCAGGGAAGAATTGCAGTCCATGATCGATGATGGAGAGACCATCGAAGTGAACTGCCACTTCTGTAATAAAAACTATAATTTTACCGTGGATGAATTGAAACAGATGATCCAGTAATGTATACAGTAAAGCGAGGAAGCTTATGAAACAGGGATTTGTCAAGGTAGCATCCGCCACACCCAGGATCCGGGTGGCGGATCCGGTCTATAATGCGCAGGTAATCTGTGAACAGGCAAAAGAAGCGGCGGAGCATGGAGCAAAGATCGTAGTGTTTCCGGAATTATGTATTACCGGATACACCTGTAACGATCTTTTTTTGCAAGAACTTTTGTTGGAAAAAGCAAAAGAAGCATTGCTTACGATTGCAGAAGAGACCGGACAGTTGGAAACGTTATTTCTGGTGGGACTTCCCGTGGACAAGGACGGCCGTCTGTACAATGTGGCTGCGGTATTGTACCGGGGTAGGATACTGGGAATGATTCCTAAGAAAAATATCCCTATGTATGCGGAGTTCTATGAAGGCAGGCATTTCACACCGGGAGAGGAAACGGTGACGGAATATCGTCTGGGAAAACAGGTGATTCCTTTCGGATCCAACCTGTTGTTCCGGTGTGAGGAACTTCCGGAGCTGATATTGGGATGTGAGCTCTGCGAAGATCTGTGGGTGGCAGAGCCGCCTTCTACCTCGCATGCACTGATGGGAGCTACAGTCATTGCGAATCTGTCGGCCTCAAATGAGACGGTTTCCAAGGATGATTATCGTACCCTTCTGATAAAAGCTTCCAGTGCAAGACTTCTGTGCGGTTATATCTATACCTCTGCCGGAGAAGGGGAATCCACGCAGGATCTGGTATTCGGAGGACATGATCTGATCGCAGAGAACGGAACACTGTTGGTACAGTCCGCTCGTTTTACTACGGGAATTCTTTACACAGATCTGGATGTATTAAAAATAAGCAGTGAGCGCAGGCGAATGGGTACCTTCGGAAAGAGACCGATGAAGCCCTATCTTACAGTTCCTTTTTCCATGCAGCTGACTGGGACAAAACTGGACCGGAAGTTCGCTGCACACCCGTTTGTACCGGAGGACATGGTAGAACGCAACCGCAGATGTGAAGATATTTTATCCATTCAGGCTTTCGGCCTGAAAAAGAGATATGAGCATATCGGATGTAAGACAGCGGTCCTGGGTATTTCAGGAGGACTGGATTCCACACTGGCACTTTTAGTGACAGTGCGCACTTTTGATCTGTTGGGACTTCCGAGGTCGGGGATCATTGCAGTGACCATGCCCTGTTTCGGAACAACAGACCGGACTTATGAGAATGCCTGTCTGCTGGCGAAGACGCTGGGAACTACATTGCGGGAGGTGGATATCCGGGAATCGGTCACCAGACATTTTACGGATATCGGTCAGGATATGGAGTGCCATGATGTCACCTATGAGAACGGACAGGCCAGAGAGCGTACCCAGGTGCTCATGGATATTGCCAACAAGGAAAATGCTCTGGTCATCGGCACGGGAGATATGTCGGAACTGGCCTTAGGGTGGGCTACCTATAACGGAGATCATATGTCCATGTATGGCGTCAATGCCGGAGTGCCCAAAACACTGGTGAGACATCTGGTGGCCTATTATGCCGATACCTGTAATAATGCAGAGCTTACCGCAGTCCTAAAGGACGTGCTGGATACGCCGGTGAGCCCGGAACTGCTTCCACCGGTGGAGGGGAACATTGCACAGAAGACGGAAGATCTGGTAGGTCCTTACGAACTGCATGACTTTTTCCTGTATTATATGCTGCGGTGTGGTTATGCACCGGACAAGGTCTACCGGATCGCGAGAGAGACCTTTGAAGGAAAATATGACGATCCGACGATCCGCAAGTGGCTGAAGAATTTTTACCGGAGATTTTTCACACAGCAGTTTAAGCGTTCCTGCCTGCCGGACGGACCGAAAGTGGGAAGTGTGGCATTGTCACCCAGAGGTGATCTGCGGATGCCGTCCGATGCCTGTGCCAGGATCTGGCTGGATCAATTGGAAGAAATATAAAAATATTGTTAAAAATTCGTCGAAATTCTTAATTTTCTGTTTTTTACTTGAAATGGAAAACGGGAAATCGTATATTATAGCTGTACCAATTTTGGAGGACACGTGGAGGAATAAATATGACTAAGGCGGAGATTTTAAAGAAAGAAATTTTGAGACAGTATCGTAGTGTCAGACAGTTTGCCATGGAGATGAACATTCCCTACAGCACACTGGTGACTGCATTGGAGCGCGGGATTGAAGGGATGGCGTACGGAACAGTGATCAAGATGTGTGACAAGCTGAGCCTGAACCCGGTGGATTTCTCTTCTCTGGAGAGAGATGCTTCTCTGGGAGCACAGCTTCTGGAAAACCGTGTTATGCAGAACTACGTGAAGCTGAACCAGACAGGTAGAGACAAGATTCTGGAGCTGATGGATGATTTTGTACAGATTGATAAGTACAAGGCCAAATCCAAAAAGGCAAAATAAGAAAACAGAAGCAGAAAATGAAATAACAGCTACTGTTAATTCCCCGGAAGGGAATCAACAGTAGCTGTTAAACATCATACCGCTGTAAGCGCTGGTAATGTAAGGACTGGCAAAATTGTGACCGGGATTTTTGTAGGCCACAATTTTTTTGTCTACATAATCCATAGGATTCAGAGCAACCTGATCACTCTTGTGTAAAAGCGAACTGCTGAATTCTTTCAGTACATTGAAGCCGGACAGGTCATTCCCGGATTCCGCGGCGGTCTGCCGCAGCTTTTCATCATTGACAGATAGAATACCATCCTCCTGCAGGTGCATTCCCATGTTTTCCAGAGAAGTACCGTAGTGGGAAGCTATGGAGGAGAATTCGTGAATCAGCTGTTTGCTTCTGGACTGTGTCTCCAGGTAGGAGGAAGCTGTTTTAATAAATTCATTATAACTGCCTACCAGCTGGATGATATTGTCTGTGATGGATTCGGTATCTGTTTTCAGACCGACACGTGTGGGCTGATCCTCCGGACTGACGGTTTTTAACTGTACATCGAACAGTTTTCCTATTGTCAAGTGGTTGGAAGAAGCGGTTCGTTCTTCACCATTGAGAAAAAATCTTGCGTTGCCGGCAGGACGACTGACATAATTCAGTCCGAGGTAATCCACAACACCGGAGGTCTTGCTGGTATGATCATCGCTGACCTGAAAATGATAGGCCTTGCCGTTCGGTACACCGGTAGCATCCGAGGTCAGACGAAGTGCGTAACGGGAATCGGATTCCGTCACATCTGCTGTGATACCGATATCCGCGTTGTTGATCAGACGGGACAGACGTTCCATGATCTGCCGGTTCGTATCACCCTCGCCAATATTGAACTGGAATTCATAGTTCATATCGTTGATCGCAATATCAAAAGAATAGGTGGCAGGAGCAAGCGTGGTTGCCAGATCCGGAAGAAAATAACCCAGATTCTCCTGCGGCGTGGCCAGCTGTTTTACTTCGATATCAAATTCCGGAGAAGCTCCTGTGGTGGTATCGGAGCCTATGTAGGAAGCCTCCACGATATCATCGTCTGTGGAGTAGGCACTCTTTTTCCGGAACAGTCCATCCGTCTCCAGTCCGCCGATCTGTGCGATGGTGTTGTGCAGTTCGCGGGCGTTTTCCTTCAGATCCACGGCATAATGCTGTGTGTCTTTATTGGTGGTGGGAAGATACCAGGGAGTGTCCTTGTTCAGCTTTACGATAGAGTTGTATACACTGCGAAGCTCACTCTTTTTATGGGTGTCATATTTTGTAATCTGTCTTGATGCATAGGTGGTCAGGTAGTTATTATAGACAGTGTTCATGATAGCACTCATAGGCATCTCCTTTCTTCCCTGCGGATGAATTGGGACGGGGAAATCCAATACCCCACTTTTATGCGATCATTATAGCATAATAAATAAGAAGAAACAAGAAAAATAGTGGGATTTTTGGGAAAACAGTTGACGAAGACCGCAGATTATGTTATAGTATCCAAGCGAGATGAGATTTAGGTCTTTTTTTTATGCTTAAATTTAGAGATCAGAAAACACGTGGAGGTAGAAAAATGCGTACAAAAATTACTTTAGCATGTACCGAGTGCAAGCAGCGTAACTACAATACTACCAAGGATAAGAAGACTCATCCTGATAGAATGGAAACCAAGAAGTATTGTAGATTCTGTAAGACACATACATTGCACAAAGAAACCAAATAATCAGCCGTTCTAGTATGGGAGGTCGAAATGGGAGATTCCGCAGAAAAACAGAAGCGCCCCAGTTTCTTTAAAGGCGCAAAAGCTGAATTTAAGAAAATTTCATGGCCGGACAGACAATCAACATTGAAGCAATCCGTAGCGGTTGTTGCAATATCAGTTGTAGTGGGTGTGATTATTGCGGTTCTGGATTATTTTATCCAGTACGGCGTAAACTTCTTAACATCATTATAGAGCGAGGGTGATTGTATGGCAGAGGCAAAATGGTATGTAGTCCATACCTATTCAGGATATGAGAACAAGGTCAAAGCCAATATTGAGAAGACCATAGAGAACAACAAGAGTCTGGCAGAACAGATCCTTGAAGTAAGAGTTCCCATGCAGGATGTCGTAGAACTGAAAGACGGCGCCCGCAAGACGGTCTCCAAGAAAATGTTCCCCGGTTATGTGCTTCTCAACATGGAGATGAACGATGATACCTGGTATGTCGTTCGTAATACCCGTGGTGTGACCGGTTTCGTAGGTCCCGGAAGTAAACCTGTACCTCTTACAGAAGCTGAGATGAAGCCTTTGGGCATTAAGACCGAGAATGTATCCATCGACTTTGGTGAAGGCGACAGCATTGCTGTTGTGGCCGGAGTATGGAAGGATACCGTCGGCGTGGTGCAGAAACTGGACTATGGCAAACAGACAGCTACGATCAATGTAGAAATGTTTGGAAGAGAGACCCCTGTGGAAATCAGCTTTGCAGAGGTCAGAAAGCTTTAATAAGCTTACAAGGATATTTTTTCTCACGGGCAATTCCGGAGATAAAATATAAAACTCTCAGAAACCGCAAGGTGAAGAGAGTGGCAGCATGAAAGGAACGAGAAGTCGTTCCAGTGGGAGCAGGAGGCAAGCAACAAGGCAGCCTGCGCCGAATTACCACATTATAGGAGGTGCCACAATGGCAAAGAAAGTAGAAGGATATATCAAGTTACAGATCCCTGCCGGCAAAGCAACACCGGCTCCCCCTGTTGGTCCTGCACTTGGACAGCACGGGGTTAACATCGTTGAATTTACCAAGCAGTTCAACGCAAGAACAGCAGACAAGGGAGATCTTATCATCCCCGTAGTTATTACTGTATATGCAGACAGAAGCTTTAGTTTCGTTACAAAGACTCCCCCTGCAGCAGTACTGTTAAAGAAAGCCTGCAACATTAAGTCCGGTTCCGGCGTTCCTAACAAGACCAAGGTAGCTACCATTTCCAAGGCTAAGGTTCAGGAAATCGCTGAGATGAAGATGCCGGATCTGAATGCAGCAAGCCTGGAAGCAGCTATGAGCATGATCGCTGGTACTGCACGCAGCATGGGTATTGTTGTTGAGGAGTAACTTATAAATATTTGGGAGGCAATGAATAAAATATTGCCGCTGGAACCTAGGAGGTAAAATAATGAAACATGGTAAGAAATATACCGAAGCTGCCAAGCTGGTAGATCGTGCTACATTCTATGAGCCCAACGATGCTATCGCTCTGGTTAAGAAAACTGCAACTGCTAAATTCGATGAGACCATCGAAGTTCACATCAGAACCGGTTGTGACGGACGTCACGCTGAGCAGCAGATCCGTGGCGCAGTTGTACTGCCTAACGGAACTGGTAAGACTGTAAAAGTTCTGGTATTCGCAAAGGGCGATAAGATCAATGAGGCTGAGGCTGCAGGCGCTGACTATGTTGGTGGCGAGGAGCTGATCCCGAAGATCCAGAACGAAGGATGGCTGGACTTCGACGTTGTAGTAGCAACCCCTGATATGATGGGTGTTGTAGGTCGTCTGGGTAAGGTTCTCGGACCTAAGGGCTTAATGCCTAACCCTAAGGCTGGTACCGTAACCATGGATGTAACCAAGGCAGTTAACGATATCAAAGCCGGTAAGATTGAATACAGACTTGATAAGACCAACATCGTGCATGTTCCCGTTGGTAAGGCTTCTTTCTCTGAGGAAGCTCTGCAGGAGAACTTCAATGCACTTATGGACGCAATCGTAAAGGCTAAGCCCAGCGCATTAAAGGGTCAGTATCTGAGAAGCATCACTCTGACCAGCACTATGGGACCTGGCGTTAAGGTTAGCGTAGCAAAGTTCTAATCTGATCTCTAATCTAATTAGATAACGAATGCAAAAGAGCCGCTTCACTGTTTACAGTGAGGCGGTTTTTGTGATAGAATACATTTATCCTTAGGAAACAATAACTGGCTGCCTGCAGGTATGCTGGTTACGAATTCGAACGTTCGAAGAACGGAGAAACCGTATGTTTTAGAATAAAGGTTACCTCCAAAAGGTATAGTAGATGAAAAGAGAAGGAGAAAACACCATGAACAAATATCAGGGAACCCAGACAGAGAAAAATCTCCAGGCGGCATTTGCCGGAGAGTCCCAGGCACGTAACAAATATACTTATTTTTCATCTGTAGCAAAGAAGGAAGGGTATGAGCAGATCGCAGCTATTTTCTTAAAGACTGCAGATAATGAGAAAGAACATGCAAAAATGTGGTTCAAGGAACTGAACGGCATCGGTGATACCAAAGAAAATCTTGCTGCAGCATCCGAAGGTGAGAATTTCGAGTGGACTGATATGTATGAAGATTTTGCGGCAACTGCAGAGAATGAGGGATTCCCTGAACTGGCGCAGAAATTCCGTATGGTTGGAGAGATCGAAAAGCATCATGAGGAAAGATACCGCGAACTGTTAAAGAACGTGGAGACAGCAAAAGTGTTCGAGAAGAGTGAAGTGAAGGTATGGGAGTGCCGCAACTGCGGGCACATCGTGGTAGGCACCAAGGCACCGGAGGTTTGCCCCGTATGTAATCATCCCCAGAGCTATTTTGAAATTCATGCAGAAAATTATTAAATAATCCTTGACAAACACGGTCTCCCATGCTATTCTATCTGAGGTTGTAAAACCATGCCGAAGACAGCAGGTGCAAGGGAGACCGAGCGTAAGTCCTGCCGAGGAGATAAGTATGATGATATCATCTCTCTGTGTCTTCACAGAGAGTTTTTTTTACTTTATAGGATTTTATCCTATAAAGCAAAACGCTCCGCGAGGATCGCACTGCGGCGAAGTGGAATATATCGCTAAAGCGATTCGCCGCAGGCGTAGAATCCTGCGAGCAGGATTCTATTTATATTCTTCTTATCGGCACAAAATCTATAAGGAGGTAAAGAAATGGCAAAAGTTGAATTAAAACAGCCTGTAGTAGAAGAGATTTCTGCTGGTATCAAAGATGCCCAGTCTGTAGTTCTGGTAGACTACCGTGGACTTACCGTTGAGCAGGATACCCAGTTACGTAAGAGCTTACGTGAGGCAGGAGTTAGCTACAAGGTTTACAAGAACACCATGATGAACTTTGCGTTCAAGGGTACACAGTTCGAAGGTCTGTCCGAGTATCTGGAAGGACCCAGCGCAATGGCTTACTCTACCGAGGATGCAACCGCTCCTGCAAGAGTACTGGCTCAGTTCGCTAAGACTGCTGATAAGCTTGAGATCAAGGCCGGTGTGGTAGAAGGTACTGTTTATGATGCTAAGGGTATGGCTGCAATCGCTAACATCCCTTCCAGAGACGTACTCATTTCCAAACTGCTTGGCAGCTTACAGAGTCCTATCACCAATTTTGCACGTGTTATGAATCAGCTGGCTGAAAAAGGCGGCGCAGCAGCTTGCGAAGCAGCACCCACAGCTGAATAATAATTGCAGCTAATTGACAATCAATCAAAATATTTCAAATGGAGGAAATTAAAATGGCTAAATTAACAGCACAGGAATTAATCGATGCTATCAAAGAGTTATCTGTATTAGAGTTAAATGATCTCGTAAAGGCTTGCGAGGAGGAGTTCGGCGTATCTGCAGCAGCTGGCGTTGTTGTAGCAGCAGCTGGCCCTGCTGAAGCAGCAGAAGAGAAGACTGAGTTCGACGTAGAGCTGACCGAGGTTGGCGCTGAGAAGGTTAAGGTTATCAAGGTTGTTCGTGAAGTAACCGGTCTGGGCCTGAAGGAAGCTAAGGATGTAGTTGACGGAGCTCCTAAGGTTGTTAAGGAAGGCGCTTCTAAGGAAGAGGCTGAGGACATCAAGAAGAAGCTTGAGGAAGTTGGCGCAAAGGTTACTCTGAAGTAATTTTTAACCAGTATATGACGGACCATGTGCCGGCACCTGCCGGTGCATGGTTTTTCTTATTCGCATCTGTCAGTTATTAATTTTTAAAAATATCTATTCTTTTTAAATAATTCAAAATATTTCCTTGACGTATTTCTAACATTGTGCTATTATGGATAGTGCACTATTGTGCGGTACCATGCTTATTTGTCATGCCAAAAAACTGGCGTTTATATATACTGCATTGTTGCCGACGCAAAATAGGCTTTAAATCTGAAAGAACGGGGTGAAATGTCAATGGAAAAGAACAGAATACGTCCGATTGCCGGTACCAAGGTTATGCGTATGAGTTATTCAAGACAAGAAGAGGTTTTAGAGATGCCCAATCTGATCGAGGTCCAGAAGGACTCCTATCAGTGGTTTTTAGACGAAGGCTTGAAGGAAGTCTTTGACGACATCTCTCCGATCGCTGACTACAGCGGTTCCTTGAGTCTGGAATTTGTGGATTTTGAACTCTGCAGGGACGACGTGAAGTATTCTATCGAAGAGTGTAAAGAGAGAGATGCTACCTTTGCAGCACCTCTTAAGGTTAAGGTTCGCCTTTATAACAAGGAGAAGGAAGAAATCAGTGAGCATGAGATCTTCATGGGTGATCTTCCGCTGATGACTGAGACCGGTACTTTCGTAATCAATGGCGCAGAACGTGTTATCGTCAGCCAGTTGGTTCGTTCTCCCGGTATCTACTACGGAATCGGACATGATAAGATCGGTAAGAAGCTCTTCTCCTGTACCGTGATCCCGAACCGTGGTGCATGGCTGGAGTATGAGACCGACTCTAACGATGTCTTCTATGTACGTGTGGACAGAACCCGTAAGGTTCCCATTACCGTACTGATCAGAGCCCTGGGTATCGGTACCAATGATGAGATCCGTGAACTCTTCGGTGACGAGCCCAAGATCGAGGCAAGCTTTACCAAGGACACTGCTGAGAATTATCAGGAGGGTCTGTTAGAGTTATACAAAAAGATCCGTCCCGGTGAGCCTTTAAGCGTTGAGAGTGCTGAGAGCCTGATCAATGCTATGTTCTTCGACCCCAGAAGATATGATTTAGCCAAAGTCGGCAGATATAAATTCAATAAGAAGTTAGCTCTGAAGAATCGTATCCGTCATCAGATCCTGGCTGCAGATGTAGTGGATCCTTCCACCGGTGAAGTGATCGCATCCGCAGGAGACAAGGTGACCGCAGAACTTGCAGATACCATCCAGAACAGCGCAGTTCCCTTCGTATATATCCAGACCGAAGAGAGAACTGTAAAAGTACTGTCTAATCTGATGGTAGATCTTACCCACTATGTAGATTGCGATCCCAAGGATTTCGGTATCCATGAACTGGTATACTATCCGGTTCTGGCACAGATCCTGGAAGAGTTCGGCGATGATCCCGAGAAGCTGGCAGAAGCAATCAAGAAGAACGTACATGAACTGGTACCCAAGCATATTACCAAGGAAGATATCCTGGCTTCCATCAACTATAATATGCATCTGGAGTATGGCCTGGGCAACGATGATGATATCGACCATCTGGGCAACAGACGTATCCGCGCAGTAGGTGAGCTGCTGCAGAACCAGTATCGTATCGGTCTGTCCAGAATGGAGAGAGTGGTACGTGAGCGTATGACAACACATGATGCTGAGGATATTTCTCCCCAGTCTCTGATCAATATCAAGCCTGTAACCGCTGCAGTGAAGGAGTTCTTCGGATCTTCCCAGCTGTCTCAGTTCATGGATCAGAATAACCCTCTGGGTGAGCTGACCCACAAGAGACGTCTGTCTGCACTGGGCCCCGGCGGTCTGTCCAGAGACCGTGCCGGATTCGAGGTTCGAGATGTACATTACTCCCATTATGGAAGAATGTGCCCTATCGAGACACCCGAAGGTCCTAACATCGGTCTGATCAACTCTCTTGCAAGCTATGCAAGAATTAATGAATATGGTTTCGTAGAGGCTCCTTATCGCAAGATCGACAAGTCCGATCCTAAGAACCCCCGCGTTACCGATGAAGTAGTTTACATGACTGCGGACGAAGAGGATAATTACCATGTGGCACAGGCAAACGAAGCACTGGATGCAGAGGGACATTTCGTGAGAAAATCTGTTTCCGGACGTTATCTGGATGAGACACAGGAATATCCTAAGGAAATGTTTGATTACATGGATGTATCCCCGAGAATGGTATTCTCTGTGGCTACTGCACTGATTCCTTTCCTGCAGAACGATGATGCGAACCGTGCGCTGATGGGATCCAACATGCAGCGTCAGGCTGTGCCGCTGTTAAGCACTGAGGCTCCTGTGGTTGGTACCGGTATGGAAGTAAAGACAGCGGTTGACTCCGGTGTCTGCGTAGTGGCCAAGAAGCCCGGAACCATTACCTATGTATCTTCCAAGATCATTCGCATTGCTTATGATGACGGAGAAAAGGCAGAGATCCATCTGACCAAGTTCTCCCGCAGTAACCAGTCCAACTGCTACAACCAGAAGCCTATCGTATTCAAGGGTGACCATGTAGCGGCAGGTCAGGTCATTGCAGACGGTCCTTCCACCTCTCAGGGTGAGCTGGCACTGGGTAAGAACCCTCTGATCGGTTTCATGACCTGGGAAGGTTACAACTACGAGGATGCGGTTCTGTTAAGTGAGAGACTGGTACGTGACGATGTTTATACTTCCGTTCATATCGAGGAGTATGAGGCAGAAGCCCGTGACACCAAGCTGGGACCGGAAGAGATCACCCGTGATGTTCCCGGTGTCGGTGACGATGCACTGAAGGATCTGGATGACAGAGGTATCATTCGTATCGGCGCAGAGGTTCGTGCCGGTGATATTCTGGTAGGTAAGGTTACTCCTAAGGGAGAGACTGAACTGACCGCAGAAGAGAGACTGCTGCGTGCCATCTTCGGTGAGAAGGCAAGAGAAGTAAGAGATACCTCCTTAAAGGTACCTCATGGCGAATATGGTATTGTAGTGGATGCCAAGGTATTTACCCGTGAGAACAGCGATGAGCTGGCACCCGGAGTAAATCAGGCAGTCCGCATTTATATCGCACAGAAGAGAAAAATCTCCGTAGGCGATAAGATGGCAGGTCGTCATGGTAACAAGGGTGTCGTTTCCCGCGTGCTTCCTGTAGAAGATATGCCTTATCTGCCCAACGGACGTCCTTTGGACATCGTGCTGAACCCCCTGGGCGTGCCTTCCCGTATGAATATCGGACAGGTCCTGGAGATCCACCTTTCCCTGGCTGCCAAGGCTCTGGGATTCAATGTGGCAACACCTGTCTTCGATGGTGCGAACGAGAAAGATATTATGGATACGTTGGATCTTGCCAACGATTATGTAAACCTTCCTTTCGACGATGCAGAAAGTGCAGAGTGGAAAGAAAAGGGACAGGAAACTACCGCAGACGGTAAGCCCTGGGCAGGAGAGACCTTTACCAGCAAACATGGTGAAGAGCTTCTTCCTGAGGTTATGCAGTATCTGTCTGAGAACAGAGATCACAGAGGAGTATGGAAGGGTGTTCCCATTTCCAGAGACGGTAAGGTACGTCTTCGTGACGGTAGAACCGGTGAATACTTTGATGGCCCTGTAACGATCGGACACATGCATTACCTGAAACTGCATCATCTGGTAGATGATAAGATCCATGCGCGTTCTACCGGACCGTACTCCCTGGTAACACAGCAGCCTCTGGGTGGTAAAGCCCAGTTCGGCGGCCAGCGTTTCGGAGAGATGGAAGTATGGGCTCTGGAGGCGTATGGCGCATCCTACACCCTGCAGGAGATTCTGACTGTGAAGTCCGATGATGTGATCGGACGTGTGAAGACTTACGAAGCAATCATCAAGGGAGACAATATCCCTGAGCCCGGTATCCCCGAGTCCTTCAAGGTTCTGTTAAAGGAACTGCAGGCACTGGGGCTGGATGTCAGAGTGCTGCGTGAGGATCAGACCGAGGTTGAGATCATGGAGACTGTCGATTACGGTGATACCGATTACCGTTATGAGATGGAAGGTGATCGTAAGTACGATGACGATTACGATAAGAGCTCCCTTGGCGAGATGGGCTATCAGTCACAGGAATTTGATGACAATGGTGAGCTGGTGAACTCTGAGGACGACGATTACGTTGACGATGATTACACCGATGATAGCTTTGACGGCAGTGATGATGAATTTTAATGCTTTGTATAGAAGGGAGTGCCATTAATGTCAGAAACAAAAAATGAAACAACCTATCAGCCTATGACATTTGATGCCATCAAGATTGGATTAGCTTCCCCGGAGAAAATCCGGGAGTGGTCCCATGGCGAGGTATTAAAGCCCGAGACGATCAACTATAGAACACTGAAGCCCGAAAGAGACGGTCTGTTCTGTGAGAGAATCTTCGGACCCAGCAAAGACTGGGAATGTCATTGCGGTAAATATAAAAAGATCAGATATAAGGGCGTAGTCTGCGATCGTTGTGGCGTAGAAGTTACCAAAGCCAGCGTACGTAGAGAGCGAATGGGACATATAGAGCTTGCAGCTCCCGTATCCCATATCTGGTATTTCAAAGGTATCCCCAGCCGTATGGGCCTGATCCTGGATCTGTCTCCCAGAATCCTGGAGAAGGTTCTGTACTTCGCTTCCTATATCGTTCTGGATCCGGGAACCACGAACCTTGAATACAAGGCAGTGCTGTCCGAGAAGGAATATCAGGATGCAAGAGAGACCTGGGGCAACAAGTTCCGTGTAGGCATGGGGGCAGAGGCTATCAAAGAGCTGCTGCAGGCCATTGACCTGGAAAAAGAGGCAGTAGAGCTGAAGACCGGTCTGAAGGAGTCCTCCGGTCAGAAGCGTGCACGTATCATTAAGAGACTGGAAGTTGTAGAAGCTTTCCGTGAGTCCGGTAATAAGCCGGAGTGGATGATCATGGATGTGGTTCCTGTCATTCCTCCCGATCTGCGTCCTATGGTACAGCTGGATGGCGGACGTTTTGCTACCTCCGATCTGAATGATCTGTACAGAAGGATCATCAACCGTAATAACCGTCTGAAGAGACTGTTAGAGCTTGGTGCTCCTGATATCATTGTTCGTAACGAGAAGAGAATGTTGCAGGAAGCGGTAGATGCTCTGATCGATAACGGCAGACGCGGACGTCCTGTTACCGGCCCCGGTAACAGAGCACTGAAGTCTCTGTCCGATATGTTAAAGGGTAAGACCGGTCGTTTCCGTCAGAACCTGTTAGGTAAGCGTGTAGATTACTCCGGACGTTCCGTTATCGTCGTTGGACCGGAACTGAAGATCTATCAGTGTGGTCTGCCGAAGGAAATGGCAATCGAACTGTTCAAGCCTTTCGTAATGAAAGAACTGGTAGCCAAGGGAATCAGCCAGAACATCAAGAATGCGAAGAAGCTGGTAGAAAAGCTGGATACACAGGTATGGGATGTGCTGGAAGAGGTTATCAAGGAACATCCTGTTATGCTGAACCGTGCGCCGACACTGCACAGACTGGGCATTCAGGCATTTGAGCCGATCCTGGTAGAAGGTAAGGCAATCAAGCTGCATCCCCTGGTATGTACCGCATTCAACGCGGACTTCGATGGAGACCAGATGGCTGTACATCTTCCTTTGTCCCAGGAGGCACAGGCAGAGTGTCGTTTCCTGCTGCTGTCTCCCAACAACTTACTGAAGCCTTCCGATGGTGGACCCGTAGCCGTTCCTTCCCAGGATATGGTACTTGGTATCTACTATCTGACCCAGGAGAGACCCGGTGCGATCGGCGAAGGTAAGTATTTCAAGAGCGTAAACGAAGCAATCCTGGCATATGAGAACCAGGCGCTGACCTTACATTCCCGCATCCATGTGCGTATGCACAAGGTAAATGCAGAGGGCGAGACCATTACCGGTACGGTAGAGTCCACTCTGGGACGTTTCATCTTCAATGAGATCCTGCCTCAGGATCTGGGATTCGTAGACAGAAGCGATCCCGAGAACTTCCTGAAGCTGGAAGTAGACTTCCACGTAGGCAAGAAGCAGTTGAAGCAGATCCTGGAGAAGGTCATCAATACCCACGGAGCATCCAAGACCGCAGAGGTACTGGATGATGTTAAGGCTATCGGTTACAAGTACTCTACCAGAGCTGCTATGACCGTATCCATTTCCGATATGACCGTCCCTGAGAAGAAGGGTGAAATGCTGGCAGCTGCACAGGCTACCGTAGACAAGATCGCAAGCAACTTCAGACGTGGTCTGATCACCGAGGAAGAGCGTTATCGTGCCGTTGTAGAGACCTGGAACGAGACCGATAAAGAACTGACCGACGTACTGCTGTCCGGTCTGGATAAATACAACAACATTTTCATGATGGCAGACTCTGGTGCGCGTGGTTCCAGTCAGCAGATCAAACAGCTGGCAGGTATGCGTGGACTGATGGCTGATACTACAGGTAGAACCATCGAGCTGCCCATTAAGTCAAACTTCCGTGAAGGTCTGGACGTACTGGAATACTTCATGTCCGCACATGGTGCACGAAAAGGTATGTCCGATACCGCTCTGCGTACCGCAGACTCCGGTTATCTGACCAGACGAATGGTTGACGTATCTCAGGAACTTTCTATCCGTGAAGTAGACTGCTGTGAGGGTCAGGCTGAGATCCCTGGTATGGTAGTCAAGGCATTCATGGATGGCAAAGAGACCATTGAAGGCCTGAAAGACAGAATCACAGGAAGATATTCCTGCGAGGATATTTATGATAAAGACGGCAATATGATCGTTAAGCACAACCACATGATCACCCCCAGCCGTGCTGCCAAGATCTTAAGTGTTGGTGTCAATGCACAGGGTGAGCCCATTGAGGAAGTGAAGATCCGTACGATCCTGACCTGCCGTTCACACGTTGGTATCTGTGCAAAATGTTACGGTGCCAACATGGCAACCGGTGAAGCCGTACAGGTAGGTGAAGCAGTTGGTATCATCGCTGCACAGTCTATCGGTGAGCCCGGTACCCAGCTGACCATGAGAACCTTCCACAGTGGTGGTGTCGCAGGTGACGATATCACTCAGGGTCTTCCCCGTGTCGAGGAGTTGTTCGAGGCCAGAAAGCCTAAGGGACTTGCAATCATTGCTGAATTTGGCGGCAAGGCTGAGATCCGTGATACCAAGAAGAAGCGTGAAGTGGTAATTACCAACGAAGAGACCGGTGAATCCAAGGCATATCTGATTCCTTACGGTTCCCGTATCAAGGTTATCGACGGCCAGGTACTGGAGGCCGGTGATGAACTGACCGAAGGTAGTGTAAACCCTCACGATCTGTTGAAGATCAAGGGTATTCGTGCCGTACAGGATTACATGCTTCGTGAAGTACAGCGTGTATATCGTCTGCAGGGTGTAGATATCGCAGATAAGCATATCGAAGTCCTGGTACGTCAGATGCTGAAGAAGGTTCGTATCGAGAATAACGGCGATACTGAGTTCCTGCCCGGAACTCTGGTAGATGTTCTGGATTTCGAAGAAATGAACGAGAAGCTGACCGCTGAAGGCAAGGAGCCTGCAGAAGGTAAGCGTATTATCCTGGGTATTACCAAGGCAGCACTGGCAACCGAGTCCTTCCTGTCTGCAGCATCCTTCCAGGAGACCACCAAGGTTCTGACAGAAGCTGCCATCAAGGGTAAGGTAGATAATCTGATCGGTCTGAAGGAGAACGTTATCATCGGTAAGCTGATTCCTGTAGGAACCGGTATGAAGAGATATCGCAATACCAGACTGAGCACCGATGCCGTAGAGACCATTGACTTCGGTGGTGATATGTATGGTGACGATGCAGAACTGAACCTGAGCGACGGAAGCGAACTGGATGCAGAAGGTGCAGAACGGAATGAAGATGTGAACACAGAAGCAGAAACTGTGGAAGTGGGAACAGACGCTGATAATCAGTAAAATAAAAAGACTTTATTAAGAAAGGCTCTCCGGGATTTTCCCGGGGAGCCTTTTAGAATCGGAACAATTATTGCAATTCTTCTGTATTCAGAACCTGCCAGGCAGTAATCCGGTAAAAGGTATCTTCATCAGATTCCGGATAGAGGATCTCAATGGTCACCTGCAGGGTCTGTAAGTCGGAGATTGGAATCACGTAAGATTTTCCGTGACCTACCGCCACAAAATAGGCTTCTTCGCTGTCACTGGATGCATACATGCGTTGCAACGTCTTATCCATACCTGCCAGGGATTGTTCTGCCTGATTGCAGGCGGCATAATAAGCGGTGGTACGTTCCAGCACACGGGCGCTGAGTTTGCTATCAGCGTTGGCACTGACGATGGACAGTACGGCAAAAGACACCAGGCAGAGGATCACGAATACCAGAAGGATCGAGGCGGATCCGATATTCATGCCGAATTGTTTTTTTCTGGAGGAATTATTCATGGGATCCCCTCCTTTCTGCGGTGTGATGCATGACAGAGAGTGTGTAAATGGGAGATTCCGGTGTAGATACATCATAGACGGTGATCTCGCCTTTCATGATTCCGGTCTCTTCTGCCGGAGTGCTTTTTAGTTCTGCATAAAAGCCGGCGTTATCTTCGGCAGTGCACAGATTCCAGCTGCTGTCAAAGGCAAGGCGGAGAGTGTTTTCATCGGTCAGCTCCGATGGGGAGAACAAATCCTGCATGGCAGCCACATTGCCCTCCAGAGAGAGATAGGACTCTGCCAGATTCTGTGCCTGAACGACAGCATGATTCTGGTTTACCGTCTGTGTGCTCAAAAGATGTGAGCGGGCAAACAACTGGATACAGACGGCACTGGCCAGTGAAAAAAACAGGATCGCTATGATCATTTCCATTAAAAATAAACTGGATCTGGAATGTTTCATAATAAGTTCGGAATCCTTTCTGTTCGGTTTCTATTCTGTGGTAGTATTACAGTGCACGTGGATATAAAAAGTATGGTCCTCTCCGGAGGCGGTTCTCAGGGATATCCGGATCAGATCGTCCGACGCATAGGATAAGGAGAACTCCTGCAAGTCCATAATATCCGTACCGGCAGGCAATACCTGTCCGCCGAGGGAAGCTCCTTCCCGCATAAAAAGTTCTTTTAAATGTCCGTCATACAGATAGAGGTAAGTACAGTAGGTTTCTTCGTCAATTTCGGAAAGCATGCAGAGCGCCGGAACATTTTCCAGATCGGTCAGGAAAATACTGTCAGCGGTATCGTTCTGCCGCACCTTTTCCATGATATAAGACACCGCCGTCCGGCTTTCGTAATTGACGCCCATATCTTCTACAGTGTGCTGGTATACATCTGCTCCGATGGTAACAAGGGCCAGTGCGGAGACAGCGAATACACCGAACAACGCCAGAACGAACAAGATATCCACAATAAAATGTTTTTCCTGCTTCTGATGATTTCTATTGTTCATATGTCAGAAACTCCTTTAGTGAGCACCGGTCCGGCGAAGTACAGTGACTTCCGGAAGAAGGTTGCTGCCATAATATTCATAGTCAATGAAGAAGCTGTCCTCGTCATACAACAGTCCGTAATGCTGCTCCAGATATTCCAGAGAAGGAGGATAACAGCCTTCTACGGCATAGCACTGGGAAATGCTGCGTTCCAATGCGGTTTCCAGACTTTCCTGCTGCTTGCTCAGAGTAGATTCACCGACGGAGCCGATGCCCCGCAGAAAAAGAACAAACAATATCACAAAGGCCAGAATGGGAAGTAAATAGATCAGCTTACGCCCGAGGGACATACTTTTTTGCTCAAAACGGTTCATAGTATCGTACTCCTATCCGATGCTGGTCATAATACCCATAAGAGGCAGGATGACCGATAACAGGATCAAGCCCACGATCACCGACAGAATAATGACAAGGGTCGGCTCCAGAATGGCAATGATGGATTGTAGTCTGCGGTTGGTATTTTCCTCATAACGATCCGCTATTTTTTTGAGAACCACATCTACGTTACCGCTGCGGAAACCGACAGATACCATCTGGGAATACAGGTGGTTGAAAATGCCAGCACCGGTCAGAGCCTCGGCAAAATTGGCACCGGCATTAATGGCTTCCTTACAGCTCAGGATCTTCTGTTTCATTTTCTCGTTGCCTACCAGAGCGGCCACCATATCCAGGCTGGAATAGGTATCCATACCGCTGCTTAAGGTCAGTGCCATACCGCTGGCAAAACGTTCGCAGGCCACACTTTCATAAAAACGTCTGGTGAGGGGGAACCAGTTCAGGAACCGGGCGGTGACACGTTTGCCGGTCTGGGTTCTGGTAGAAAAAAGGTACAGTAACAACAATATGCACAGAATACTTACGAAAATAAAGGAATACCGGTTCAGATGGTTGCCGAGACGCAAAAGTGATGCAGCAAACCCGGTCATCTCACTGCCCAGCTCTATATAGACCTGCTCGAAGATCGGCATGACGCGGCTGACCAGTACCACGATGACAGCGGCCATCATGGCGATCATGATAAAGGGATATGTTACAGCATCCCGGATACTGCCTGCGATGGCATCCTCTTTTTCATAATAATCCGCCAGAGAGCTCATACACACATCGAGATTACCGGATTCTTCACCCAGAGCGATCATATGCAGGCAGTAATCGGGGAAGACCTTGGTGGCTTCCAGTGCTTTGTGAAAGCTTTCTCCCTGTCGGCATACGGTAAGGATCTCCTCGAAGATCGCCTTGCCTTCGGGAGACTGGGCATCACTTTGCAGGATGGCCATGCCCTCCACGGGCGGAATGCCTGCCTGAAACAGCATGGCAGCCTGACTGCAAAAAGAAGCGATCTCTTCATTAGAAAGTAGTTTTTTCTCTGTGGTCTTCATGGCGTTTTGTTCCCTTTCACTAATACATTTTCTGCAGGATATAATTACTGCCGTCACCGATGAACTTTTTCAGAGTCTTGTCATCCGTGTTGGCACCGAACGTAGGATCCACCAGGGTCCAGACATTGCCGTCAAATTCTATGATGCCGTTCAGCCATCCGGTATCAGCGGTGTAGACACTGATCCAGGCATGGTAGGCATCCTGGGCATAGCCGACCTCCAGCCGGGTCGGGATCCGCTGGCTTCGCAGCATGCTTGCCATTACCGCGGCATAATCCAGACAGATACCGGTGCCGGAAGCAAGAATGGCATCCACATCGGAGGTATAGCCCGTAGGAGGATCGGAGGCTTTGTCGTAGTCGTAAGTAATATTCTGGGTAATATAATCATAGATCCGGGTGATCACTTCCAGATCCGAGGAAGCACCCTCGGCAAGTTCCTGTCCCTTGGCCACCACTTTGCTGTCCGCAGTAAAATTCACGTACTGGTTGGGGTAGAGAAAAGGGCTGAATGCATCCGCAATCTGTACATCCAGGTCTGCATACAGGCAGGTGGCATAATTGGTACCGGAGATATTTTCATAGATCGTCACGTCATAATATCCGTCTCCGGAAGACAAGGGGAAAGTCTCATAGCCGCCACCGTGCAGATCGTAAGTATAGACAACGGTATCCGGTCCGGTAATGCGCAGTTTGACCTTGGGACAGGTGCCAGTGTAATTGGCACAGACATAGCCGTCAGACATATGAGAATAGTCGATGACAGCCACATCATTGGAAGCTGTTGCTGTTCCGTCGGCCCGGGGCACAAGACAGACAGGCGTGGCATCCCGGAGAGGCTCTGCGTCAGCTACGGCTTCCGTTTCAGGAGAAGAGGCATCCGCAGAGCTGATATTCGTATCCGCAGAAGAAGGAACTGCGGAGGATTGTGATGGTTCGCCGTAAGTGTCTGCGACGGGGGCATCCACAGGCAGATTGTCAGAGCCGGATCCGCAGGCACATAAGCCGATTGTCATGGAATATGTAATTAGCAAAATGCGCAGTCGCGCAGATAATTTTGGCATCCGCATAAAAATCGTTACATCCTGTTGTTATTGTTCCAGGCCCGTTACATTATCGGGAGTAAAAAGCAGGTGGAGAGTCTCACCGTTTTTGACGGGGACATAAATATTGGCTTCCTCGGACAAAAAAGGAAAATTGATCACACCCTTGGAGGAATCCACAGAGAGCGGTTCGATGATCTCCCCGGACACAGTCTCCATAAAAGCCTCCTCGTAAAGAATGTTGTCACCGGTGAACTTCAGACTTAAAATATTATTTTCCACATAATCCAGTGTAAGCACCGCAGGTGTGGGGGCCAACAGTTTTTCAGTCATCTCAGAGAGAGGAACGATGGCGAGCGGCGACAAAAAGGTCAGCACGAAGATCAGTGTCGTGGCAACGATCAGCCGGTTGTAGGAGGCGGCATTCACTTTTTTGCGAAGCACCAGCTTGTCAAAAGGGATCGTATTGACCGGCTGGTTGCAACTGGACAGGATATTCTGCAAAGCATTGTTGGCAGTTGTCATGTCCAGTTCATATCTGTTTTTTTTATGAAAAAACATCATTCTGTTATCCTTTCATACTTTCTTTCAAATGTTCCTGTCCGGAGGCAATGTAGCGTTTGACGCTGCTGCGGCTGATCTCCATGGCGGCAGCAATCTCTTCCAGCTTCATGTCGTTATAATAACGCATGATCAGCACCTGTTTTTCATTAAAGGGTAACTGCTCTAAAGCTTCCGTCAGGCGGGAATACTCATCCTTCTGCTGGTAGTGCAGTTCCGGATTGGCATCCAGATGAGGGTCCTGAAGAATATCCAGAATTTCCTGACTTAAGACCTGACAGTCATTCTGCGGACGATTCTTCTGGGTCATGTCATAACAGACATGGAAACAGATGCGGTTCAGCCAGGCGATAAAAACGGTGGGATCATTCAGTTTTCCGATGTTTTTCAAAGCCAGTATGTAAACCTCCTGCATGGCATCCTGAGCGAGAAAGTCATCTCTCAGATAATGCCTGGTGTAGTTGTATACTTTATTATAGGTAAGAGCATACAATTCTGCGAAGGCATCCGAGTCGCTATGCTGGGCACGGATCACAAGACCGGCAATGTAAGGAATGTTCAAGTCTTTCATGCGTTCGTCTCACTGTTGTGTTAACGGGTTCCTTAGGGGTGCAGCTTGTTGTAGGTCTCTGTGAGCAGGGTGGAAAAATATTCGGCATGCGCCTCTTCATTTAAAATATATGCGTATTGGATCTGAATGGGAGCGTTACTGTGCTCCTCGTTGTATTCTTTTAACTGCTGGTTCAGACTTTCGATGAAATATTCCATGGTGTCATGAGAGCCGTGGTTGACGATCATCAGGAATTCGTTGCCTCCGTTACGGCCCACCACACCGAAAGCATCACCAACGCTTTCCAGAATACCGGAGAAGTCTTTTAACATCTGGTCACCTACGACATGGCCCATGGTCTGGTTGATCTCTTTCAGGTTGGTGATGGTCACCATATAGCAGGCTACATGAGCCAGAGATTCCGGAGAGTCATAGGTCTCGAAGACCACGTCCAGACCGTGCCGGTTGGGGATACCGGTCAGATGATCCAGGAAGGCCGCACGGTTCAGAGCATGGCTTTCTTCGGCAAAAGTGCGTAATTTATAGAAATCGTATAATAACCATATCAGATTAAATAATGCAAGGATCCAGGAAAGTGTGCATAAGATAAACAGAGTCCGGTCTTCGAAAAGCTTTGTGCCCAGTGCAGGGTTCAGAGTCAGGACCAGAACATAGGCGGTTTCCAACAGCAGAAGAAGAATTAACTGCACGGTTTTGGTGTTACGGAAGGTTTTTACGAATTTCTTTTTCTGTATCATATAGGTTCACTCCTTTGATTGCGCTGGTGGTGAGGTGTACATCGGGAAATCACTTCGCCGTTCGCCAATCATGCAAGCATGTTGGCTCTCTTGCGCTCATTATATCATGATTCGCACCTTCGGTGCTTAACGTTGCTTCGCAACTATCATGATCAACTTCGCCGTTCGCCAATCATGCAAGCATGTTGGCTCTCTTACGCTCATTATATCATAACAGGCACTTAAAAAAAAGAAAAGAAATATTGAGCCATTCCGCTTCTTAGCGCCGTCTTTATATACAGAAGTGCTTCCGGAGTGTATGAGCGGAGGCGTGGCTGCATATATGGAACGTATTATTTATACGATTTACATAAGAAGAAAACGGACAGGCCAATGTCCGGCGTAAGATATCCATCAGGGAATTCCCTGGTGGATATTTTCATTTTAGGGAAAAGCAGAATTTGTCGAAAAGGAGAGGACAATGTTGGAAACGATCTTGAATAATTTTCATCTGGAGAAGATCCTGTGGATCCTGCAAAAAAGGATTGCATACATTATGATCCTGGGGGTACTGGGAGGAATGGCGGGAGGTGCTTATGCATATCTGACCAACAGTACACTTTACCGGGCGGAGGTATCCTTCTATGTATACAGTGATCCGGACTACGTGTATGATTCTTCGGTCAATATCTCAAATTCCGAATTTACCCAGGCCAAGAATCTGGTACAGAGTTACATATTAATCCTGAAGAGTAACACGATCCTTCAGAAGGTGCTGGAGGAAGCCGGGCTGGATTACGGAACGGAAGCTTTGTCGGGAAGAATCGGTACCAGTGTGGTGGAAAACACGGCAGTGTTCTATGTCTACACTTATGACAGCGATCCTTACCGGGCCATGGAGCTGGCCAATGCTATCGGCAGGGTGGCTCCGAAGGAGATCGGCCGGATCGTGAAGTCCGGTGGCATTGAGGTGATCGATTATGCCACACTGCCGGAAGCACCCTACAGTTCCACCAGTCTGGTCAAATATGCACTGGTGGGCTTTGCCGGATGCTTTGGGGCATCCTTTGTATTGTTTCTGCTGGCAGGACTGATGGATACCACGATCCGCAGGCGGTACGAACTGAAGCTGGCATTCCGGATTCCGGTGCTGGGAGATATTCCGCAGATCCAGGCGCCGGACCGGAAGAGTAAGCCCGTGTTAGTATTGGGGGAGAACAGCTCCTTTGCCGTGAAGGAATCCTATAATACCATCCGGGCAAACCTGCTGTTCACGGGAAAAGGAGAACGTTGTCCGGTCTATGCCGTCACCAGTGCGGATAAGGATGAAGGCAAGACTTTGAACAGTGTCAACATCGCCATCAGTTACGCACAGCTGGGCAAAAAAGTATTGCTCATCGACGGAGACATGCGGAATATGTCGGTGGCATCCCTGCTAAAGCTCCGGGGCAGACTGGGACTGAGCCAGTATCTGGCGGGATTGCGGGAGACACCGCAGATCGTGGAATACCGGCAGAATCTGGATGTGCTGGTGGGAGGAGAAAATCCACCGAATCCTTCCGAACTGTTGGGCGGAGAGCGGATGAAGGAGCTGCTTACGACGTTGCGTAGCCGGTACGACTGCATCATTATTGATCTGCCGCCGGTAGGAATTGTGACGGATGCCCTGCTATTGTCCCATGAAGTCACCGCCTATCTTCTGGTGGTGCGGGCCGGCGTCAGCCATATGAGCCGGGAAAAGTCGGCGGTGACACTGTTAGAGCAGGTGGATGCGGATATCTGCGGCATCCTGTTCAACGGCCTGCCGCCAAAATCTAAGGACTGTAACTACAGACTACAGCAATACTGGCAGGAATATAAACAGCAAAATGGGGAAGCAGTTTGAAAAAAACCGGGAGGTCTTTATGAAAATATGTTTTGCCGCATCGTCGGGCGGCCACTTTGAACAACTGATGATGTTAAAACCGCTAATGGAAAAATACGAAAGTTTTGTAGTAACGGAGAAAACAGGCTATGAGGTGAAGACACCGGTGAAATGTTACTATCTGCAGCAGGTGAACCGGAGACAGTGGAGATGCCTTTTTTATCTGTTGAAAAATACCGTGGATTCGTTGCGGCTGTTGCATAAAGAACAGCCGGATGTGGTGGTCTGCACCGGAGTGCTGGCCATGATCCCGCTGTGCATGGAAGCCAAGCTCTCCGGCAGGAAGCTGATCTACATCGAGTCATTTGCCAAAGTGACTTCGGCCACACTGACGGGAAAACTGTTATATCATTATGCGGATCGTTTTTATGTCCAATGGACGCAGATGAAGGAAATCTATCCGGATGCGATCTGCCTGGGGGGAATTTATTAGGATGATATTTGTAACGACCGGATCTCAGAAGTTCCAGTTCAATCGATTGTTACAAAAGATAGATCTGCTGATCGAGGAAGGCATGATAAGAGAGGAGGTGTTTGCCCAGATCGGAGTCAGCGATTATCAGCCAAAGCATTATGAATACTGCAGGTTTCTGGACAGAGAAGGCTTCACCGGGAAGCTGCGGGAATGCCGGATGGTCATTACCCATGGTGGAACCGGTGTGATCATCGGCGCCGTAAAACAAGGGAAAAAAGTGATCGCAGTGCCGAGACTTGCCAGCTACGGGGAGCATGTGGACGATCATCAGGTACAGCTGCTTCGGGAATTCGACGGAATGAACCTGATCTGTGCCTGTTATGACAGTGAGAAACTGGGGGATTGCATCCGGGATACCGGCAGCAGGGACTTTGCCGGATACCATTCCAATACCCGGAGGATCCTTAAGGATATTGAGAATTTTTTAATTGCGGAAGAGGGGGAAAACCATGGAAAACATTCAAAAATTTCGTAAAAAAGGGAAAAAACTGGGAGAGTATATGATGACGAAGCTGCGCCTTTTGCGGGATCAGAAAAAATATCGCTCCCGGGGAGTAACATTAAAATATATGCTGGACCGGGTGGATTCCCGGGATCTGATCATCGTTTTCAGCTCCTGCACCAGAAAAGGGATCCGGGCCAGATACAATTATGTCCGGACGTTAAAGGAAGTTCCCTGTAACAAGTTGTTTCTGTTGGATGATTTTGCGTCAGATCACAGAGGTTCCTTTTATCTGGGCAGCAATATGAAATTCGAGGAGGCGGTCGTTGTAAAGGAACTGATCGACCGGGTACGGGAGCAGACCGGAGCAAAACGCCTGATCTTCTGCGGTTCCAGCAAGGGCGGTTACACGGCACTGAATTTCGGACTGGACTATCCCGGAAGCTATATGGTGGTGGGTGGTCCCCAGTATTTTCTGGGACAAAGCCTGCTGGACACCGGGAATATTGAGGCGTTGAAGCATATTGCCGGACAGGTCTGTAAGGAAAAGGTCGAATTTCTCAATGAGTATCTTCCGAAAAAGGTGGCAGTCAACCGTTATGCGCCCTCCCAGAGGATCTATCTGCATTATTCCGACAGCGAACACACCTATGAGGAACATATCCGCTATCTGCGCCGGGATCTGGCGAAAAAGGGATACCGCTGCAGCGAGGACGTGGCACATTACAAGGAACACGGGGAGATCAGTCTGTATTTTCCGGAATTTTTATTACATAGTGTGGAGGAAATCTTATGCCGGCAGTCAGCGTGATTGTTCCGGTATACAATACGGAAAAATATCTGGAGGAATGCATTCGTTCCCTGACAGAGCAGACGTTGTCTTCACTGGAACTGATCTTCGTGGATGACGGTTCCACGGATGCTTCTCCCAAGATTCTGGAAAGATATCGTGCCAGGGATCCCGAACACATCCGGGTCATCACCCAGAAGAACGCAGGGCAGGGAAAGGCAAGAAATGTAGGACTTGCGGCTGCCACGGGAGAATATGTGGGATTCGTGGATTCGGATGATTATGTGGACAGGCGTATGTACGCGGCCATGTACACCAGGGCCGGTTCCGAAGAACTGGATCTGGTGGAATGTGATTTTCATTATCTGGAGGAAGACGGCAGAGAGAAGCGCTCTTACGGTTCGGCGGCTCCCTGGAACAAGCTGATCCGCAGGAGACTGCTTACGGACAACGATATATGGTTCCCGGAGGGGTATATCTATGAGGACACCTCTTTCTACCTGAAGTTACGCCCCTTTGTGAAAAAACAGGCGAAAATGCTGGGAGTCTATGTCTATCACCGGGACAGAGGGGATTCTACCATGAATGACAATAAAAGCAGACGGGTGGGAAATATTTTTCCGGTATTGCAGGATGCCTGTCGGTTTTACCGGGAAAAAGAACTGATGGATACTTATGGGAAAGAACTGGAATATTTCTGTACGAGGATCCTGTTGTGCAGTTCCATGGGGCGGATCTCCAGAGTGCGGGACCAGAAGCTGCGGAAATCTCTGCGGGAAGAGACTTTTGTGTTCCTTCGGGAAAATTTTCCGGAGTATCGGAAGAACCCCTATCTGGGCAATGGACTGAAAGGGCGTTATCTGCGGATCGCCACACCGGCATTGTGCGGGATCTGTGGGGGAACCATCGGCAGATGCAGGCCGGGAGGGTTACCGGGATAGAAAATGGCGGACAGAGAAAAGGGGAAAAATATGCGGATATCGGTAGCAATGGCCACTTATAACGGGGCCAGATTTATCACAGAACAGCTGGATTCCATCCGGCTTCAGAGCCTTCCGGTGGATCAAGTGATCCTGCGGGATGACGGTTCCTCGGATCAGACGCTGGAGATCGTACGGGAATATCTGGAGACTTACGAGCTGGCACCGGCATGGAGGATCACACAGAACGGAAAACGACTGGGGTATGCGGAGAATTTCCGGGCAGCGGTGGAAGAGACGGACGGTGATTATGTCTTTTTCTGCGATCAGGACGATATCTGGGAGCCGGACCGGGTGGAAGATATGGTGAGCGAGATGGAAAAACGGAGAGAGATACTGGTGCTGGGATCGGAATTCGTACCGTTTACAGTGGATCCCGATGCTCCTTCTGTCAGCCGGAGCGTATTGAAAAGCTTCCGGGGGGACGGAAGCATGGAGCATGTTGCATGGAGTCCGGCCCATATTTTCATCGGCAGTGAGGGCTGTACCATGTGTCTGCGCAGAGAGTTCCTGGAAGAGACGAAGAAGTACTGGTATCCCGGGTGGGCGCATGATGAATATGCCTGGAAGTTGTCCCTGTGCATGGACGGCTGTTACATTCTGCACAGTGTTACGTTACGGCGGCGAATGCACTCGGGTAATGTATCCAAACGCAAGATGCGGGATCTGGACAGACGGATCGCTTTTTTCCGGGAATTGCAGAAAAGTCATGAAACCACTCTGCGGTTCGCCGAGGACTTTGGAATGCCGGAGGAAGCGAAGGAACTGTTAAGACGCAATATCCGGGCCACCATCCTTCGGATCGAGCTGATGGAACAGCGAAAATTGTGGAATATTGTGCCGCTTTTATGGAAATACCGGGATTGTTATCACAGCAAAAAATCTCTGCCGGTGGAATTTGCCATGGCAGTCAGAGGATGAGGCAATGAGCAGATATCTGGTGGAAAAAACGAAGACAACGGGGCAGGGCTGGCAGAGCAGCAACCGCTATTTTGAAAATTGTGGGGAGCGGAGTCTTGGACAGTTTTTGTCGGTTTCTTTTCTTGTGGCCTATTATATTTTACCACAGTATTTCGGAATCCGGCTGCCGGGCTTTGATCTGACGGCACAGCGAATGCTCATAACGATTCTGTGTCTCTTTCTGCTGAGCAAAGAATCCCGGAAAAAGATGTTCTGGGAAGGGGTGAGAAGCTGCAGATTGTGGCTTTTTATGGCAGGATATCTGGGAATCTGTTTCTATACGGCGGTACTGCGTTTTCACATAGGTACTTTTCTTTATCCGTTCATTGAATTATTGGGAGCTTTTCTGGTGATCTACGTACTGCGGGAGTATCTGGGAAGTGATGGATTTCTGGTGCTTTTCCGGCGGATGCTTTTGTTTCTGTGTGTGCTGGGACTCGTGGAGGCGGTCATGAGAAAGACACCCTTTGCCTATCTGGAGACCATCAGGGGACTTTATACCGGAGGCATGATCCGCTCCGGTTCCTACCGGATCATGGGACCGGCCAATCATTCTCTGGCGTATGGGCTGATCCTGATCTCCGGGTTACCATTATTGTGCATTGATGAGGAGAAACATTGCTTCACGCTGTTTCGGCATCTGCCTCTCCTGCTATTGGTGGTGGTTAATGTATTTCTTACGGGATCCCGTTCCACGCTGGCGGTCATGGGACTGGAGCTTTTGCTGTTGACCGTGCTGGCACCGGGAGAGCAGAGGAAGAAACTGTTATTTACCATAGTACCGGCCGGGCTTTTCATTCTGCTTCTTGCATTTTTATTCCCCAATTCTCCGCCGGGACATTATATTCTGTTGCAGCTTAGTACGGTGGTGGATGAGATGTTTGGAACCTCCTATGCCATCCGTTACGGGGTGGACAGCACCTCCCTTGCCAACAGCGCTTCCTACAGGGATGCCCTGCTGGATATTTTCACGGTGGACTGGCTGAACCCCTGGCTGGGGCAGGGCTCCGGATATCATTTCTCCTGGTATATTCCGGGAGGGGCCACGATCCACTCCATTGACAATTTCTATGTGGCCAATTATATCCGCTACGGGTATCCGGGACTGGTGGTCTACGGACTGTTGATCCTGCAGGCGGTGGGGGAGATGGTGCGATGCGGGATTCAAAAGAAGGACAGAACAATGTTAAGTCTGGCGCTTGCGGTCTGCGGGTACTTCTTAAATCTGTGGTGGATGGATACGCTGCAGACCATCAAGTATGCGTATCTTCCCATCGCACTGTTCCAGGTGATCTCCCGGGAAAAATGGGAAAATATGTCGGATTTGCAACACAAAGCGGTGCACAGATACATAAGGTAAATAAAGAGAAGAAACGAAAAAAGGAAATGAAAATGCGAAAAAGTTTTTGGCTGTTTGCAATAGTTCTGAGTATGAGTCTGGGGATACGGGCGCAGGCGGCACCCAGAGAGATCCCGGACCATTTCAATACCGGTGTGGATACAGATACAGAGCTGACGGAGATCCCGGAACCGGGGATTTACGGTGGAATCCAGTATAAGACCGGAGCCGGAGGACAGCTGGCACTGGATCTGGTCTACAGCAACAGACAGGCGGGGAATGAGATAGAGATCCGGAATATGGATTTTTCCCGGTATGCACTGTTGATGGTCAATGAGGGCAAAATTGCCGTGGAGACCACGGTGACTTTCCGGAACTGTAAATTCGATGCAGTCACTACCGGGCGGGAGGATGCCCGGATATCCTATGTGTTCGAAGACTGCACCCTGCGTAATTTTCAGGGAAGCAATGCCACGTTTACCCGGTGCCGTCTGGGTGGCAGCAGCGGAGATGCGTTGAATCCCTATCGCAATGTGACACTGAGAGATTGCTACATTGCGGATCTGGCACATCCGGACAGCGGGGATACAGTACATTCTGACGGGGTACAGATCTTCGGATATCCTTCTCTTACGGCGGAGAATATTTCCTTCGACAACTGCAGATTCGAAGTACCGGCGATCCCCGGAGGGGGGAGCTATGTGAATGCCTGT
The DNA here is from genome assembly GCF_046969025.1 of Waltera sp. Lineage (NCBI taxonomy): Bacteria > Bacillati > Bacillota > Clostridia > Lachnospirales > Lachnospiraceae > Waltera > Waltera sp. The sequence goes on along the minus strand of NZ_JBKVQF010000009.1, from coordinate 82,172 downwards.
CTCATGATTGCCCCGGAGAAGAGCGGTGCCAAAGGAATCTATTTCACAAACTGCATTCTCAACGGAGGCGGTTATGCCATCTACACACTGGTAAAAGACGGTTTTTCTCTGGAGAATGTGGTGCTGTGTAATATCTCGGTAGGGGATGCGGCCCGTTATGGAACCTTCTACCATCGCAATGTCACGGCGGGGGTCACCATGGAGAATATTTATACGACGGATACTTTGTATGTAGGCAGCAGATTCGTGGATGAAGAGGGCAGGATCCATTTCAGCGTGACCAACGATACGGCGCAGGAACGGAAGCTGATGATCGTGACGCCCAGACAGACCATAATACTGCCTGTTAAGGCGTGTCCGCCCTATGAGGACAGAACGGCGGATATGACCTTTGAGGATTTTCCCTTTGATATCGATGTGGTGGTGCCGGGGGTACAGTGGGCGGTATGCTATGACATCACGGACGGGTGCACACAGATCGCACTGTATGCGGAAAGGAAGAGATGATTATGACGGAAGTACTGTATATATGCCTGTGGTACAAAGATAAAAAGAGAACCTGGTCCGGAACGGCCTGGTCCCTGCGACAGGCCATGGAGCCTTATCTGCAGGTGCAGGATCTGGCACTTTCGGATCCTCTGTACCGCAAAATACTCCGGAGACTGCAGAGGAAGAAGGGACTGACCCCCGGGCCGGTCCTGCGGGACCGGCTGCGGCTGTCGGGGAGATATGCTGCGTGGAGACATCGGCACAGGACAGACGAAAAAATGCCTGTGTTTCAGTTTGGCGGCTGGCCGTCGGGAGCGCATTTGGCATCCTATCTCTATCAGGACCTTTCCATTTCCGCGATTCTGTGGCTGCAGAGGGAAGATCCGGTGGGCTATCGGTACTGCGAGTATGATCAGGTGCCGCAAAAGACGTTGGAACGCAGGGCGGCGAGACAATTGGAGCAATACCGACAAAGTGAAGGGGTATTCACCATGAGCAGGTGGCTTTCGGAGTTCCTGATCCGGGAATGCGGGCTCCCCCGGGAAAAGGTCCATGCGGTGGGAGGCGGCATCAATGTGGATGCTGCAGGGATCCGTCCGGGATCAAAGGAGGGGCGGCGTATCCTGTTTGTGGGAAGGAATTTTGTGAGAAAAGGTGGTCCGTTGGTGGTACAGGCTTTCACAATCCTGCGGAAAAAATATCTGTGGTCAGCGGAGCTGTATCTGGCGGGGGCAAAGGAGTCGGACATCCGGGACGCTCTGCGGGAGAGGCAGATCAGGGTAGAAGAGGTGGACTGGCAGAAGATCCACCTGCTGGGAGATCTGGGGTCTGAAAAACTGACAGACTATTATAACCTGTGTGATGTCTTCTGTATGCCGTCTTATTTTGAAGCCTATGGACTGGTATTTGCAGAGGCACTTACTTATGGTCTGCCCTGTATCGGCAGAGATAAATTCGCTATGTCGGAGTTCATTGAGGACGGATGCACCGGCAGGCTTATTTCCGGGGAGGATGCGGAGGAACTGGCACTGGATCTGTGGGAAGTACTTCGGGATCCGAAATACCGGGAGGAAGTGGAACGGCGGAGGGAATGGTATCTGAGAGAGTATTCCTGGGACAAGGTGGCGCAGAGAATATGCAGTGTGATGGAGAAAAATGAGAGAGACAAAGATCAGTATCGTAGTGCCGGTGTATAACGCGGAAAAAGAATTACAGCGCTGTGTGGACAGTATTTTCCGGCAGAGCTTTTCCAACTGGGAACTGCTGCTTATCGATGACGGCAGCAGGGATAGCTCTTCGACCTTGTGTGACAGGCTGGGGGCGCAGGACACAAGGGTCCGGGTCTGGCACAAGGAAAACGGCGGTGTCAGCAGTGCCAGAAATCTGGGGATCTGTAAGGCTGAAGGAGAGTATCTTTTTTTTACGGACAGTGATGATACCCTGTTCCCGGATACCCTGGAAACTTTATATCAAAAGGCAAAAGTATCCGGCGCGGATCTTTCGGTGTGCGGTTTTACATATCTGGTGGAACAGACGAAAGAATGTGTGGATAACCTTCCGGAAAAAGCTTTCTGCGGTGGAGGAAAAGAATATCTGGAGGAGCGGTTTTTATCGGACTTCCGGCGGGAATTTTTCAATCCGCCATGGAATAAGCTGATCCGCAGGGAATTGCTTCTGGAAAATGATATCCGCTTCGGAGAGGAATTTGCCATCTGTGAGGATATGGCTTTTTCCATGCAGGTGCTGGAAAAGAGCAAAGGGATCTGTGTGGTTCCGGAGTCGTTGTATTGTTATCACTATAAGGAAGCGGAGAATCTGGTGAACCGTTTTCATGAGAATTATTATGAGGCTTTATTGTATTTCCGGGACCGCACCTGGCAGTGCTTCCGAACGCTTCAGGCAAAGCAGGAACTGTATGCGGAGGTCAATGCCTGTTTCGTGGGGAAGAGTCTGATGTATCTGCATAAGATCTATAGAGATTCCGGCTATGAGGAAACCAGGAAATATGCGGAACTGAAACGGATCGGTGGTTCCCTGCCGCTGCAGAATGCCCTGCGGGAATACCGGGCCACGGGAAAGAGGCGCTTGCTGCGGGAGTTGCTCCTGCATAAGAGATTCCGGCTATTGGACAGTCTGTACCGGTGGCGGTAGGACAGGGGAAGGAGAGAGGATTGGAACTGACAAAACAGATCGGCGTATTGCGCAATCGAAAAACCTTGGACGGAAGAAAAGCAGACAGGAACAAAGTAAATCTGGAGTACTGGAATTTTAATGAGAATCTGGGGGATCTGCTGGCACCGGTGGTGACGCAGTGGATGTTGCACCGTCTGGGACTGGATCTGTACAGAGAGGCGGCAAAGCCCTGCCATCTGATGACCATTGGTTCTGTGTTGGGACTGGGAGTTTTCGATGCGGTGATCTGGGGCAGCGGGGTCAATTCCTTCGCCCATGTGGGACGGGTGACTACACAAAAGGGATACCGGAAGCTGGATATCCGGGCAGTCAGAGGTCCGGTCACCGCACAGGTGCTCCGGGAGAACGGATATACCTGTCCGCAGATCTACGGAGACCCGGCGATCCTGCTGCCTCTGATTTATCCCGGCAGACGACCGGAGAAAAAGAAAAAATATGTGGTGATCGACCATTACATGAAGCGGAAAACGACAGGAGATGACAGACTTTCCATACGAACCGGAGATTACCGGACCTTCCTCGACAAAATTCTGGAGGCGGAGGTGGTATACTCGTCTTCGTTACATGGGATCATTCTGGCGGAGAGCTATGGGGTCCCGTCGGTATTCCTTCGGCAGGGGATGGAGGAAGAGATGCTGAAATATTATGACTGGTACTTTGCCACCGGCAGATATGAGGTGCGCTCGGCAACATCCCTTGCGGAAGCAAAGGAAACAGAACCCATGAAATTGCCCGAACTGGAAGAACTGAGGGAGGGACTGCTACAGAGCTTTCCCTATGATCTGTGGATCGGCCAGAAAGCCGGAAGGAGAAAGTGTGAATGAAAAGGACCCGAAATGCCGTCAGAAATGTGATCTTCGGAGGACTCCTGAAGGGGTATCAGATTCTGGTTCCTTTTATCATGCGCACGCTGCTGATCCGGTATCTGGGAATGGAATATCTGGGGCTGAACAGTCTGTTTACTTCCATACTACAGATCCTGAATCTGGCGGAGCTGGGAGTAGGGAGTGCACTGGGCTACAGTATGTATGCTCCCATCGCGGAAGGAAAGAAGGACGAGATCTGTGCTCTGTTGTCATTGTATCGCAGATATTACCGCCTGATCGGTCAGGGGATCTTTCTGGCCGGAATAGTGCTGCTGCCGTTTCTGCCCTCGCTGGTGAAAACGGACAGTATTCCGCCGGATGTGGATTTGTATGTATTGTATCTGCTGCATCTGGGAGCCTGTGTCATCAGCTACTGGCTGTTTGCGTATAAAAACAGTCTGCTGGCAGCTCATCAGCGAAGTGACCTGGCAAATAAGGCGGATCTGGCGGTACGGACGCTGCAGTATCTTATACAGGCCGGGCTGCTGGTGGGCTTTCGGAATTATTACTGGTATCTGCTGGCGGCACTGGGAGCACAGATCCTGACGAATCTGTGTACCGCACTGGTGGCACAGAAAAATTATCCGGATTATGTCCCAAAGGGACAGGTGGAAGAGCAGACCAGGCAAAAAATCCGGGGCAAGATCAAGGACCTGTTTACCTCCCGGGTGGGGGTGGTCATTGTGAATTCCGCGGATACTCTGGTCATTTCGGCATTTTTGGGACTGACGGTGCTGGCAGTCTATCAGAATTATTATTACATCGTTACTTCCGTCATTGGTCTGGTAGGGGTACTTTTCACCTCCACTCTAGCAGGGATCGGCAATAGTCTTCTGACCGAGAGCCGGGGGAAAAATTATGCGGACTTCTGTAAATTTACACTGTTGATCGCCTGGATCGCAGGACTTTGCACCTGCTGCCTGCTGTGTCTGTTGCAGCCCTTTATGAAACTGTGGATCGGAGAGGCAGGCATTTTGCCCGGACAGATCGTGATCTGTCTGTGTGTATATTATTTTATCTACGAGTTCAACCAGCTGTTCAATGCCTACAAGGATGCCGCCGGGATCTGGCACAGAGACCGGTTCCGGACACTGACAACGGCAGGAGTGAATCTGGTCCTGAATCTTCTGTTGGTGAAACCTATGGGGCTGTACGGAGTGATCCTGTCTACGGTAGTTGCTACGGTCATCGTAGGAATGCCGTGGCTGATACATAATCTGTTTACGACGTTGTTTGACGGAGAGGACCGGCAAAGCTATCTGGGGAAACTGGTCTTCTATGGAAGCGTAACTTTTTTAAACTGTATGCTGACCGACCGGGTATGCAGTCAGATACCGGTAGAAGGAATCCGGGAATTATTGGAGCGGGCACTGGTATGTCTGCTTGTGTCCAACGGCATTTTTCTGTTGTGTTACGGAGGCCGGAAGGATTTCCGGGCCCTGTTGGCAATGGGGAAGAGATTTCTGCCTGAAATACCTCATGATAAAGCGACTTCGGGAAATGACCGATCCGCAGAGGAAACCACAAAGTTTGCAGATTACGGAAAGGCGGGAGCTTTCTATGAAGATTGCAGTAGCGGGAACCGGGTATGTGGGATTGTCCATGGCAGTTCTGCTGGCCCAGAATCATGAAGTAACGGCGGTGGATGTGATACCGGAGAAGGTAGAGTTGTTACAAAAAGGGAGATCACCTATCCGGGATAAAGAGATCAAAGAATATCTGGCAGGCGGCAGGCTGCATTTGCAGGCTACCCTGGACGGAGAGGTGGCTTACCGGGATGCGGAGCTTGTGATCGTCTCCACACCGACGAACTATGATCCCGGAATTCACTTTTTTGATACCGGTTCTGTGGAAACGGTGGTGGAGACAGTACGGAGGGTGAATCCTGACGCGGTGATCGTGATCAAGAGTACGGTGCCGGTGGGATATACAGTGTCTCTGATGGAAAAATATCACACGGACAGGATCCTGTTTTCTCCGGAATTTTTGCGGGAAGGGCATGCACTGTATGACAATCTGTATCCTTCCCGGATCATTGTGGGAGCAGACACAAAGTCCGTTGAAATGGCGGAGTATGCAAGACGGTTTGCAGAGCTTTTGCGTGAGGGTGCAAAAAAACAGGAGATCCCCATACGGATCATGGACCCTACGGAAGCGGAGGCGGTAAAACTGTTTGCCAATACCTATCTGGCGCTCCGGGTCAGTTTTTTTAACGAACTGGACACTTATGCGGAGATGCGGAACTTAAGCAGCCGCAATATTATCGAGGGTGTCTGCCTGGATCCCCGGATCGGGATGCAGTACAACAATCCCTCTTTTGGCTACGGAGGATACTGTCTGCCGAAGGATACGAAGCAGCTACTGGCCAATTATGAGAACATTCCCCAGAATCTGATCCAGGCCATCGTGTCCGCCAACAGTACCCGCAAGGATCATATCGCGGACAGTATTCTGGAGAAGGCGGGATTTTATCAGGGAAGTCAGGGTAGAGGCGGTGTACCGGGGCAAAAGGTGGTCATAGGAATCTATCGGCTTATTATGAAGTCCGGCTCCGATAATTTCCGTCAGTCCAGTATCCAGGGCGTCATGAAACGGATCCGGGCCAAAGGGGCACAGATTTTGTTGTACGAGCCGGAACTTTCGGAGGATGATTTTTTCGGAAGCCCGGTCATACGGGATCTGGAAGCCTTTCAGCGGCAGTCGGATGTGATCGTGGCCAATCGTTATCACAGAGATCTGGAGAATGTCCGGGAGAAGGTATACACCAGAGATATTTATTACAGGGACTGAGTGAGGGAAGAAATGGATACAGAGAAAAAAACGGGGGAACGAATAGGAATCACGCTGGCACTGTTAGCATGTGTGGGATTTTCCGCTTTTCTGATCTGGCTGCAGCAGAAGCAGAAAAATGACAGACAGCAGCTGACACAACAGGTACAGGACAGCGGGCAGCGGGAAGAACAGACGGAAGGAAGCGGGCAGATCGAGATCCGGAGTCGTGTTACCCGGAGCAAAACAGGGGATCAGCCGGTATTTTCCCTGCCGGGAGGGTTTTATCCGGAGGATATTATGGTAGAGATCGCTGCACCGGCGGGAAGCAGTATCTATTATACACTGGATGGCACGGTGCCGGATCCGGAGAACGGAATTCTCTATGAGGCACCGGTGGAGATAACGAATGTCTGCGGCAGCCCCAATGTCTACTCCGCCATTTCCACAGTGTCAGCCTACCAGGACTATGCGCCGTTTAATGACGTGGACAAAGCGGTGGTGTTACAGGCAGTGGCAGTAGATGCCGGAGGCAGGACAAGTAATGTCACCTGCGCCAGCTATTTTGTGGCTATGGAGGCCAGAGCAATGTACCGGGATCTGCCGGTGTTGTCGCTGACTGTGGATCCTGTGGAGCTGTTTGATTATTTTGGCGGCAATTATGTCACAGGTGTGGATTATGAGAATGCGCTGGCAGCGGATGACCTGCGGTTTGATTCTGCCAATTATTACCGGGGTGGAGAGATGAATGCCCATGTGGAATACTTCGAAGCGGACAGATATCTGACTTATGAGGGGGAGTTAATTTTAAGTTTGCGGAAGGACGGAAATCTGGATTACGGGCAGAAAAGTTTTCTTATGACGGGAGCGGATCCGGTGCCGGAGAGCAGTTGTGAGCTGTATGAGCTTTTCCGGGACGGCACGTTTCTTCTGTACGGGGGCGGCACGGATCATGTGGCCAAGAACAGACAGGTTTTAGAGGAACTGCTGTTAAAAGAAATCACGGATTTTACGCTGGAAGAGCGGAAGGGCTGTCTGGTGTTTGTGGACGGGGAGTTCTGGGGATTGTATCTGGTGGGCAGGGTAAATACGGCGGAAACCTTTGCCCGAAGAGCCGGCGGTTCCCCGGAAGAAATTCAGGTCATAGAGAACCGCTATCCCTCCCAGATCGCTCCGGAATACGGAGAACTGTACCGGCTGGTGACCGAGGGGAATACTTCCGGACACGGAACGTATCAGAAGATCCTGGAGCAGATGGATCTGGAAAGCTATCTGGATTATTACTGTGCCAATCTCTATTTCGGTAATTCGCAGTTTGACTCTTTTTCCACCACTTTGTGGCGACGGGCAGGAGAAGGAGAGACGGGAAAATGGCACTGGGAATTCTCGGATGCCACGGATACTCTGGGACGGAATAAGGTCAGTAATTACAGTGTGAATACTTATCTGTGTCCGGGGGTGGCAGAAGATCTGTTTTTACAGGGATTGCTGAAAAATAAGGACTTTCAGACAGCGTTCCGGCAGAGAATGCGGGAATACGTGGAAGAACTGACGAAGGAAAAGGCAGAAGAGTATCTGACACCGCTTCTGGAAACTTACCGGGTGGCAGTGACAGCCACGGCGGAGCGCTACGGCCTGCGACAGACAGAGGAAGGATATCTGGCTGACGGGGATACGATTCAGGAATATTTTGCCTCACGGGGAGAATATATTCTGCGATATACGGAAGAGCTTATAACGCTTGTGGATCAGACGGAGGCTCCTGACGGAGTACAGGAAACGGTCACGGAAAGCGCACCTGAAGAATAAAGGGAAAGGGGACCACGTATGGAAACAATGGCAGAATATCTGGCGGAACTGGTAAAGGCCGGATTGGAGGACAGAAAGGCGGCGTCTCTGCCAGAGGGAGTCTCTGTAAGGGAGATCGTAAAGATTTCAGAGGAGAACCATATGGATTATCTGCTTTTGGGAGCCTTGTTAAAAACAGATGGGCTTTCGGAGGAAGAAAAAGAGCTTTTGCGGGAAAAAGTACTGGGAAGCATGCTTTTTACCGGTATGCAGCTGCAGGAATTGAAGAAGCTGGAGGAACGGATGGAACAGGCAAAGATTCCCTGTCAACCCATGAAAGGAGCCCGGATGAAATTCTATTATCCGTCTCCGTTTCTGCGGGAAATGAGTGATATTGACATTCTGGTCCACGGAGATTTCATGGAGCAGGCGGCAGTGGAACTGGAAGCCATGGGGTATGTCCTGCAACAGAAGATCAAGCATCATGATATCTATCGGAAAGCACCGGGAATCGTGGTGGAGGCGCACAGAGCCATGTATGACCGGACAGTGGACGAGAGGCAGTATGCCTATTTCTCGGATCTGTCCCGGGCGGTGCGCAGAAAGGGCTTTCTGTATGTGTATGATTTTGAGGCGGAAGATTTCTATATTTACATGATGGCTCATATGGCAAAGCATTTTTACAAGAGAGGCTGTGGTATCCGGAATCTGGTGGACATTTATGTGTTTCTGGAAAAATTCGGTGGGGAAATGAACGCAGACTATCTGCAAAAGCAGTTTGCGGGATTGGGACTGACGGCATTTACGGAGCATATGGAGAAGCTGGCCCGGATCTGGCTGCAGGGAGAGCCCGGTGAAGCGTTTTATCAGCAACTGTTTGACTATATGCAGGGGTGTGGAATCTATGGCAAGGATGAAAACGGTATCTGGAACCGGTTCTGCGATGCGCGACCGGAGAAGGGAGAAAAGGGCCGAGATGCCCTGAAACGCTGGTACTGGTTCCCTCCTTATGAATATATGGTGTTGTATTACCCGTGGCTTTCGAGAAATCCCGTTGCGGGAAAATTTCTGCTTCCGGCAGCCTGGGGAATCCGGGCCGCTCGGGGTGTGGTCTGCGGCCGGGGAAAATACAAGCGGGAAATGCTGCGGCAGATCGATGCATCACAGATCGGTGTAAGACAGGATATCTACCGCAGACTGCAGTTACGTTTTCATTAGTCTGTTCCATTGAAATATTTATAAGGAGTGTAAGAAAGCCATGAAAAGTCCGTCAGGGTTTCTTTGGAAGAACCCATGGAAAAAAGAAACCTTACTTACCTATTATTATTCGGCGATCTTCCGCATGCAGCTGCTGCTCCTGCCACCGGGGAAACTGCGGAAGGGCTGGGGCAGAGAAAACGAAGAATCCGCAGGAACGGCATCCCGGGAAGGATACCGGCAGGCGGCGCGTATCGCCCGGATCGTGGGAAAGGTCTGTGATAAGACTCCCTGGGAGAGTAAATGTCTGGTGCGGGCGCTGGCGGCCCAGAGACTGTTGTACCGACAGGGACTTTCTTCCACCCTGTATCTGGGGTGTGGCATGGAAGAAGGTAAAATGGTGGCCCATGCCTGGCTGCGTTTTGGGGAAATGTATGTGACCGGAGGGGACGGCGGCGGATATACTACCGTGGCCCGGTTCTGTAAGGAGGCTTCCGGAAAGAGGGGATAAGTATGTCGGCAATCTGGGGAATTGTGGATCTGAGTGTGGCGCAGTCAGAGGCACAAAGAAAAAATCGTGCAGGGAACCTGTGGGAAGAGGCTCTGCGGATGCGGCAGGCCTATAGGACGAGCTGCCTGGACCGGATACAGGAAAAAAGGGAGGCAACCTATTATCTGGCCTGCGGGGTACAGGATGTCACAAGGGAAGCTGTGGAAGAAAGATTCCCTTATGAAAGAAAGGGAGAGCGCAGAAGTCTGTTCGTGGCGGATGTGATCCTGGATAACCGCGGAGAACTGGTGCAGCGGTTTGGAGGCATCAGGGATCTGTGCAGCCATCCGGACGGGGAAATTCTGTATGAAAGCTTTTGCAGCCATCCGGAGGAAACGCTTGCCGTGGCCAGAGGAGCCTATGCCTGTGCGTATCTGGAGCCGGGGAAGCGGACCCTGACTTTGTTCAATGATGCGGTGGGAAACCGTTCGGTCTATTATTTTCAGGAGGAAAAAAGGGTCTATTTTTCCACGCTGCTTGCGGGGATCACCTGCGAACGGGAGAACTGGAAGGAAAATACGGGCTGGTTTGACCGGTTCTATACCATCCGGGATCTGCGGGCGGTGTCGGAACCCAGAGAGACACCCTATGCGGGGATCCTGCGACTGGCTCCGGGAGAAATTGTGGTATTTACTGAAGAAGGGGTGCACAGAAGGGATTACTGGGATCCCTTTGCGGGAAGGAGGATCCTGCGGGGGAAGACGGAAGCAGGGTACCGGGAGCTGGTGACCACGGTGTTCCGGCACTGCGTGGAGGATGTGATCCGGGAAGGCCGGGGTGGAAAAGAAACAGGAATTCTGTTAAGCGGCGGGCTGGACTCCAATGCGGTGGCAGCTTATGCAGCACCTTACCTTGCTGCCAGAGGAAAGAAACTGTATTCCTTTACTGCGGTGCCGGAGGAGAAGGAAAGAGCACGGATCCCGGGACAATACGCTGTGGAGGATGAGAGAAGCAGTGTGGAACTGGTGCGGAGATTTCACGGGAATCTGGAACCGGAGTATCTGGTGACCAACCGGGGAGATCTGCTGGCGGAGAACCGGAGGCTGTGGGAAGTTCTGGAAGTTCCCTGTAAAGCGGTACTGAATCTGCCCTGGATGTATGAAAGTTATCGTCTGGCAGCTCAGAAAGACTGTGGGATCCTGCTGTCGGGACAGTACGGAAATATTACCATATCCTATGGGGATTTTCGAAGCCTGTTCCTGACACTGCTACATCAGGGAAGAATCAAAGAACTGGTGCGGGAGATCAATGTCTACAGCAGAAAATACCGCAGGAGCCGCAAGTGGATCTGGCGGGATCTTTTCACGGCGGAAGCCGGTGGGGATCATGAAGCGGTGTCCCGGTATATGTATGACAAAAGTGCCTTGCGGCAGATCGGAGAATATGAAGTAAAGCTGTCTCTGGCCACCGGAGTGGTGCCCAGAGATCCCACCAGAGACAAGCGGCTGATCGCACTGGTGCTAAGTCTCCCGGTGGAACAGTTCACCCATGCCGGGCAGGAGAGACGCCTGGTTCGGCAGTATTTACAAGGGAAGATCCCGGAAGAGATCCTGGCGGATGAATTCCACAAGGGAAGACAGGGCGTGGGAAGCGGGGAACTGCTCGCCTTGCAGTGGGAACGGATCTGTGAGGAACTGTCGGGGATTCCGCGTGAGACGATGCCCGGGGAAAACGGGCACTCAAAAGCAGACATGGTGCGTGGCTTTTATGTGGGCCTGGCACAGGAATATCGGAGAAGGTTTGAGGTATGATGGAATATTTTTACAGAATCTACGGACTGCGGGTGCAGTCGCAGATCCCCTTTTCGGAGGCAGTACCGGAGACGGCGGGAGAGGCAGAGGTAAAAATTGTATTCGGAAGGATGCCGGATTTCCTGTTGGAAGCGGGACAGAAGGGCTACGGGACCTGGACAAACGGCTTTGTGTCGGCCTGGTTCCGCATCCGGGACGGAACACAGGTCTATGTGGAAGGGGGCAGTAGGATCACCGTTGAGCTTTCGGAGGAACCGCAACTGCTTGTGATCACTTCCCTGTTGCTCAGTGCCGGGATGGCACTGGTCTGTCTGCAGAGGGGGGAACCCTTTTTTCACGGAAGTGCATTGTATACCGGGGAACAGGCCATTTTACTCTGTGGGGAGAGCGGGGCCGGGAAGTCTACGGTGGCCATGGAATTGTTGCAAAGAAAGCTTGGATTTCTGGCGGATGACACAGTGAGGGTGCATCCGGGAACTATGGGGATGCTGGCGGAGCCTTCCTACCCGCAGCAGAAGCTTTGTCGTGATATGGCGCTGAAATGCGGGAAGCCGCTGGAAGAACTGATCTATATTGACGAAGAGAGGGACAAATATGCCTGGCGCAGACAGGATTGCTATCGGAAAGAGGCGGCGCTCCTCGGGAAGATTTTTTTGCTGCGAAAGGATGCTGTGGCCGGGTGGCAGGATGCGGTGCAGAATACCGGGGAAGAGGCAGTGAGTATCCAAAAGCTCACCGGGCAGAAAGCACTGGAGACTTTGAGCAGCCAGTTGTATCTGGCGGATACCTACCGGTACAGTACCGGGATTCCGTATCCTTTGATGGAACAGTTGGTCCGGATCGCAGGGCAGGCCGGAATCTATGAAGTGATCAGGCAGTCGGACAAGGATACACTCCACGAGGTCGTAACGAAAATCTTACAGTTTTGTTAGAAAGAGGGTATTTTTACAGGGAAATTATTATAATCAGAAATGTAAGAAATCATAAAAATGTAATAAGGAGGAATGGAAAATGAAAGCATGGAGTCAGCCCGAAATGGAGGAACTGAACGTAAGAGCAACGGCTTACAGCCCTAAGGGAGGTCTGATCGAGGACGGCGTTTACCAGTCCGATGACGGTAAGTATACTATCCCCACTTACGGTCCTTCTTCCGGCAATTCCGGAGAACCTACCGTAGACGTACAGTAGTTTTCGGACTGTATGAGAGGAAAATGCCAGAATGGATCAGGGAAGCTCATGGTTACATGGGCTTTTTTGGTGTATATGATGAGTCCGCCTGCTCGATTAACAGACGGAGACAGAGCGTGTAAAAGAAGGGAGAACAGAAAATGGACAAAATGGCAAAAATCCGAATGAAAGCGAAAAGGAATGTGACGGACCTGGCGGGAGAAAAGGTCATGGTGGATTTCGAACAGGGGAAATATTTCTGCATCAAAGGTGTGGGAAACGACATCTGGGATATGCTGGACGGGCAGGAAGGCGAAGACGGCATAACGGTGGAGGCTATCTTACATAAACTGATGGAAGAATATGAAGTGATGGAAGAGGTGTGTGAAAAAGAGGTGCTGGCATTTCTGGACAAACTGGAACAGGCGGGGATCCTGGAAGAGGTGTAGACACATATGGGAAAAATAAGAGGAAGAGATTATATTTCCTGGTTGTGGCAATATACCGCTCCCTATGCGGGCAGGATTGGTCTGCTGTTATTGTTTGGGCTGTTGGAGACTTTTGCCTCGCTGGCCATGGTGCAGATCACCAAGGAGATCATTGATCATGCCACAGTGGGAAGCGGTTTCGGACGGCTGCTTACGGGTTATGTGCTGCTGTTATTGGGAATGCAGGGAATCTCGGTGTTGTCGACACTGCTTACTGCACTGGTAACGGAGCGGTTTTCCTTCGGGATCCGACGGCAGATCTATGAGAAGATCCTGCATTCTGGCTGGCGGGAAGTGACGGCCTATCATACCGGTGATCTCATGACAAGACTGACCAGCGATGCGGGAAATGTGGCGGACGGTATTGTGGGGACGATCCCCAATATCTTACAGCTGGGGATCGAGTTGGTACTGGTGTTTTGTATGTTGTTTTATTATTCCCCGCTCCTTGCGGTGTTTGCCCTGCTGGTGGCACCGGTGGCAGCCCTGTGCTCCTGGTGGCTGGGAAAACGCCTGAAACGGTTACAGCGGAAAGTGCAGGAGAGTGAGTCGGAATACCGTTCCTTTTTGCAGGAAAGTCTGGCCAACCTTCTGATCGTAAAGGCTTTTACCGGAGAGGACCGGGCGGTGGAGCGCCTGACAAAGCTACGGGAGGAACGGTTCTACTGGGTATACCGCAAGACCGGACTGGGAACCGCCAGTTCCACGGTGATGTCACTGGCTTTTCAGGGAGGATATCTGATAGCATTTTCCTACGGGGCATGGCAGCTGTCGAGACAACAGATCACCTACGGTACTATGTCGGTATTTCTGACACTGGTGAACCGGGTACAGGCGCCGATCCTGGGACTGGCCCAGCAGATTCCCCGGATCATTGCCCTGTTGACTTCCGCCGGGAGGATCATGGAGTTACAGAGAATTCCCGGGGAGCAAAGGGCAGCCGGAGAGATCCGTGGATGGGAGATCGGAGTGGAGCTTCGAAATGTATGCTTCGGATATACCAGGGAACCGGTGCTGAAACGGGTGAATCTGAAGATCTGTCCGGGAGAATTTGTCGCCATTGTAGGAGAGTCCGGTATCGGCAAGACAACACTGATCCGCATTCTGATGGCCTTTCTGGAAACGGGGGCGGGAACGGTGGATTTCTACAATGGCAGCGGACAGAGGCAGGAGACCGGAGCTTTCGTCCGGAAGTTTATTGCCTATGTCCCCCAGGGGAATACTCTGTTCAGCGGAACCGTGAGAGAAAATCTGCAGATGGGCAGAGAAGATGCTTCGGAGGAAGAATTGTGGGCGGCCCTGAAACTGGCTTCCGGAGAAAATTTTGTCCGGTCACTGCCGGAGGGGCTGGATACCGTCATCGGGGAAAGAGGGCATGGCCTGTCGGAAGGACAGGCGCAGCGGATCGCCATTGCCAGAGCCTTTTTGCGGAGAGCACCGTTTCTGATCCTGGATGAGGCCACCTCGGCGCTGGATGAAGCTACGGAGGTCGCCGTATTGCAGGGGCTCCGGGCATTAGAACCGAGACCCACCTGCCTGCTGATCACCCACAGGAAGGGTGTTTTAAAATATTGTGACAGAGAACTTTGCATCCGGGAAGGGAGTGTGACGGAAGAATGCAGTACCACTACTATCTGTACGGCATGAGGGTAACAGCGGATCTGGACTTTGTACAGCTGGATCCGGTGCGTTTACCGGAGGATGACAGGGACTTCGGACGGGAAAAGGTCCGGATCCGGGCGATGGACGAAGAGGAGGAAGCACAGTTTCGGAAAGAATACGGAGACTGCGTCTGCGGAAGTTTTTTGGGTAGGGAAAAAGGCTGGTTGTGTAATCGTACGCTGGCCATGAGTGTGGAGCGGGGACAGGTGATCCGGTATCACATCCGGAAGGGAGGAGATCCCGGAGCGGTACGAACCTATCTGCTGGGCTTTGGAATAGCAATGCTCAGCCTTCAGCAGGGAAAACTTCCCATCCATTGCAGTGCGCTGGCAACTCCGGAAGGTGGTGCGATCCTGATCGCCGGAGAGAGTGGTGCGGGCAAGTCCACACTGACGACAGAACTGCTGAAACGGGGGTATCGTTTTCTGGCAGACGATATGGCAGTGGTGGACATTTCCGGAAAAGAAGGGGTGTGGGTGTATCCGGCTTTTCCTTATATGAAGCTGTGCAGGGATGTGGTGCTGAGGCAGGGATATCCCCCGGAAGAACTTTTGTATATTGATGAAAAAAAGGACAAATTTCTGGTGCCCTGTACCGGGGTATTTCAAAGGGAAAAAGCCAGACTGGAACGATTTGTTTTTCTGGGAATCCGATGGAAAAAAGAGGCGGAAGATAAGTCCGGGAAGATAAAAGCAGAAAAAATCACAGGCCCCGACAGCATGATCGTGTATAAAGACAATCTGTTCTTAAGACATCTGTGGAAAAAACAGGATCCGGGAATGGAAATCTGGCAGAACTGCCTGAAAATAGCGGAGCAGATACCGGTCTTTTGGATAAGGAGACCGGCAGCAGGTGATTCCACTGCCGAGGTGGCAGCGGAAGTACACGCACTGCGAAACGTCGTGTCAGCTTAAGAACTCTTCCGGTTCCTCAGAAGGCTGCGGGGGCTGACAGTCGCCGCCACCGGGATGGTGTCCGGGATGATGTCCTCCTCCGCCGGGATGTCCGGGGTACCAGGGAAACCATCCACAGGCGGTCTCGGATACCTTCAGTTCCATCAGTTCAGGTTGTGTCCAATGCTTCATAAGAATTCTCCTTTCCGTCTGCCTTATGCAGAGATGTACACGGGGAAAGTCCCTGTGTGACTACAGCATAGGGAACACAGGGGCGGAAGTAAAGAAATGTATCATGATTGTAAGAATTTTGCAGGAAGTGTCACAGAAAAGATACTGCCTGCACCGGGGGCATTTTCGCAGGACACGGTTCCGCCGTGACGTTCTGTGATCGTCTTTACAATGGCCAGTCCCAGACCACTGCCGGTGGCAGAACCGGGAGTTCTGGCGGAGGAGACGGTGTAGGTGCGGTTAAAGATCCGCTCGAGGTCCTCCGGCGGAATGCCGGGCCCCTCATCGGTCACGGAGATCCGGAGAGAAGTAAGGTCAGCGGAAGGCGCGGCAGACAGAGTGATTTTCGTTCCGGCGGGAGCATATTTTACGGCATTGCCGAGCAGATTGTCCAGAATCCGTATCAGTTTTCCGGGATCTGCAAAAAGGGTGGCATGGAGATCCTGCGATACAGATAAACAGAGAAGATGACCGGCATAGTGTCTGTCCGGAAGTGCGGTATAGAAATATTCTTCCAGAAAGGCCGGGGCATCCAGTTCCTGAAAGGAAAAGGCGTGGGAAGGATCCTCCAGAGTGAACAACTCATACATATCCCGGATCAGATGTTCCAGTGTCCCAGTCCGGTGATCGATCAGGGTGAGGGCACCTTCGATATCCTGTGCAGACAGAGACTGTCCGGAAGTAAGATAATCCACGGCACTGCGGATGGCAGTGAGGGGAGCCCGCAGATCATGGGAGAGATTGGCCAGCATTTCCGTACGTTCCTGTTGCAGGTGCTGCAGGGAGCGATTGCTGGCATTTAACTGCGCGGTGATTTCCAGCAGCCTGCGGGACAGTTCTTCCACGGTCTCCTGTTCGAGAGAGGGAGAACGGAAAACGGGGCGGGAATTTTGTGCCATGGTCAGATACCTCCTTTCAGAAAACGATACCCTTTGGACCAGACGGTCTCGATGCGGTTCTCCAATTCGTAATTGCCTTCGAAACGTTTGCGGAGACGGCTGACATTGACCATAACGCTGCGTCTGTCACTTTCCCGGTAGACACCGAAGAGAGCCGTTCCCAGTTCCTCGAAGGTGATGTCCCGGTCCGGGTGTTCTGCAAGATACAGCAGGACTTCATATTCCCGGTTGGCGAGACACAGATCCTGTTCCCGGTAGAAGGCCTTGTGGGCTACCCTGTCGATGGAAAGATTTCCGATCGTCAGTACCAGATCGGAAGAAGCCTGCGCCAGTTGTCTGCGCCTGTGGATCAGGAGGTCCACCCGGGCTTTCAGCTCCCGGAGACTGTAGGGTTTGACCAGATAATCGTCCCCACCGCAGGTAAGTCCCCGGATCACATCTTCCTCGGAACTTCTGGCAGTGAGAAACAGGATCGGCACAGAGGAAAAAGAGCGGATGTAACGGCACACCCGGTAACCGTCGGCTTCGGGCAGCATAACATCCAGTAAGATACAATCCGGAAGATTCTTTCGAATGGATAAGACGCCTTCCCGGGGGGAGATGGCAGTATACACGGTGAATCCCGCACCGGTGAGATATTTCTGATTGATCGCCAGCACTTCGGCATCATCATCGATCAGCACAAGCTTGAACATAGTATTATCTTACCTCCTTTGCTGGTGCTATTTTAGCATGGGGGAAAAACGATTGTCACCAAAGGAAGGTCGACAGAGAGAGACAAAGGACAGCGGAAAACGACAGACCGGATGAAAAAGTGACACGAGAAGGGGGAGAAAAATGAATCGGTCAAATACGAGTGCAAATAAGGATATCGGACACATAGTAAAGGATATGCTGCGGCTTCTGGTGGCTTATGGAGTGGCTGTGTTATTTATGGGAAGAGCATGGAGCCTTCGGACACTTGGGGGTATGACAGGGCTGGCAGCGATATTCGTGCTGCTTTATGTATTGGGAAAGGAAGAGCAATATCTGTATAATGTGACCCTGTTCGGTTATCCGGACAGGATACAGCGGCGCAGAACAGGATCGTTTCTGGTGGCAACAGCGGCAACCGTGGTCCTGCTGCCATATATTACAGAGGATCAGAGGGGATATTTTCTGTTTCTGATCCTGGCGTACAGTCTGGAAAGCGTACCGTTGCTGAGACACGGCAGATGCTGCAGAGACATGGAAAGAAATCGCGGGGAAGTACCGCGTACCGCATTTGTGGGAAGAAGGGCGCAGTACAACAAGTTTCGGTATTTTTTGAAGAAGACCAGCATCCCCATGGAGCTTGTGGGGTATATTGCGGCATCGGCACAGGAACTGGCACAGATTTCAGAAGGAGATGCAGGAGAATATCTGGGAAGTCTGGAAGATCTGGAAATGCTGATCCGCCGGTACCATCTGGATCAGATCTATATTCTGCAAAAGCGCGAGGAACAGCTTTTTTCCATGCAGAAATATGTGGATCTGTGCATTGATATGGGGGTGACGGTACGGATGGTGGTGGATTTCTATAAGAGGCGCAGAGCCGACAGTTATGTAAGCTGTGTGGGAACCTATCCGGTCATCACCTACCATACGGTGACGTTGAATACCGGAGAACAGGTGATAAAACGGATCATGGATGTGGCAGGAGGCCTGGCAGGGATCGTTTTGTTTTCTCCGGTGATGTTATTGGCGGCGCTGGCCATTAAGCTGGATTCCCCCGGTCCTGTGATCTTCCGGCAGACCCGGGTCGGGAAAAACGGCAGGACATTTCAGATCTATAAATTCCGTAGCATGTATGTGGATGCGGAAGAGAGAAAGTCAGAGCTGCTTTCGCAAAATGAGATTGCCGGGGGCGTAATGTTCAAGATCCGGGAGGACCCCCGGATCACCCGGGTGGGCAGGATCCTGCGGAATTTAAGCATTGATGAGCTGCCACAGTTTTTTAATGTGTTGGGAGGTTCCATGAGTCTGGTGGGAACGAGACCGCCGACCCCGGACGAGGTGGAGAAATACGGCACAAGGCAGTGGCGGCGGATCAGTATCAAGCCGGGCTTGACGGGCATGTGGCAGGTGAACGGCAGGAGTCTGGTGACGGATTTCGAAAAGATCGTGGAGCTGGATGTGGAATATATTGATAACTGGTCACTGATGGAGGATATCCGGATTTTGTGCAAGACGGTGACAGTGTTGTTAAAGCATGCGGATGCGTATTAGAAAGAGAGGCAGAAGAGGTGGAATGAAGATGCATGGAACCCGGGTGAACTGGGTAGGAATGACCGGTGCCGTGGTATTGTTTGGATATGGATGGTGGAGAGAACCGTTGGCGGCGGTGCTGGGAGGGATGATCCTGCTTGCGGATCTGCTGGCCATGGAGGTGAGTGTAAGGAAAAGGGATGGGAAAAATGCTAAGAATACAATGTTTTGAAAAAAATGTAAAAAAATAGAAAAATAGTTCTGTTTTTCTGAACCTTTTTTCTGAGACGGAAAGTCTTAATAGATAAGACAGAATAAAAGGGGCGTTTTAACAGGCATCTCTGTAAGAAAGGAGCAAAAGGGGACATGGAAGAACGAAGACGGATCGACCGTGTGGGCTATCAGGCTAAGAGCGTTATCGTAGTATGTGATTCGGGAGAGAGCATTTTTGTCGAAACATGCAATGTCAGCCCACTGGGCATAGCTTTTACGATGCCGGCCGGATCTCCTGATCTTAAGGGGAAAGACATCATAATCGTAGCGGATACGATGATCATGTATGCGGATGTCACCAGGCAGGAAGCACTGGAAGACGGAAGCTTCAAAGTAGCTATTTCGGCGAAAAAATTCACGCCGGAAGTGCTGCAGTATTTATTCGAACATATTGTTGAAAAATAGAATGGAGAGGAAAAATCATATGAGAAAAAACAGTAAGAACGAAAAAGTGATTCGTGCTATGGCGATCGGCATTTCCGCAATGCTGATGGCATCTTCACCGTTGACTGCACTGGCAGCAGAAGGAGAGGGGAATTCTTCCGAAGGAAACGAGGATAAGAACATTACAGTGACACCGGAAGCCGGTGTATGCGATCAGGCGGAAGCAGCCGCAAAAGATGCTGACAAGGCTGTAGAGGGCGCCGAAAAGAGTGCCGCAGATGTGAAGTCTGAAGTGGCTGACCAGGTAGTGGCAGGGGAAGCTAAGGATACGCAGGGCAAGGATCTGTCTCAGGCTGTTCTGGATGCCAATGCCAAAGTAGAGGATAAGACTGTTGAAGGCGGTTCATCCCTGAAGGACGCAGAGTCTGCCGTAGAGAATGCAGATACTGCACTGGGGGTTGCGGAAGCCAAAGACAAGCTGTCCGATGCAGAACTGGATAAGGCAGCTGATGCTGCGGCAAATGCAGGACAGACTGCGGCAGAAGCAAAGGATGCCATGCAGGTTTCCCAGGATAAGGTAAATGGACAGATCGAGAATATCAAGGATGCTGCTTCTATCACCGATGCCAATGCTGCCTATGAAGAAGTAAAGACTACCGTGGATCAGGCACAGGCAGATTTTGACGCAAAGCTCGGGGAGTACAATACCGCCAAGGCAGCTTATGAAGAAGCCGCAAAGAAACTGGCGGATTATGAAAAGGCATATGAGGATGCGGTAAACAGTGCAGATGCCAATGCAGATGCCGCAGCTACTGAGTTGAAAGCAGCGCAGGAAAATGCAGAAGCACTGGCAAAGGCTCTGGAAGCTGCCAAGAGCGCAGTGGATACCTCCGCAGCAGGTGCCATGGATATTGCAGATAAGGAAGCTCTGACACAGGGAGATCAGGGACTTAACTGGAAAAATGAGGATAAGCTTTTCATTTCCATTATGCAGAATTATTATTTGCCCGAGGTACTGAACATTAAGGGTGATACCACTGTTGTTCGTAAACAGGGCAAAGACAACAATACGATGAATTACTTCGAAGTAACCTACACGGATGAAAACGGAGTAACGCAGCATAAATACTACAACTTCCTGATGGATGACAAAGATGCAAAGGGTGACCAGAAGGATCAGGATAATATCGTGATCTTCGAGAAGAGACTTGAAGAGATCAACTGGGAAAAGGAACAGGAGACCAATCCGGATCAGTATGTGAAGGGAAACGGGGATACTATCACTGTTTCCGATGTGAAAAAAGGTCTGGAAGACGGAACCATTATTGCAGTAGATGGAAAGAAAGTGATCAAGAACGACGGAACCGAGAGTAGTATTTCTGACAATAATCAGAAGACCGAAACCGGTGAGGTCGATACGATTGTGGATAAGGATAAGCAGGATGAATCCTGGAAACTGGATGAAAACGGAAAGCTGATCAAGACAGTGACCGCTGATGTGACCACCATCACCTATACCAATGCAAAATTCACTTCTACCGAACAGTACCAGACAGAGGCAGAGAGAGATGCTGCAGCTGCTGAAAAGGAAAAGGAATTGGAAAATGCCAATAACGGTAAGGAAGCAACCGTTACAGGAACAGAAAAAACGGATTATACTTATACCGGTAATGGAACCTACATTCCTACCTTTACGAAGACTGTGAATGTGAAGGATGAAGAGGTTGAATGGAAGCATACAGATAAAAAGACGGATTATGGTGTAAGAACAGAGGAAGAAGCAGTAGCAAAGGTTACGAAAGAGCAGGAGAAGGCGTTAAGCAATAAGATTAACGATGATGACGACTTATACCTGATCGGTGTAAGCAGTGATCTTAAGGTAACCGGCCATACAGAAGATCACTGGTATGATGATTCCGACTTCCTCGTATCCGGCACTGTATCCGCAACCTACGCAAAGGTTACCAAGAAAACTGTCGATCAGAGTACCTTCGGTTCTCTTTGGAATGATATCAAAGCCCTGCTTGGTAAGGGAGAAGCTACGAACAAGAAGCTGGAAGATGCAGCCAGAAAGGCAGTCGAGGCAGACGGTGGTATTTTTGTAAGTGCCAACTGGGATGACTGGAAGTTCGGCAAGGCAACCATCCGCTATGTGGCAGGTGTCAGCGTTAAGACCGATGAGAAGACCTCTGCTGAGGAGGCACAGAATGCGGTACAGGATGCAGCACTGGCACAGGCAAAAGCAAGTGGCGCAACCGGTGTGTACAATGTGAAGACTACAGATACCGATACCATTGCTCATACCAGCTATTCCTATGAGATTGATTATCTGGAGAAAACCGGAGAGACCACAACCAATACTGCTGTCAGAACTGAGACTTATGCAAATGCAGAGGTGCTGACCGGTCAGATCATCCAGAACCTGAATTACATTCAGGGCAACATTAAGCTCACCCAAAAGGATGAAGCATATCGTAAATTCGTAGATGATGCCAAGGCTCTGACCGAAAAGTATCAGAAACTGTTAAATGATGCACAGGACGCACAGAAAGATGTGGTAGCAGCACAGGGCAAGGTAGAAGAGCTGAAGGCAGAGATCGAAGCTCTGAAGAGTAACAGAACCAGTAACCTTGGAGCTCTGAAGGAACTGGAAGGAAAGCTGGCCGTGGCTGAACAGAACAAAAAGGATGCAGAAGATACTCTGAAGGAGATTCTGGGCAGCCTGGATGAGGCAGGCGGAGAGCTGGATAAGGTGATCGAGCGTCTGACTCCTGCACCTACACCCGGAACACCTGCAGGTGGAGAAGGTGAGACCGGAGATGCCGGTGATACAGAGGAAGGCGGCGCCGGAGAGGCAGCAACAGTTGTTACACCTGTTGCACTGGCAGCAGCACCCGCAGCACAGGCAACCGTAGTTGCACAGAACCAGGCAGCAGCACCCGTTGTACAGATCGCTGACGAAGCAGCACCTCTTGCAGAAGCAGCTCCTGCAAATACACAGGAAACCGTTCAGGCAGGTTCCGATAAGGAAGAGACCAAGGAAGCCGTAAATATCGAAGAAGAGACTGTTCCCCTGGCAGATGTAGCTGTGGAAAGCGAACAGGCAAAGATGTCCTGGTGGTGGTGGCTGATCATTCTGATCCTCGGTGCAACCGGATATGAAATGTACAAGAAGCACAATGAGAAGAAGCTGAAGGCTCAGGCAGAAAATGCAGGAGATATCGAAGAATAAAAGATAACAAAAACGACATCCATCGGGATTTTCCCGGTGGATGTCGTTTTTTAGACCTTGGAAAGCGGATTACTCGAAGAGCTCTTCAACTTTTTCCAGATCACCGTCTCCGGTCAGAAGAAGAGTCACTGTGGCCTGGGCACTGCTGATATCGGTTGTCCCCTCAACGCATAATTCACCGTCAGTATTGTAGAGAGCCCATTGGAACTCATTGACAGAGGAGGGCCAGTCTGCTTCCATAGAGATCGATTCCTGATCCGACAGGGAATCCAGATTTACCTGTTCCCCGGTCACGGGATCAATGACCGCTACCATACCGACTTCGATGCCACACATATTGACTACTGACAGAGTGAGTGCCCTGGTATCCTCCGAAGTGGATTCTATGGCAGACGAATCGGAATCCGGGGAAACATCGGCAGGCTGGGCGGCAACAGTCTCAGACGGGGAGGTGGAAGCAGTCGTGGCGGAGGATGTATCCTCTCCGTCAGAATTCTGACTGCATCCTCCGAATAACAGACAACAGGACAATATACTTACAGCAAAAATATGTCGTATGAAACTTTTTTTCATAATAATCTCCATTCTGCAGACGATTCCTTCCGTCGGAGAAATCGCGAATCAAATTTCAAATTTGATTCTGCGATAAGGGCTGCTTTGTGACGCCTGCAGCACAAATAGCCGTGTGAAAATCTATATCACCATTATATCGGATTTCCCATAAAAAGTAAATTTATGCGATAAAAATTTCCGGAAGCAGACCGGTAGGAATTCCTGAAAAAAATATCGAAAAATGTGAGCCGTTTTTCATGGATAAGTAGTCTTTATAGATAGAGACTAAGAAATAACGGAGGCGGTCGAGATGAGCGGCATGCTATATTCCATACCTGTGATTTTGACAGGTTATCGAATCGTACAAATTGAAGATGAAGCGACACCGCTTGCACAGGCAGCAAAGAGTGGATATTACGGTGACACAGTAGCCGGAATGCTGGGCATTGGTGTTTTATTACTCTTGGTGATTTATTTTATATTATGCAGAAAATACCAGAAAAGAATCATAGAATTGCAGGAAAATGCACATCCCGGCTGGAACTGGTGGAAACTTAGAAAGCAGGTAACCGAACTGGAGGATAAAAAGGCAGAAGGAATTGTCGAGGATATCCGGCGGGCAGCGCAAAGCTATATGACTGTTTAAATTTAATCAGAAAGATCCGGGGATCATCCCCGGATTTTTTACACCAGATTTATAAAAGTGAAGTATTTCGTTGCTGATGTCTGCCGGGAATGTTATAATCATGTATGTGGCCGGTTCAGAGACCTGCGCCACAAGCATAGGAAAGAAAAGGAAGGCAATCTATGAAAGTCTTGGTAACAGGCGTAAAAGGCCAGTTGGGATATGATGTGGTAAATGAGTTGACAAAGCGTGGCATTGAGGCTGTCGGCGTGGATATTCAGGAGATGGATATCACAGATGCGGCCAGCGTGGAAAAGGTGATCGGAGAGGCAGCACCGGACGCTGTGGTACACTGTGCAGCCTATACCGCAGTGGATGCAGCGGAGGACAACGTGGAAATCTGCCGTAAGGTCAATGCGGACGGCACACAGAACATTGCGAATGTCTGCAAGAAGCTGGACTGCAAGATGGTCTATATCAGTACCGATTATGTGTTTGACGGCGAGGGCACCAGACCCTGGGAGCCGGAGGACGAGCGTCATCCGCTGAATGTATATGGACAGACTAAATACGAAGGAGAACTGGCAGTACAGAATACACTGGAGAAATATTTTATCGTAAGAATCTCCTGGGTATTCGGAGTCAACGGCAAGAACTTCATCAAGACCATGCTGAATCTGGGCAAGACCCATGATCATCTCACAGTGGTGAATGACCAGTTCGGATCTCCTACCTATACTTATGATCTGGCAAGACTTCTGGTGGATATGGTCCTGACGGATAAATACGGTATCTATCATGCTACCAACGAAGGTATCTGTAACTGGTATGAATTTGCCTGCGAGATATTCCGCCAGGCTGGCATGAAAGTGGATGTGGCTCCTGTACCGGCTTCCGAGTATCCGACGAAAGCCAAGCGACCGGAGAACAGCCGCATGAGCAAAGCCAAGCTGACAGAGAACGGATTCGTAAGGCTTCCTTCCTGGAAGGATGCGTTAGAGAGATATCTGAAAGAAATCCTGTAAACAGACTTTGTGTAAGCAGGAAAATAACGGGAAATACTTCAGGGAGCGGTATCGGAAACGGTACGGCTCCCATTTTGGCGAATGTACATCATCGAGCTTTTAAGCGAGATGGTGTACAAAGTATACAAATCGAGTAGGAGCCAGCCTGCTCGACTTATAATATATGAAAAAGTCATGAAAAACCCTGTAAATTTCACGAAAAACCTGTTGACAACGGAAGTCGGAACAAGTATACTGTTAAAGCGTGCCAGAAAAGGTGCGTCTATTATACTATTAAGAAAGAGGTGAAACAGAATGCCAACATTTAACCAGTTAGTAAGAAAAGGACGTCAGACTTCTGTTAAGAAGTCTACTGCACCTGCTCTCCAGAAGGGTTACAACTCTCTTCACAAGAAAGCAACAGACGTTTCTGCTCCCCAGAAGCGTGGTGTATGTACCGCTGTTAAGACAGCAACTCCTAAAAAGCCTAACTCTGCTCTTAGAAAGATCGCCAGAGTACGTCTTTCCAACGGAATCGAAGTTACCAGCTACATTCCCGGTGAAGGTCACAATCTGCAGGAGCACAGCGTTGTTTTGATCCGTGGTGGTCGTGTTAAGGACCTGCCCGGTACCAGATACCACATCATCCGTGGTACCCTTGATACTGCCGGTGTCGCTAACAGAAAACAGGCTCGTTCCAAGTACGGCGCTAAGAGACCTAAGGATGCTAAGAAATAAGTAGTATCCGGGGCGTTTTGAACGTCGGACCGAGAGGCCGATGAAAATCCGCAAGGATTTTTGGAGATGTCAGTGAGACATCTTTGTACCACAAAAACGAAACTAAGAAAAGTGTTGGAATTCTGTGATACAGATATAACAGCGCGAACACTTGGGGAAACACATGTGAGTACCGATGATTTAACGTAACTAGTGAGAAGGCAAGACCGACATGAAAAGAGAGCGTAAGCTTGCTTACGAGCGAACTTTTTATGGAGGGATTGGTCGGCGAACAGCCGACATCGAGGCATCTTTGATGCCGAGATAACGTAATCTCACGAGAACAATTTGTTAAGGAGGGAAGAACCGTGCCACGTAAAGGACATATTCAGAAAAGAGATGTATTAGCAGATCCTTTATACAACAACAAAGTGGTTACCAAGCTTGTCAACAACATCATGCTGGATGGCAAGAAGGGTGTAGCCCAGAAGATCGTATACGGAGCATTTGCTAAGGTTGAAGAGAAGAGCGGCAAGCCTGCTCTGGAAGTATTCGAAGAGGCTATGAACAACATCATGCCTGTTCTGGAAGTAAAAGCAAGACGTATCGGTGGTGCTACCTATCAGGTACCTATCGAGGTCAGACCTGAGAGACGTCAGGCTCTGGGCCTTCGTTGGTTGACCATGTTCTCTCGTAAGAGAAGTGAGAAGACCATGGAAGACAGACTTGCTAACGAAATTCTTGACGCAGCCAACAATACCGGATCTGCAGTTAAGAGAAAAGAAGACATGCACAAGATGGCAGAGGCAAACAAGGCTTTTGCTCATTACAGATTCTAGTAGGAGGGAAAAATCTTGGCTGGAAGAGAATATCCATTAGAGAGAACCAGAAATATTGGTATTATGGCTCATATCGATGCGGGTAAGACCACACTGACCGAGCGTATCCTGTATTACACTGGTGTTAACTACAAGATTGGTGATACTCACGAAGGTACTGCTACCATGGACTGGATGGAGCAGGAACAGGAGAGAGGTATTACCATCACCTCTGCTGCTACTACCTGTCACTGGACTCTTGAAAAAGAGACCAAACCCATGCCCGGAGCTCTGGAGCATCGTATCAACATCATTGATACCCCGGGTCACGTAGACTTCACCGTTGAGGTTGAGCGTTCCCTTCGTGTACTGGATGGCGCTGTCGGCGTCTTCTGTGCAAAGGGTGGTGTAGAGCCTCAGTCCGAGAACGTATGGCGTCAGGCTGACACCTATAACGTACCTCGTATGGCGTTCATCAACAAGATGGACATCCTGGGTGCTAACTTCTACGGCGCAGTAGAGCAGATCAAGACCAGACTTGGTAAAAATGCTATCGTTCTTCAGCTGCCTATCGGCAAAGAAGACGATTTCAAGGGAATCATCGATCTGTTCGAGATGAAAGCTTACATCTACAATGACGATAAAGGTGATAACATCACTGTTACCGATGATCTTGGCGATATGAAGGATGATGCAGAACTGTATCGTTCCGAGCTGATCGAGAAGATCTGTGAGCTGGATGACGATCTGATGATGATGTACCTGGAAGGTGAAGAGCCTTCTGTAGAAGAGATGAAGAAGGTACTGCGTAAGGCAACCTGCGAGTGTACAGCAATTCCTGTATGCTGCGGTTCCGCATATCGTAACAAGGGCGTTCAGAAGCTTCTGGATGCAATCGTTGAGTATATGCCCGCTCCTACCGACATTCCTCCCATCAAGGGTACCGATCTGGATGGCAACGAAGTTGTAAGACATTCTTCCGATGAAGAGCCTTTTGCAGCTCTGGCATTCAAGATCATGGCTGACCCGTTCGTAGGTAAGCTTGCATTCTTCCGTGTATATTCCGGTACCATGAATGCTGGTTCCTATATTTTAAATGCTACTAAGGATAAGAAGGAGCGTGTTGGACGTATCCTGCAGATGCATGCTAACAAGCGTGCAGAGCTGGATAAGGTTTACTCCGGTGATATCGCAGCAGCAGTTGGTTTCAAGTTCACCACTACCGGTGATACCATCTGTGATGAGCAGCACCCTGTAATCCTGGAGTCCATGGAGTTCCCTGAGCCCGTTATCGAGCTGGCTATCGAGCCTAAGACCAAAGCTGGTCAGGGCAAGATGGGTGAAGCTCTTGCAAAACTGGCAGAAGAAGATCCTACCTTCCGTGCTCATACCAATCAGGAGACCGGTCAGACCATCATTGCTGGTATGGGTGAGTTGCATCTGGAGATCATCGTTGACCGTCTGCTTCGTGAGTTCCATGTAGAAGCTAACGTAGGTGCTCCTCAGGTTGCTTATAAGGAAGCGTTCACCAAGGCTGTTGAAGTTGATTCCAAGTACGCTAAGCAGTCCGGTGGTCGTGGACAGTACGGACATTGTAAAGTTAAGTTTGAGCCCCTGGAGGCTAACTGTGAGAAGTTCGACTTCGATCCGAAGGCAAACATTCTGATCAACGATCCTCCTACCCTGTTATTCGAATCTACTGTTGTCGGTGGTGCTATTCCTAAGGAATACATCCCTGCAGTAGGTGAAGGTATCCAGGAAGCAGCTCAGGCTGGTATTTTGGGTGGATTCCCTGTACTGGGTGTTCATGCGAACGTATATGATGGATCCTATCATGAGGTCGATTCCTCCGAGATGGCATTCCACATTGCAGGTTCCATGGCATTTAAGGAAGCAATGCAGAAGGCAGCTCCTGTACTGCTTGAGCCGATCATGAAGGTTGAGGTTACCATGCCTGAGGAATACATGGGCGATGTAATCGGTGACCTGAACTCCCGTCGTGGTCGTGTAGAAGGTATGGAAGACATCGGCGGTGGTAAGATGGTTAAGGCCTTCGTTCCCCTTGCTGAGATGTTCGGTTACTCCACAGACCTGCGTTCCAAGACCCAGGGTCGTGGTAACTACTCCATGTTCTTCGATAAGTACGAGCCCGTTCCTAAGAACGTTCAGGAAAAGGTTCTTGCTGCAAAGGCGAAATAAGCGCTAAATCAATAAAAATAACTTGAAAAACCTCTGATTATTTAATATAATCAGAGGTAGCGAGTTAAAAAAATAAAACTACGAAACTGTTTAATTATTTTAAGGAGGACTTAAATAATGGCTAAAGCTAAATTTGACAGAACAAAGCCCCATTGTAACATTGGTACCATCGGTCACGTTGACCATGGTAAAACTACTCTGACCGCTGCAATCTCCAAGGTTCTTTCTGAGAGAGTACCTGGTAACGAGAAGGTTGACTTCGATAACATCGATAAGGCTCCCGAAGAGAGAGAGCGTGGTATCACCATTTCTACCGCTCACATCGAGTACCAGACCGAGAAGAGACACTATGCACACGTTGACTGCCCGGGCCATGCTGACTACGTTAAGAACATGATCACCGGTGCTGCACAGATGGATGGTGCTATCCTCGTTGTAGCTGCTACTGATGGTGTTATGGCTCAGACCAAGGAGCACATCCTTCTGTCCCGTCAGGTAGGCGTTCCTTACATCATCGTATTCCTGAACAAGTGTGATATGGTTGACGATCCCGAGCTGATCGAGCTGGTTGAGATGGAAGTAACCGAGCAGCTGGAAGAGTACGACTTCAATGACTGCCCTATCATCAAGGGTTCCGCTCTGAAGGCTCTGGAAGATCCCAGCAGCGAGTGGGGCGACAAGATCATGGAACTGATGGATACTGTAGATTCTTATATCCCTGATCCTCAGCGTGATACTGATAAGCCTTTCCTGATGCCCGTCGAGGACGTATTCACCATTACCGGTCGTGGTACCGTTGCTACCGGTCGTGTAGAGCGTGGTGTTCTGCATCTGAATGATGAAGTTGAAATCGTTGGTATCAAAGAAGAGACCAAGAAGACTGTTGTAACCGGTATCGAAATGTTCCGTAAGATGCTGGATGAGGCACAGGCTGGTGATAACATCGGTGCTCTGCTTCGTGGTATCCAGAGAACTGAAATCGAAAGAGGACAGGTTCTGGCTAAGCCCGGTACTGTTACCTGCCACAGAAAGTTTACCGCTCAGGTTTACGTTCTGACCAAGGATGAAGGTGGACGTCATACTCCTTTCTTCAACAACTATCGTCCTCAGTTCTACTTCAGAACCACCGACGTTACCGGCGTTTGCGAACTGCCCGCTGGTGTTGAGATGTGCATGCCTGGTGATAACGTAGAAATGACCATCGAACTGATCCATCCTATCGCTATGGAGCAGGGTCTTACCTTCGCTATCCGTGAAGGTGGTAGAACCGTAGGTTCTGGCCGTGTAGCTACCATCATTGAGTAATTTCGAGTGATTGTTCACAAAACTAGTATTTAAAAGGCTTCCGAGGTTTTCCTCGGGAGCCTTTTTACGTCTGTGTAACAGTGAAAGTGTAGTCAGCGGTGCCAAAACAGTGCCAAAAACTACGCAAGTAAATTTTAAAGTAAATACTACAACTGTAATGGAATAGACCATATGTTCCGACTGTTCAAAAATGCAACGGAGATGTAAAATAACAATATCATATTTTACGGAGGTGTATTATGGGGTCTTCTGGTAATGGAATGTTTGGAACGTATCGTGGTGGTGGAGCAGGTTCAATTGTTAGAGGAGGAAATAATGGAGGCGATGAATGTCCATTAGCTATTGAAAATATTCTATTGGAGGATGTGGCTATATCAGAATATTTTCAGAATCATAAAGATGTGCCTTCCACTGGACAAGCAGTTGAATTATCAATGCAGTTAGTTAACAAGAGATTGGCTGTTGTTTTGTCCAGTACTCAAGAGGTTATTGGAAATCTGCCAGTATCTTATAACTATTTGAATTTGTGTATAAAAAAGGGAAAAAGATATTCAGGAGAAATTAAGTCGTCTGGATTATCACCTGTTCCTTTTATTGTGGTAAATTTGTATGCATAACAGAAAAATATTGATAATTGGAGAGGTATATGTAGACCAGCATCTTGATATTATAGAGAATGGATACAGTACATCAAGACTTGGCGGGATTTTTCATGCCGCAAGAAGTTGTGATGCGCTGAATATAGAATATGCATTGGCATATTATGCACCAGATTATCTTGTAAAGGATGTTGAAAAGTTTGGGATTGATGTGTTAAGAGCAAGTAGTATATTTCGTTTAGGTAAAGTGGATAAGGCACCCAACGTAATGTTAATTGGTCAGTCGGATGAGAGTGGTAATCAGCTATATGAGAACATATTAGGTAGGCAAGCAGAATATGTCAGCATGTTACCATTTATGCAGGTATTAGACGATTTCGATCCGACAGATATAATTATCTTTCCGGGAAGGTATGGGAATGCAGGAATTTTAAGTAACCTTTCAAATTATGAAGGAAAAATTCATATAGATATGAATTATGACTGTGATGATATTTTGGATTTAGATACAATAAAAATTCAGACTGTATTCTTATCGACATCATCCACCTCATTTGAAGAGTTTTTTAAAGAAATTAGTTATGATAATTTAATAAAATATTTTGACAAAAAGAATGTCAGTCAGTTATTAATAAAGGAAAATAGAGGTGGTTCATGGCTTTATGATTTCAAGGAAAAAACAAGTTATGAGGCACCTGCTCATATCGGAGAGATTATTCATTCTGTGGGAGTAGGAGATGTATATGATATAGCATTTATGTCTGAAATGGTTGGAACTAATATTGCAGGTAATATGGCATTTGCAGCGTGGATGTCAAGTTTATATGCACAAACAATTCAACAAGAAAAATTTAAAGAAAATGTAGAGCTCATTGTTCAGAATATTGAAGATTTTGTTGAAATGGAAGGAATAAGAGTTCCATGGAATGAAAGAGTAAACTATCCAATTTATATGGCAGCTCCAGATTTTGATTATGTAGATACAGAGAAATTGGATATTTTAGAGGATTCTCTTTTATATCATAATTTTAAACCTCGGAGACCAATCCAAGAAAATGGACAAGTGAATAAAGAGATGGACATGAATGAAGAACGTGCTATATTTGCTAAAGATATGGAATTGTTATCGGAATGCAAGATAATGATAGCAACATTACTCTACAACGACCAAGGAACGTTGGTAGAAATCGGGAATTATCAAGCAAATGGAAAACCAATAATACTTTATGATCCGTATCTCAAACTGGATAATATGTTTTTAAAGAATTCATGTACATATTATTGCAAGACGAAGAGTCAAGTAATTGATGCAGTATTTACTGTGGTTAGTAGGATGGTGAAAAATGGAGAATAATTTTGATTGTCTTTTGCTTGCTTCTGGTGGAATGGATTCTACCGTTTTGGCATATAAGCTTGCTAAAGAAAATAAAAATGTAGTAATTTTATTTATTGATTACGGTCAACACTGTAAGGATAAGGAATATCAAACACTTTTACAAGTACTTCCTGAAGAATATGTAGATAATGTGCGTGTTATAAAAATTGGTGATGTTTATAAGGAATCAAATTCGAGAATGATAATAGAAGCCAATTTGTGGGAAGATAATGTTGTGGCAGAGGATATGTATCTCCCGTATAGAAATATTTTGTTTATTTCATTGGCATCTGCATATGCGCAATCTATGGGAATAAAAGATGTGTATACCGCATTTATTAATAGCAACCATGCAAAAGAGATAGATTGTTCTATGGAATTTTTTACAAAATTGGAAAGTTTGTTATATGAATATGGCTCTATTAGGATTAATATGCCATTTCGTGAAATGACAAAAACAGAGGTGGCAAAGTTAGGATTAGAACTAAATGCTCCTATTGAGATAACGTATTCATGTCAGGTAAATTCAGATATGCCATGTGGAGCGTGTCCAAACTGTGTTGATCGCATTAATGCGATAAATAATATACTAGAGGAAAAGATTAATGGATAATATAGATAACTCAGTTCAAAAGGTTATAGACCTTTTGGAAAGAATTCCCCATAATTATGCTGAAATTACACAAAGAACACCATATTATAATATGGCAGCAACATTGACAGATTCAGTATTGCAAGCAGGAATGAATTACAAAAGTGTGGTGTATCCAAGAGTTTATAATATTCTGAGCAAATATTCGGATTATAGGACAACATGTGATTTTATAATACTATTTCAGACAATACCAATTGAGGAAATAATACAATGGAAAAATAAAAGAAAGCAAAACACAATCTGTAATTTGGCTTTGTATTTGTATAATTGTAATATAAATACAGAAGATGATTTGGCGGAGTGGATTTTGGATGATGGGAATGCGGAGAGCTTATTAGAAATTAATGGAGTAGGAAGAAAGACTATTGATTATATGAAATTACTATCTGGTCAGCAAGCGATTCCGATTGACAGGCATATGTTTCAATTTCTTGAAATAGCAGGTGTTTTGACAGCCGATTATAAGGAAGCAAGTAGAATATTGCGAAAGACTGCATCTGTATTAGAAGTGGGTGAAAGTGTGTTAGATAAAACTATATGGAATTATATGTCACAAAAAAAGTCAGATGGACAGATGTCGATTTTTGATATATTCGGAGATATTATGGTATAATATTTCGGAAAGCTTAAATTACCAAACAGAAAGCATGAGATTGACCTTGAAAATTATGAATAGACGTGATATAATGTGCATAGAATAAAGCTGTAATGCATTACAGTTTGGGCTGGTCGAAAGACCCGGGTCCATCAGCGGATGGGGAGGTTCCCCATTATTGGCGGGTATATACCCGCCATTTTTTTTACAGAATTTGAAGTAAGAAGGCGCTATATGAAAGAACTAAGTATTTTTATTGATGAGTCTGGGGATTTTGGTGAATATGATTATCATTCTCCTTGGTATATAGTTACAATGGTATTTCATGAACAAGAAGCATCCATTCAAGAGCCAATGGAATATTTAAATAGAGAATTATCACTTTTGGGATTAGAAAATCATTGTATACATACAGGCCCTATTATTCGAAAAGAGGAAGAATACTCTGAAATGGATTATATAGAACGTAGAAAGATATTTAATAAGATGGTTACGTTTATGAGACAGAGTGGGGTAAAATATAAAGCTTTCCATATAGAGAAAAAGCATATTGAAGATATTGTTGAAGCAACGGGTAAACTTTCAAAGCAAATATCTGTTTTTATTAGGGAGCACTATGACTTCTTGCTTTCGTTCGACTTGGTTAAAATATACTATGATAATGGACAAGTAGAGTTAAACAAAATATTATCGACCTTGTTTAATGCATTTTTGCCAAGAGTGGAGTTTCGAAAAGTAAAACCATCGGATTATAGGTTGTTTCAGGTGGCTGATATGATATGCACTTTTGAACTGTTAAAGCTAAAAATACAGAATCATTCCTTTTCGAAATCAGAGCAAATATTCTTTGGCTCAGTAAATGATTTAAAGAGAAACTACTTGAAGATTGTCAAAAGACAGGATATTGATCATTAGGCAATAACTCCAGTGAATTCAACGATTCACTGGAGTTATTTTTACCATCCCTTAATCTGTTTAATCTGTTCTGCCCGTTCGGGATCTCTGTGATACTGCAGCTTGAATTGTATCGTTTCCACCACTTCTTTCCTAGCTTCATCATCCAACTGGTAAAAGGAAGTCAGCAAATTATCCACATCAGGCATACTGTTTTTCCCGAAAAGATACATAAGCGGGTACATGGAATTTTTTAAATACGTTTTTACCCGATTTCCGTCAAGAGCGCCATTCAATCCATTCGGTAATGTAGGATATATTTCTTCTTCTGTGATTGCACCCGAAAAGGGACTGGCAGAGCATATCTCATTCACGTCAATTTCTAATTCATTTGCCAGTCTAAGTGCAAAGTCAAATCGGATATTAGAATCCTTTTGAATAATTGAATAAAGTGTTGTGGCACTGATACCAGTTGCTTTTGCAATCTGGCGGACATTCGTGCCTTTACTGTCTAATATTTCTTTCAGTTTCTTACCGTCTCCCATTGAAACCTCCTGTTTTCATAAATTTAAAATTTACGAATTGCATAAATATAATTATTATCATAGCACAAATACGAAAGACATAAAAGAATAATTTTCAAAAATAGCATATACGAATATCGTAAAAATATAATTACGAAATCTTGACAAGGGAAATGTGTAGTGATAATATGAATGTACGAAAATCATACACAAAACAAATACTAGAAATGTAACGAGATTCAAAGTATAGAAGGGAGGACGAATGTATGGCGAATTATCAATATATGATGAGTGCCGATGATGTAGCCCGAGAATTGAATTGTTCCAAATCTCATGCGTACAAGCTGGTAAAAAGCATGAATGAAGAGTTGGCTTCGCAAGGATATATCACAATGGCTGGAAGAATTCCAAGAGCGTATTGGGCGAAAAAAATGTATGGCTACGAATTATCAGTAGGATAGGAAAGGAGAGCAGTATGGCATACAAAGAAAAAGACACTAAGAAATGGACAGCCCAATGGTTTGAAACAAATGCCAGGGGTGAAAAGAAAAAGCGAAGAAAAAGAGGTTTTGAGACAAAGCGAGAGGCTCTTGAGTATGAGCGACAGAAGAAATTGAATAACAGCAGAAGTATGGATATGAAGCTAAGTGAATTTATGGAAGTTTATTTTGAAGATAAGCAGAATGAGCTGAAGGAACGCACCATGAAGAACAAACGATATATGATGGAGCAACACATCATTCCGTATTTTGGTAATCAGATGATGAGTGAGATAACTGCAGGGCAGATTATTCAGTGGCAGAATGAAATGCAGACCAAAGGATTTTCGGAAGCCTACTTAAGAATGATACAAAATCAGCTAACTAGCTTA
The DNA here is from genome assembly GCF_046969025.1 of Waltera sp. Lineage (NCBI taxonomy): Bacteria > Bacillati > Bacillota > Clostridia > Lachnospirales > Lachnospiraceae > Waltera > Waltera sp. Next base: position 46,381 of record NZ_JBKVQF010000009.1, on the reverse strand, counting down.
TTCACTCACGCTTCACGAATTTACGATTTACACACAAATCCTTGTAAAAAAGTTAAGCGTATGGGAAGCTCGGATAACAGAAGTCTGGATTTCTGGACAGTAGATGAGTACCAAAAGTTCATACAGACGATGGAACCGGGAAGCAGATACTATCTTATCTTTGAAATACTCTTTTGGACGGGGTGTAGAATTGGAGAAATGCTTGCCCTTACAAAGTCAGACATTGATTTTACGGAAAACAGAATCAGTATTAGCAAAACCTATTACCGGACAGAAAGAAAAGATGTTATTACTACACCTAAAACGGAGCAATCGGTCAGAGTGATTGATATTCCGCAATTTCTGACACAGGAGATAAAGGATTATGTGGATAAGCTCTATGAACTGCCGGACGATGAGAGGATATTTCCGATAGTGGCAGAGGCAGTACAGCACAAGTTGAAGCATAACTGTGAAAAGACTGGGGTTAAGAAAATCAGAGTTCATGATATTCGACACAGTCATGTTGCTTATCTCATCAATCAGGGAGTGCAGCCACTCATTATTAAAGAGCGGTTAGGGCATAGGGATATAAAAATCACATTGAACACTTATGGGCACTTGTACCCGAATCAGCAGAGGCAGGTGGCTGATATGCTGAATCAACAGAGAACTGAAAAAGTCCCAACAGCGGCAACTGTCAGGACTTAAGATAACCGGATAAACCTCTGTTATCCTATGTATTCACAAGACAAGTATAGCAGAGGTTTTCTCCGGTAGCAATCACTAAATGAAATTTGGAGGAAAAGATGACAGAACAGAAGATTAAGTTAAAGATGATTAGAATGTCGGAGGTACAGTCGCAGGAGATTGAGTGGCTGTGGTATCCGTTCATTCCTTATGGAAAGCTGACAATTATCCAAGGTGATCCGGGGGATGGAAAGACAACAATGGTGTTGAATCTGGCAGCAAAGCTGTCAAAGGGCGAAGCACTGGATGAAAATATGAAGGTCACAGAGCCGGTCAATGTAATATACCAGACTGCGGAAGATGGTCTTGCAGATACGGTAAAACCGAGACTGGAACTTGCAGGGGCAGACTGTGAGAGAATTATTGTTATTGATGAGAGCGACAAATCGCTGTCTATGGTAGATGAACGATTGGAACAAGCGATTGTAAGGACTGGTGCAAGGCTCTTGATTTTAGACCCGATACAGGCATATTTGGGCGGTGGCATGGATATGAACCGGGCGAACGAAGCAAGGGATATGACAAAGAAATTAGGAGCATTGGCAGAGAAAACAAAGTGTGCAATTATCCTTATCGGTCATATGAATAAGGCTTCCGGCAATAAAGCGGCATACCGGGGCATGGGTTCCATAGATTTCTTCGCCGTGGCAAGAAGCGTGTTACTGGTCGGACGGGTAGAGGGAGAACCGAATACCAGAGCTGTTGTTCAGATAAAAAATAACCTTGCGGCATTCGGGCACCCGAAGGCATTTGCCTTATCAGAGGACGGGTTCAAGTGGATCGGAGATTATGAGATTACTGTGGATGAGGTGCTTGGAGGTATTACACCAAAGGCAAATAAAATGGAGCAGGCAAAGCAGATGTTACGTGAACTTGCGGAAACACAGAGTGCGGTTCTGAGTAATGAGATATTTGACCGGGCAGATGAACTGGGAATTTCCAAACGAACACTGGAAAATGCAAAGAAAGAGCTGGGTATCCGGGCAAGAAAAATCAATAACGCATGGTACTGGGAACTGGATAAAGTAAAGCAGCAATAAGGCAAGAACGCAACAATGCAGAGTATACAGAAATGCGGTCTTGAACATTGCAAGGTTGCAAAATATATAGACATTGCGTTGTTGCGGTCTTGCAGAAAGGATTGGTCGATTGAAATGAAGAATGTGCAGATTTCGCAGGAACTGTTCTTTTTGCTCGTGAGATATTTTCTCATAGGGCAGGAAGAAACGGAGCCGGAGATAGTTAAGGCATTGGAGAAAAAGATGGATGCCCTGGTAATGAGAGAGCTGTATACGCAGTATAAAACTGCACCGACAGAGGAAGAAAAGGAAAAGGCACGCAGGGAATATCTGGACAAGCGTGGTGTGCCGGACAGCTTCCGATGGTAAGTTTTTCTTAAACGATTAAAACGGGAGCGTGGCACGCACCCGTAGGATACGGTTAAGAAAAAATGGTGGGGTGGCAGCGATGATGATGTGACCGGAACGGGCACAACTGCCGCAGGCATAAAAGCTCCCGGCAGGGCGCAAAACCTGACTTGTCAGGTTGCATTTTTGATGGCGGTAGCTGTCAAAAGTGCTTTTGCGTTACTTTCGACGAAAGTAACAAAGCCTGTGCCGTATCCGGCACTAAAAGATACAGATAAAAAAAGATGCGAGGTGGTTTTTATTGGAGAGAACGATTAGCGGAATGATGGGGAAAGGCTCTGTGAATCACAATACAAGAGCATTTTCAGCAAAGAATGTAGATAAAGAAAGAAGCCAGGACAATGTGGAATTTTGCCACAAGGATATAAAGGCAGTGTATCATGAACTGTTTGACGAAGCTCTGGAAAGGTACAATGCGAAGCAGAAGCGGAGTGATAGAAAGATTGATAACTATTATGAGAAAATCCGGCAGGGGAAGCAGGAAAAGCTGTTTCATGAAGTGATTTTCCAGATAGGCAATAAGGACGATATGAATGTGCGGAGTGAGGAGGGGCAGTTGGCAAAGCAGATACTTTCGGATTTCATGGCAGACTTTCAAAGCCGGAATCCGAATCTTCATGTATTCTCGGCACATCTGCACATGGATGAGGAAACACCGCATATTCACATTGATTTTGTCCCTGTTATTACCGGGAGCAAGCGAGGACTTGATACCAGAGTTTCATTAAAGGGAGCATTAGCAGAGCAGGGATTTGAGGGAGGCACCAGAGGAGCAACGGAATGGAATCAGTGGATAGAATCGGAGAAAAAGGAACTTGCGGCAGTCATGGAGCGGTATGGTGTCGAATGGCTGCAGAAGGGTACGCACAATAAACATCTTTCGGTGTTGGATTATGAGAAGCAGGAGAGAGCAAAAGAGGTTGCGGAGCTTGACAGTCAGCTTGCACAATCAGAACGGGCATTGCAGACAGCAAGTAAAATGGTAGACAATCAGTTTGCTCGTGTGGAAGAATTGGCAGAGATGGGCGATAAGTTTCAAAGACGGAACGAGGAAATCAAGGCAGATAATGCAGAACTGGAAAAAACGTATGTAGATACAAAGCAGAGTTATAACAGTTTGTTGGCAAAAAACAGTCAGTTGATTTTCGAGAATGAGGATTTGGAGCTGGAAAAGGAAAGGCGGTTGTCCGGCAACCGGGAATTAGAAAAGCAACAGCAGAAGCTTCAAAAAGAACTGGAAGCTATGGCAGGTTCTAAGGTCGCTCTGGAGCGTAATGTGAGAGCCTATGACGAGGACAGACAATGGCAGCTTCCGGAGCCGGGAGTGGTGCAGTCGGCAAAAGCCTATCGTGAAAAGGTGGCACTACCATTGATTACAAGGTTAAAGGAGATTGTAAAAAGCCTGACAATCAAGTGTGTTGGTCTGATGGAGCAGGTTAGAAAACTGACTGAAAAGGTAAATCAGCAGGAAGATGACATCGCATGGTACAAGAATAAAATCAAGGAACAGAATGGCACAATGGAGCACTTGCAGGAGAAAGCAGAGGATTTGGAACGAGTGAAGCAGTATGTCGGTACAGATAAGGTGCAGGGTATTATTGACAGCATGAAAGAAGTGGAACGGTTACAGGCAGAGCAGAACCGACTGCAGAGAAGCTACCAGAACAGAATGAGCAGATAAAGGAGATTGATGGATATGACAGATAAAATTAAGAAAACAGAAGTATTGGAAAAGCACATTGTAGGAGAAAACGAAATCAGTTACACTTTGGGAGAGGATGGTCTGTATTACCCAGATCTCCGGCTCCCGGAGGGAACGCATTATGAAATTGGCAGATACGGAAGAATGAGAGCAGAGTATCTGAAAGAACATCACCGAGCATTGTATCTGGAACTGTTACTAAGTGGAGAATTCAATGAATATCTGCACCAGACGGATGAGGAATGTTATCAGATGATGGAACGGTTGGTGGAGCAGATGAAAGCATCTGAGGGCGTGACAGAGGAATTGAAAGCTACTGACCAAATGGCATGGCTGGGAGCTATGAATAGTATCCGGAACCGTGCAGAAGAAATTATCATAAATGAATTGATTTATAGCTAACTCCAAGGGGGAGCTTGTACACATCATGCATACAAGTTCTCTCTTTTCACTTGCTTGAGTCCAAGTTTGACAGGTTTTTACTTCGTCATTCCCAAGTTTGAATTATCGGATGAGGTAAGATAAAATGAATACGATTTCAGGATAAAATACCTTTCACAAAAAAAATTTAAGTGTTTTTTGTGCTTTTTCCGTACTATATATGACCGGTTAATCTACATGGAAAGAGGTGACATTGTTGAATGACGAAAAAATTATAATTGCAATTAGAAACAGAAGTGAGGGTGCAATCAATGAGACTATCGACAAATACTCTAAACTTCTGTGGTCTATTATAGGAAAGGTTCTAAATAATATTGGCTCTGTTCAAGACATAGAGGAATGTGTTGCTGATACATTTATCTACTTATGGGAAAATCCTCATAAATTCGATCCCTCTCGAGGCAAGTTAAAATCATGGCTCTCCATTATTGCTCGAACAAAAGCCATTGACCGTTGCCGAGAAATTGCAAAGACACGCACAATTTCATTAGAAAGCACTATTCTTGTTAGTGACCTCGGTATTGTTGACGATATGATTCAAGAAGAAACTCGGAGAGTGCTTATTGCAGCAGTTAATGCACTCGGAGAACCTGACCGTGAAATTCTGGTGCGACGATACTATTACGAACAGAAGCCAAAAGAAATTGCTCTTGCGCTGAACTTGAGTGTGAAGCAGGTGAATAATCGCCTGTATCAAACAAAACAGAAATTGCGTGAAGCGCTTTCGAATTGAATAGGAGGAATAACATGAACTCATTTCGCAAATCTAATTTGCAAAATATAAAAAATATTTTTGAAGAAAAAACCGGAGTTGAATTGGAGAGCGCTCCTGTATGGCGTTATCCGATTAAAAAATATGTGGTAATTGCCGCTGTGTTGGTATGTAGCTTCACTATGACGGCATTCGCAGCAAGCTTGTTTTCTTCACTGTCGGGTGACGATCTAAGCCTCTCTTCTACCTATGAAGGAAATGGAATTGTGTCTATCCAAGTTGAAAACAAATCTGATAAAGATTTGAATTTTCAAAAACAACTCAAACTGATGCGCTGGTCTACCAGTGAAGAAATTGCCCCACTGTCCGACAACATCATCTTTGAGAATACGGAAATTAAAGCAAATACCAGCGGCACGATGACCATTGACCTATCTGCCGCATATGATTTTTCTGTATTAGAACAGCCGCTGGTTGATGACCATTACTATTTTGTGTTGACCAATAATAATTTCCTGTTTGGGCAGGATTGGATGTGCAGTATCGAATTTACCGAGCCTATCATTACTCCTATACAGGAACCCACCCCAATAAATCCCGTTGAAGCAGATAAAGTGTCTGTATCTAAAGTTACAGAAAAACTCCAGCACTATTTTGATACCTACATTGCTGACCCGCTTGAGTGGCAAGCGAGGAACGAGGAATACCTGTCCGATTGTGCGCAGCTTCTCAACGATCTGGATGGGAATGTTGTTCCTTCCGTTGCACCACATCTTCTTGTCGATATGTTGAACCCCGGGGTTATTTTTGACGAAACAGTTCCGGCAGATAAACAGCATTGGCTTACTGGCGAACACCATAAACCCATTGATGGATACAATCTGCCGATTGGTTCTACTTTAGATGAAAAGGCATTGGTGTTGAGTGCCTATGTTCCTCAGCACAGGGGAGAATTTGATGGTGGTGTAGATGTTCCGTTGGTCTATATCATGACATATGAAGTGGATTCCATTCAAAGTTCTGAAGATTACGCATTTATCCGTGGGCAACTTCTGACATTTGCTGAAATGGAGCAGTACAAGGTATACGAAGATGAAAAATATATTTGCTTCAATGTAACAGAACTATTCTATACCGATTTGCGAACTCATGTAGAAAGCATGATTTCTCAGCGAAGCGATGTATATTTCGATGAACAGATCTGGGAGCGTGTGCAAAACATTTACAACTACTGTATGGATAAAGAGAATCTTGAAGGGTCTTTTTATTACATTGATGATGGCGAACCATCCACGCAAGGGCTAAGTAGTATGAAGCTGGATTCACGAGGGGAAAATGGTGAGAATTCATTAGCTTATCTTGATACACTTCGTGATAATATTTCGCAGGCCATTCTTAATAAAGAATTAAATTTTGTTTCTTCTTGTTGGGTAGATGAAGCATCACGAACTGTAAAGGTAGGTATCACTGAAATGAAGGAGGAGTATATACAAAGATTAAAAGAATTTGAGAACATGGGACCAGCATTAGATATTTTTCAGCAAGATTTACCAGTGGATGAATAAACATTAGTTTGTACATGCGTGGTTCTACTATGGTTCTAAAAAATTTCAAAACCTCAAATAAGAGGGCATATTTGGAATAATACAGATAAAAAAGTGCCTGAAATACACCTAAAAGTAATAGGATTTTATATCCAACGAAGCGTGAGGGTGGTAGAACCGTTGGTTCCGGCCGTGTTGCTACCATCATCGAGTAATCTTTGATAGATAGTATATAGCTCTTATTCTGGGGAAGTACTTGTACTTCCCCATTTTTTTACACAATAACGCAGAATAGTAACGCAGAATAATAATTCAAAAAATTAATTCAAAGATCAGTTTTTCTTTTAACCATTTAATGACACAGCTCTGTGTCGGATATTTCAAGATATTTATTTCAATTATTACTTTAATAACATTATTTTTTTAGAGGTTAGTTTGTGAAAATTATACATGTATAGGAAATATATGAGGAGCAACGTGTAAAATACATGCGAGGGAGGGGAGAATTATGGATTAGGTATGTGCCAGAAGCAAAGGAATACATGCGAAATAAGAAAAAAGATGAAATAGGTATGTGCCAGAAGTAAAGAAATACATGCGGAAACAGAAAAAAGATGAAATAGGTATGTGCCAGAAGCAAAGGAATACATGCGAAATAAGGAAAAAGATGAAATAGGTATGTGCCAGAGGCAAAGGAATACATGCGGAAACAGAAAAAAGATGAAATAGGTATGTGCCAGAGGCAAGAGAATACATGCGAGAAAGAGAAAAATACAGATTAAATGAAAAGCAATAAATGAAAAAAATGTACAACGGGAGGAAAAGGCTATAAAGGACTTTCTATATGAACAATTGCTAAAAAGAGAACATTGGCTAAGGGATTTGAAACAAAATTTGGAAACGAGTATACAGAATGCACCTTTAGGCAATCTGAAAATAATTAACTGCAGAGGAGTTGAGCAATATTATTTGGACTCTGCTGAAACTAGAACATCCTATCCAAATGGAAAATATCTGCGAAAATCTGATTTTGAATTGGCAGGTAAGCTTGCACAACGAAATTATGATGAAAAATTGCTGTCAGAGGTAGAAAAGCAATTAAAGAATATACAAAATATTATTAAAAAATATGAAAAACAAGAAATAGTACAGGTAGAAGAACTATATAGTGTCTATGACAGAATGAGTCCATCTAGGAAAAAAATGGTGGATGCGAGGATAATATCGGATAAGGAATATGTGAATCAGTGGTCAGCAAAAATATATTCAGGTAAAGATTTTGCAGAAGGACAGGCGGAAATCTACACAGAAAAGAAAGAAAGAGTCAGATCAAAGTCAGAAAAGATCATTGCAGATATGTTGTACCATAAAAATATCCCATACAAGTATGAATGTCCTATAAACCTAAAGGGATTGGGAATGATATATCCGGATTTTACATGCCTGCGGTTAGCAGATCGTAAAACGATTTTATGGGAGCATTTGGGAATGATGACAGATCCGATTTACTGTCAGAAAGCTATGAAAAAAATAGACATTTACGCCAAGAATGGGTTTATACAAGGTAGAGACATTATATATACATTTGAATCAGAAAAATACAGTCTAAACACAATGAGTGTGGAAAATCTCATCAATCAAATATTTAGTACATAAAAGATGTCTGAAAAAGGAAGCAAATCAATCCCATATAATCAAACAGTTTCTGATCATATATGCTGATAATCCCACGATATGCGAATAGAGGGTAGGGTGCTATGTGCCAGTGGCACATGTTTAGCACGGACCGAAGCGGAGCGGAGACGTGGGAGTGCATAGCACGGAGCAATCCGTAGGCATCAAAGTCGGGGGCTTTTGACCCCGAAATCATAGGTATGTTATAATGGGACATAGTAAGAAGAAAAAAATACAGAAAAATCAGTGAAAAGGTAGAAAAATGGCAGATAGAAGATTTTTGACTTTAAGAAAAACAATAATGTTTTATATTTGTATAGGGAACTTTTTTTTATTGTTCGGCTGTGCGAAGACTGAGATGGTGTCTGAGGACAATACAGTAACGAATGAAAATATTGTCAGTACAACAGGAACTATTGTAATAGAAACAGGAACGCAGGATGCAATCCAGCCATCTACTGATCAACCGCCGGAAGCCACCTCAGAGTACAAAATCATCATGGTAGGGGATGTACTGCTTCACACTCCGGTGGAGGAAAGCTGTCTGCAGCCGGATGGAAGTTACGACTATGATTCGCTGTTTTCCAACACAAAAGAGGAGATCGCGGCGGCAGATCTAGCCCTGGTGAACCAGGAGGTGATCATAGGCGGTGCGGATCTTGGAATCTCCGGGTATCCCTGCTTCAATGCGGATTACAGTCTCTGCGATTCACTGGTGGGAGCAGGATTCGATGTCATCTGTCATGCCACGAACCATGCTATGGACAAGGGACGTGCGGGCTTGGTAAACTGTGCGGAGTACTGGAGGGACGAATACCCGCAGATCACTGTTCTTGGCATTCATGATACTGCGGATACCTCCACTTCCTGCGGTGCAGACCCTGCGATCATTGAGTTGGGAGACATGCGGATTGCAGTCCTGAACTACACTTACGGAACCAACGGAATTTCTCTGCCGGCGGATATGCCCTATGCGGTGGATCTTTTGAATGAGGAACAGGTGGCGGCAGATATTCAGAGGGCAGAGGAACTGGCGGATTTCACCATCGTATGTCCGCACTGGGGAACGGAGTACAGGCTGACATCAGATGCTTCGCAGGAGAAATGGACCAAGATATTCGCGGAAAACGGTGCGGATCTGATCCTGGGTACCCACCCGCATGTCATTGAACCCATAGAATGGGTGACAGATGAAGCGAGCGAGCATGAAATGCTTGTGTATTATTCGCTGGGAAATTTCGTGAACTGGACCTCCGGCACCGGAGAGGGAGTCGCTAACCGCATGGTGGGCGGCATGGCAGAGGTAACGATTACGAAAAATGATCATGGAGAGGTGGAGATCGCAGACTATGGGGTGAAACCGATGATCAGTCATGTGGCTTCCGGTCCCGAAGGTGTGACAACATATTTTCTGGAGGATTATCCGGAAGAACTGGCAGAGGAAAATGAGATCGTTTCGCAGGATCCGGAGTTTTCCAGAGAATACTGTGTCAATTTGTGTGATTCCATATGGGGAGATCTCTGGAAGGCAGAGTAGACAAACTGTAACATGTTTGTTACAATAAAGAAGTTGTTGACAACGCAACAAAACATGAGGGAAGTTTACAGGAGAAGAACGAAATGATGTTCTGAAATTTTGAAGCGTATGCAGAACGGTCGTTAAATGGATAGCAGTACATTCTGGTTCATGCAGGGCATTTGTCTGGAAACCGGTGAAGAATTTTATTCCAGGGAATGAGTTATCAGGGGAATACTATTAAAATGTGTTATTATAAGATTGTGTAATGGGGTAAGCAAGAGAGAAGGCAAAGGAGGAGTTACAATGAAACAACAGTTGGAACCGTTGTTTACGCCGTGGAAGATCGGAAACTGCGAGATTAAGAACCGCATTGTTCTGACATCCATGGGTGGCACAAACCTGTTGGGATGGATGGAAGTGAACCATTTTGACAAGGATGGTGCGAAATTTATTCTGGAGGTAGCGAAAAATAATTGTGGTCTGGTGCTTCCGGGATGTCAGCCGGTATACAATCCCATGTACGGACAGTGGCTATATAAGAAGAAAAAAATGTATGAGGATCTGGCAAAGTGGATGCCGGAGTTCCACAAGACGGGAGCCAAACTGTTCGTCCAGCTGACGGCAGGTTTCGGCAGATCGTTTACCATCAGTGAAATGATGGAGACCCTGTACACCAATAAGGCATTGCGGGTACTGGCGAAACCTTTTATGGATCTCGACAAGATTACAGCCGCACCCAGCCCGTCTCCGAACCGCTGGTCAGATAAAGTGCCTTCCCGGGAGATGACCGTGGAGGAGATTCAGGAGTTCATCACTGCATTCGGCAAGACAGCAAAATTATTAAAGGATGCCGGTGTGGACGGTGTGGAGATCCATGCGGTACATGAAGGCTATCTGCTGGACCAGTTTACTTTAAAATATGTGAATCAGCGAACCGATGAATATGGTGGATCTTTTGAAAACAGATATCGTTTTGCTGTAGAGATCGTAAAAGAGATCAAGAAAGTCTGCGGGCAGGATTTCCCTGTGTCTCTTAGGTACAGCGTGGAATCCAAGACCAAGGGGTTCCGTGAGGGAGCTCTTCCCGGAGAAAGCTTCACAGAAGCAGGCCGTGATATGGCAGAATCCGAAAAAGCAGCGAAGTATCTGCAGGATGCCGGTTACGATATGTTAAACTGCGATAACGGCACTTACGATGCCTGGTACTGGGCACATCCCCCTATCTATATGCCGGAGAACTGCAATCTGGAGGATGTGGCGCATATCCGTAAATTTGTGGATATCCCTGTGGTATGCGCCGGACGTATGGATCCGGAGACGGCAGCGGCTGCTATTGCAGACGGACAAATCGACGGTGCCGGATTCGCAAGACAGTTCCTGGCAGACCAGGAATGGGTGACCAAGCTGATGAATGATAAGGAGGACGACATCCGTCCCTGTATTCTGTGCCACAACGGCTGCTTCAACATGTGTCACTATAAGGGAGTTCCAAATGATCAGGCATTATCCGATTCCCTGCATCTGGCACGCTGTGCGGTAAATGCCGAGACCATGCAGTGGGAGAAGCACAAGATCGTACCCACTACTAGCCCGAAGAAAGTACATATTATCGGTGGCGGTATCGGCGGCATGGAAGCTGCCAGAGTGCTAAAGCTGCGTGGTCATGAACCTGTGATCCATGAGCAGACGGATCATCTGGGTGGTACTTTCATTGCGGCCAGTGCGGAAAGCTATAAGGGAAAACTGCGGGATCTGTTAACCTGGTATCGGAAGCAGATGGCAGATCTGAAGATTGAGATCCATTATAATGAAAAAGTGGAAAATATCGAGCAGTTTGCAGGAAGTCCTGTGATCGTTGCCACTGGTTCCGTGCCCAGAGTACTGAAAAAAGTGCCCGGTCATGAGAAGATGGTTGAGGCATGCGAATACCTTACCGGTACTCCCGTAGGAGAAAAGGTTGCCGTCATCGGTGGTGGACTCACCGGCTGCGAGATTGCTTATGAACTGGCGTTGCAGGGCAAACAGCCTGTAATCGTAGAGATGAAAAACGATCTCATCGCCCAGACCGGAGTATGCCTGGCCAACAGTTCCTATCTGAGAGAGTGGTTCGCCTGGAAGAAAGTACCCGTATATCTGGAGACTACGCTGCAGGAAGTAAAGGATGACAGCATCGTATGCAAGAATGCTTCCGGAAAAGAGATCACGATTCCCTGTGACAGCGTGATCAGCTCCGCAGGATACATTCCCAATCCACTGGCACCGAAGGGCAGCAATGTAAGCCTCGTAGGCGACTGCAATGGTGTAGGTAATCTGCGAAGTGTCATATGGCGCGCTTATGAAGTTGCCATGAAGATTTAAGGGGGAGGGAAATCAATGAACTTAACAAAAGAACAACAGGAAATATATGATGGAAAACAGGGAGCGACTCTGGCGAAGGTCATGCAGACACTGGTGCGTTACGGCGAGCTGTTCGGCGCGGACAGTATGGTGCCTGTGACCAGTAAATACAACCATCTGGTAACCTCTTTCGGATTGAAAGCACTGGCGCCGGTGTATGAACTGATGAATCAGCTGATCGAATCCGGCAATGTATCCAAACAGAAATTTTCCGCCGATCCGAGACCACTGGATCCCAATGTGCCCAGTTCTTTTTTACAGGATTTTGTGTTCAAGAATTTCATGTACTCCAAGCAGGATGACTACGAGAAACAGCTGACCCAGCTGGGCATCATGGAAAAAGATGCATATACCTGCACCTGTTACATGGATGAAGTGGGAAATACCCCGGCCATGGGAGAGGTGCTGTCATGGTCTGAATCTTCTGCAGTGGTCTATGCCAACTCCGTATTGGGAGCAAGATGCAATCGTAATTCCGGTATCATTGACCTCATGGGTTCGGTAGTGGGCTATGTGCCCCGTTTCGGCCTGTTAACGGATGAAGGCAGAAAAGCCACCTGGATCGTGAAGATCGAGACAACGAAGAAGCCGGAAGCACAGCTGCTTGGATCTGCCATTGGTATGAAAGTCATGGCGGATGTTCCCTATATCGTAGGACTGGACAAATGGCTGGGCGGTGAGCTGGATGATGCAGCGAAAACCTATCTGAAGGATTTCGGCGCAGCGACTGCTTCCAACGGTGCGGTAGGTCTGTACCATGTGGAAAATATCACTCCGGAGGCTGTAAAATACGGAAAAGATCTGATCGCGGAGAATGCAAAGGTCTATGTGGTAGATGATGCGGAACTTCAGAGGGTCTATGAGAGCTATCCGGTGATCTGGAAAAAGAAGGATGCCAAACCGAAGCTGTGTTTCATGGGATGTCCCCATATGAGTTTACAGCAGCTCATCGACTGGACGGAAAAAGTCTCTCAGAGCCTGAAAGAAGCCGGTAGAACCAGAGTATGTATTCCTACCGTATTCACGGCGGCACCCGCGGTACTGAAAAAATTTCAGGAGACTCCTTATGCGGAGACGTTAAAGGCAACGGGAGTCATTACTTCCTATATCTGCCCGTTAATGTATATGAACAATCCTCTCAGCGAGAAGATGCCGGTCATTACTTCCAGCAACAAGCTGCGGACCTACACCAGCGCAAGATATTATACCGATGCTGAGATCTTAGAGCAGATCACGAAGGGAGGAGCGGACAAATGAAAGAATTTAAAGGAAGAATCGTAGCCTCCGGAACCGTAACAGCCAAGGCACTGGTATCTCACGGGGGTCTGAACACACTGGCATCTTTCCAGAAGGCATTGCAGTTCGGCGATAAAAAAGCAACCTGCGGAGATCAGAATAACCCCGACCTCTATGGTAAACAGATGGCGGGCAAAGCCCTTTGCCTGCCGACGACCATAGGATCTACCACCGGCGGACTGGTACTTTACTGTGCCTGCTCCATGAACAGGCAGCCGGCATGTATGCTGTTTTCCGAACCTATTGATTCCCTGGCAGCAGCCGGAGCTATTTTGGCAGATGTGTGGCTTGACAATGTGCAGATGCCTGTTATTGACAGCCTGGGGGAAGAGTTCCTGGAATATGTGAAGGATGACATGAATATTACCGTAAAAGAAGACGGTACGGTAGTAGTGGAATAATGCTTTAGATAACAAACGGCTTTCGGAGATCTCCCGGAAGCCGTTTGTTGATGGATTTCAAAATCCGCAAATTTATGCTTTTGCATATAATATCATGATTCGCACCTACGGTGCTTACTGTTGCTTCGCAACGATCATGATCAAATTCGCCGTTCGCCAATTATGCAAGCATATTGGCTCACTTGCGCTCATTATATCTTAAGATACAGGGTGGTGTTTGCTCGCTGATAATGACCGCACATTTTATTTGGTCAGTTCAGCAACGACCTGATTGATGACCTTGCCGTCAGCCTTGCCCTTCAGCTCGCCCATAACTGCCTTCATGATCTGACCCTTATTTTTCGTAGCCAGAACATCTGCGAATTTCTCTTCTAGAATTGCCTTGACTTCCTCAGCGGAGAGCATCTTTGGAGCAAATTCACTCATGATCTCATAGCGCTTCTTGTATTCTTCCAGCAGCTCGGTACGGTCTGCGGGGCAGGTATCGATCTGCTCCTTCACGGATTTGATCTCTTTTAAGATGGCTTCGTTGGCCATCTCATCGGGAATGTTGTCACGGCAGCCGTTGTCGATTCCTTTTTTCTTTACAGCGGATACCAGTGCGGAGATGGCATCCTTTCTGAATTTATCCTTTGCCTTCATGGCAGCGATCATAGCGTCCTGTAATTCTTTTAATTTCATTGTGGTCTCCTCTCTGGAACAAAATCTCCAAATGCTTTCTGTGTTTTATTATACTCTCATAGATGAAAACTGAAAAGAAGAAAATGTGAATGCCTGTCAGCTTATATCCGGCTTGTTTACCCAGATATTACATGTTGTTTACCTGCCCGGGATAGTGTTGCTGCAACAGTTTTGGTAACATATAATGCGCCTTGGAGAAAAAAGTAACTGCGAAACAGGATGTAGCGTATCGTAGCACGAATTTGCAGGCGGATGGTACAATGAACACGAAATAAGATGTATATAAAAACACAGGAATTAACACAGGATGGAAGGAAAGAAGTAGAAGAATGACATATAGTGAAATCAGAAAAAATGAAGAAGTGCTGACATTTATTAAAAAAGGAAATGCGAATCTGGGTGCCATGGGATTCACCGATCATTCGGAGGCGCATTCGGGACTGGTGGCAGAGCGGGCAGCAGAGATTCTGAAAAAATTTGGGTATCCGGAAAAAGATATTGAACTTGTGAAGATCGCCGGATTCATGCACGATATCGGAAATGCGGTGAATCGCAGCCATCATGCAGAGTACGGGGCGTTGCTTGCAAATGACATTCTGAAGAAGACAGATCTGCCCCTGGAGGACCGGGTGCAGATCGTGTCCGCTATCGGATTGCATGACGAATCTACCGGCGGTGCTACCGATCCCATCTCAGCGGCGCTGATCATTGCAGATAAGACCGATGTCCGCAGGAGCAGAGTCCGGGAGAAGAATAAGGCAACCTTCGATAAACATGACCGCGTCAATTATGCGGTTACGGATACAAAGCTTAAGATCAATGTGGAGAAGAGAGTGATTTCACTGAATCTGCAGATTGATCCGAAGATCTGCAGCATGTATGAGTATTTTGAGATATTCCTTGGACGTATGATGATGTGTAAGCGCGCAGCGGAAGTGTTGGAGGCATCCTTTAAGCTGACCGTGAATGGGGCAAAGGTATTGTAAATAGAAAGTTAGCCTAGCTACGAGCCATGCAAAAATAGAGTGGAACACCTCGATGGGCGCTTGCGCACAAGCGAGGCTGGTTCACTCTATTTTTATACGGCGACAGCCGTCTATGAAATAAGATTGACAGCGTTCTTTGCTGACAATCTTATGAATAGGCATGGTTCGTAGCGGAGGGAGCCTTAGACCAGACGAACTCCCGAAGCGGCAGAAAGCCCTCAGGCAGATATCGGTCTCCGAGTGTGAATTTTCTAAAGCAGTGGATAAAGTGTATCTCATCCGAACGGGCACGGCTCTAGGCGACATCCATGTCGCCGGCCGCCTGTCGCAAACATCGTGTTTGCTCCACCCTGATGGCTCACCACTGCTTAAGAAAATATCAACACGCTCCGACAGACATCTGCCTGAGGACCTTCTGCTACTCCGGGAGTTCTGTTTGTATTTAAAACGCCAATTTCTGCGAAAAAAATACAAAAATATGAAATTTTGATATGTAAAAAGTCTCTATTTTCGCTACATAAGCAAAATAAAGAAATTCCGTACAAAAATTCCTGATTTAGGAACTTTTTTTGTACGGAATTCATCGTTTTTGGACTATTTACACCAAACTAACTTTCCAGTTACATGCATGACTGTTTTGCATATACATATAGCTTGTGTTACAATAAACAGAAAAGCAGGAATTGGGGAGAGAATTGTATGAAAGCACAGGGATTATTGTTTCAAGTGCAAGATAAAGGTTACCGTGATTTTCAGAGCAAGCTGATCCCGACGATCCCGGCGGAGACGATTATTGGCGTCCGCACGCCGGCTATACGGAAGCTAGCAAAAGAATATGCCAAGGATCCGGAGAGTGCAGCGTTTTTGATGCAACTGCCGCATACTTATTACGATGAGAATATTCTGCATGCCTTGCTGGTGGCGGAGATAAAAGATTACGACACCTGTGTAAAAGAGGTGGAACGTTTCCTGCCCCATGTGGATAACTGGGCAGTGTGTGATATTTTTTCTCCGAAGGTGTTTAAGAAAAACAGAGACAGATTAATCAAAAAAATAAAAGAATGGGCAGCTTCGGACCACCCCTACACCTGCCGTTTTGGAATGGAAATGCTGATGACGCATTTCTTGGATGAGGATTTCCGGGTGGAATATCTGGAGATCCCGGCAGCGGTGCATTCCGAAGAATATTATGTGAACATGATGATTGCCTGGTTCTATGCCACGGCACTGGCAAAACAGTGGGATGCTGCCGTCAGCTATATCGAAGAGAAGCGCCTGAATCCATGGACGCATAATAAGACCATACAAAAAGCACGGGAAAGTTACCGGATCACACCGGAGCAGAAGGAATATTTGAAGACACTGAAGGTGTAAACGGAGGATAGGACAGCATGAATGATAAAATGGAATTTCGCAAGGCAAAACGAGAAGAAGCGGAAGAAATTCTGCAATTATACCAGTCACTGATCGGAACCGAATATTGTGTCTGGACAGAAAATTATCCAACGGAACGGGAAGTGGAATTTGACCTGTCCAGGGATGCACTGTTCTGTCTGCGGGAGAAGCCCTCGGGACGCTTAATAGGCACAATCTCCATAGACGATGACCCGGAAGTGGAGGCACTGTCCTGTTGGTCAGAGGACCTTACCCCGGTGGCAGAACTGTCCAGACTGGGAGTGGCAGCAGAATATCAGAATCGCGGTATTGCCAGGATCCTGTTGCGGGAAGCTATGGCGGAATTGAAATCACAGGGTTATAAGGCGGCACACATATTAGTGGCAAAGGACAACGTGAAAGCCCTGCGTTCTTATGAAAAATTGCATTTTACCACAGCAGGGGAATGTGAGCTTTTCGGACATTCCTACTGGTGTTATGAGAAAGAATTATAGAAGTGATCACTATGCAAATCAATGAAACAGAGAGGAAAGACGATATATGGTAATGATCGATCTGATCACGGGCTTTTTGGGATCCGGAAAGACCACTTTTCTGAAAAAATACGCAGAGTACCTGATGGATCAGGGACTGCATATCGGCATTCTGGAAAATGATTTCGGTGCCATCAACGTGGATATGCTGATGCTCCATGAACTGCGGGGAGACCAGTGTGAACTGGAAATGATCGCCGGAGGATGTGATGCGGAGAGCCACAGAAGACGTTTCCGCACGAAGCTGATTTCCATGCGGATGTGCGGTTACGACAGAGTACTGGTGGAGCCGTCTGGAATCTACGATGTAGATGAATTTTTTGATGTGCTGCGGGAGGAGCCGCTGGACCAATGGTACGAGATCGGCAATGTCATCGCCATACTGGATGCAAGACTGGAGAATAATCTTTCACAGCAGGCGGACTATCTGCTGGCATCGGAGGCTGCCAATGCCGGAAAAGTGATCCTGAGCCATGCGGATGCAGCCACCAGGGAACAGTGTGAGGACACGGTGGCACATCTCAACCGGGCACTGGAACAGATCCGCTGCGACCGGAGAATCGACCCTGAGAAAGATATTTTACAGAAAAATCTCACGGATCTGACAAAAGAAGATTTAGAGGAAGTATCCAAATGCGGTTATCGTCTGGAAAGTTATCGGAAAATGGATCTGGAAAACGACCAGACATTTGATTCCTTATTTTTTATGGAAGAGAAGATTACCTCGGAAGCTCTGGAGCGGGCGGTCCCCAGGCTGTTTGCCGACAAGTCCTGTGGGGAAGTATTCCGTATTAAGGGTTTTGTGAAAAATAAGGACGGACAATGGATGGAATTAAATGCAACCCATGACAGCAGAACATTAGAACCCATCGCAGTGGGGCAGGAGGTGCTGATCGTCATCGGAGAGCATTTACAGGAAGATAAAATCAGAGAGATTCTGAAGGAGGAAGAGACATGTCAATCTTAAGCCAGTTAAACAGTGTACCGATGTACCTGATCTGTGGAGGCATCATTGCTTTTGTGGCGGTGGTCTGTGTGATTTTTCTGGTGAGGGCTTACTGCGCCGGGCAGGCACTCGGTATGGATACCACGAAAATGAAGCGTACGATTATCTCCAGTGCGACCTTTTCCCTGTTGCCCAGTGTGGGGATTCTGTTAGGTGTCATCGCCCTGTCGGGAAGTCTGGGAACGCCCTGGCCGTGGCTTCGATTATCCGTGATCGGTGCCCTGCATTATGAGACCCAGGTGGCACAGGCAGCAGCGGAGCAGGTGGGAATGGATACATTGTCTGCTGCGGAAATGACACCGCAGGCATTTTCCACGATTGCACTGCTCATGAGTATCTGCATTATCTGGGGAATGACATTGTCCATTTTCCTGAATAAAAAATATACACAGAAGCTGACCTCGAATAAAAAATCCGGCAAGCCGGGCTTCGGAGATCTGGCAATGACTGCCATGTTCATCGGACTGGTCAGCACCTACATCGGAAGATATCTCGGCGGTTTTGTATCGGAGAACGGATTGTTTACGTTTCACGGAGATTACATTCCGTTAGTGGTAATGGCGGTATCGGCACTGGTGATGGCAGGATTTGTATACCTCATTGAGAAAAAAGGAAAAGCCTGGGTGGACAGCTTTTCCATTGCCGGAAGCATGATCATCGGCATGACAGCAGCCGTACTGGTGGGATTGCTGTAAAGGCTGACGTGACAACCTTAAAATTTGATTCGCAATTCCTCCAACGGAAGGAATCGTCTGCGGAATGGAGCTTAATATGAAAACGAATAGCATGACAATAGATAATAAGGAACTGAATAATGTAGAAGCAACAAAGGAGCAGACCGGGCAGACTTCGGATACCTGGCAGATCTATACGAAGAAAACACATATCATCGGACGGACAGTCAGCATTGTCACATTAGTAATGTTAGTGGGAGCACCGTTTCTCATCGGTAAGCTTTTAGGTGCGTATCCGGATCTGGGGGCTGTCGGCAAGGGGTTTCTCTCTGTGGGAATCGTATGGCTGGTCAGCAGCATCGCGGAGTTTTTGATCTACACACCGATGCTGGGAGCCGGCGGCGGATACCTGGCATTTATCACCGGTAACCTGATCAATATGAAGATCCCCTGTGCGGTCAATGCGAGAGACATGGTAGGAGCGAAGACAGGAACCCCGGAAAATGAGATCATCTCCACGATCTCCATCGCCACATCTTCTCTGGTGACAATCCTCGTTCTGGCACTGGGCGTGTTGTTGATGGTGCCGCTGCAGCCCGTGCTGCAGAGTGAGGTGTTGCAGCCGGCCTTTGAAAATGTGGTTCCGGCGCTGTTCGGAGCCATGGCTTATAAATATTACCGCAAAAATATGAAGATCGCCGCATTGCCGCTGATCCTTATGAGTCTGCTGTTTATTCTGGTGCCGTCACTGATCGGCTCTACCAGCTTTATGATCGTTCCGTCCGGTGCCATTGCCATCGGTGTGGCATATCTGATGTTCCGGAAAAAGAATATGCAGAGCCCGGAACAGACAAAAGCTGATCCCGACAGGGCAAATACCGGGGATGAATAGTCAGAAGGCTATACGAACAGAAAACAGATGAATGGAAAAAGGGCCAAACCTGTCAGGTTATGTGAGTAATAGAAGGAAGCGCCCGGAAAAGAGGAAATATGAAATATATAGGTTTCATTTTACTGGCAGTGATCATCGCAATTATATTGTTGTTACTGATCGCGGTGATCCGTACCTTACTGATGCCTGGGAAGACTTCTTCCTACGTGGCAGAGGAACCGGAGGAGGAATCCCTGGCACTGGCACAGAAACTTTCCAAAATGATCCAGTATGATACCACCTCCCATGCCAATGTGGCAGAGGTGGAGAAGTTCCTGGGGTTCCACAAAGTGTTGGAAGAATTGTTTCCTTTGGTACATGAGAAACTGGAAAAGACAGAGATTGACGGCAACCTGTTATTTTACTGGAAGGGAAAAAGCTCTGAGAAGCCGATCCTGCTCATGAGCCATCAGGACGTAGTGCCGGCGGAGGGTGAGTGGATCCATGCACCTTTTTCCGGAGATATTGCGGAAGGAAAGGTATGGGGGCGAGGCGCGTCCGATACCAAATGCTCTGTGATGGCATTTTTCCAGGCAGTGGAAGAATTGTTGGCAGAGGGCTTCGTACCACCCACTGATGTCTATCTGGCAAGTTCCTGTACGGAAGAGTGGGGTGGGGACGGTGCACCGAAGATCGTAGCGGAGCTGCAGCGCAGGGGGATTGAACTGTTCCTGGTATGTGATGAGGGCGGTGGTATCATCACGGAGCCCATCGGTGGAATCCACGGTAATTTTGCCATGGTGGGAGTATTTGAAAAAGGCAAGGCGGATGTGAAATTTACCGCAAGGAGCAACGGCGGCCATGCCAGCACACCGGTAAAGGGAACCCCTATCGCCAGATTGTCGGCATTCGTCAATGAAGTGGAGACGCATTCACCGTTCCGGAAAAAGATGCTGCCGGAGGTATCCGCCATGTTCACAGCACTGGCGCCTTATGCCGGGTTTGGAATGAAACTGGTATTTGGAAATCTGTGGCTGTTTGGCCCCTTATTAAAAGCGGTGATGCCATCACTCAGTGCACAGGCAGGAGCGATGTTAAAGACCACGATAGCGTTTACGGTACAGAAGGGATCCGATGCCTATAATGTGCTGCCCCAGGAGGCTTATGTGGGTGCCAACATGCGTTTTATTCCCCATCAGGGAGAGAAAGAGAGCCTGGAGATCATCAAAAAAGTGGCAGACAAATACGGTCTGGAGACCGAAGTGCTGCATGCCAATGATTATACGCCGCCTGTGGATATTCACGGAGAAGCATTTCATCTGGTGGAGCAGACCATCGCAGATACTTTCCCGGGACTGCCTTCCAGCCCTTATGTTATGACAGGCGCGACCGATGCACAGTTCTATCAGCCTATCTGTAAGAGCTGTATCCGTTTTGCACCGGTGATCTATGGACCGGAGCAGATGAAGGGGATGCATGGATTGAACGAAAATATTGAGTATAACTGTCTGCCCGGAGCTGTCAGATTCTATAAGAACCTGATCCGCGCGGAGAAATAAGGAGCGACACTTATGAACACCATGACTACATATTCTGGCAGAAAGTTTGATCCCATGCAGATGACACCGGGGGATGTATATATTGAGGATATCGCTCATGCGCTGAGCTTACTGTGCCGGGGCGGTGGACAGCTGACCTATTTTTATTCGGTGGGACAGCATTCGCTCAACTGTGCTACGGAAGCGAAAGCCAGAGGGTGGTCGGAGAGGCAGCAGCTCGCCTGTCTGCTCCATGATGCCAGCGAGGGATATATTTCGGATATCATTCGCCCAGTGAAAATCTATCTGACCAATTATCTGGAGATCGAAAGTAAGATTATGGGAACGATCCTCACGCATTTCGGACTGGATGATCTGACGGAAGAGGAGAACCTCCGCTGGAAACAGATCGATGATGAGATCCTGGAACTGGAACTGAAGACATTGCTTCATGGCGAAGAGAACAGAGCAGTGCCGCCGCTTTTTTCCGTACCGGATCTGGCGGAGCATACACCGGGAGAGATCGAGATCCGGTTCTTGCAGGAGGCAGAACGGCTGGGGGTGTACGGAAGTGATCGTTGACAAGAAGCCAAAGCACAGTTCAGTCACAATGATGTGTGTCCTGGCATATCTGGATCGTTATGTCTATCCGGTACTGATTCTGCTGGCTGGACTGCTGGCGGAACTGTTCCGGGATAGAAATACCATGCTGTGCGTTCTGGCACTGGGTATATTGCTGGATGGCATCTATAATCTGGTGGGCTACCTGTGCCGTTGGAAACATATTTACCTCTGCTATCAGAGCATGAGCCATACGAAGATGACCCCCACACGTATCGAGTGGGAGCGGCTGGCAAAAAAAGATGCTTACGGTGTGCCGGCTGCGCTGATTATTGGCGGAATCGTGGGGATATTGGTGAGTATTTTTCTCAAGTAGTGGGAATAAATACTGAATATGTGAAAAAAGTTGTGGAAAAGTCTGACAAGTGTGCTATAATAAATGTAAGTGCTTACATGGACTTGTATCATAAATAGAAATCAATGACATATGTTCCGGAAGGCATGGTATATTTTAGAATAGCAGATCGTCAGATTGGAAAGGGAGGTTATTTATGGGATTTTTAACAGGAAAGACAGCAATCATCACCGGTGGAGGAAGAGCGGTATTGAGTAACGGAGAGTGCGGATCCATTGGTTACGGTATTGCAACCGCTTATGCAAAGGAAGGTGCCAATCTGGTGCTGACCGGACGTAATGTTCAGAAGCTGACCGACGCGAAGGAAGAACTGGAGAAAAAGTATGGGATCAAAGTACTTCCCGTACAGGCAGATGTCAGCGCCGGTTCGGACAATGAAGCGATCGTACAGAATGTGGTGAAGCAGGCCATTGATACTTTTGGCAGAATTGATGTACTGATCAACAATGCGCAGGCTTCCGCTTCTGGCGTAACCATCGCAGATCATACCACCGAGCAGTTTGATCTGGCGGTATATTCCGGTCTGTATGCAGCATTCTACTATATGAAGGCTTGCTATCCTTATCTGAAGGAGACCAAGGGTTCTGTTATTAACTTTGCCTCCGGAGCAGGTCTCTTCGGTAATTTCGGACAGTGCGCTTATGCGGCAGCCAAGGAAGGTATCCGCGGACTGACCAGAGTCGCAGCTACCGAGTGGGGTCCCGATGGCATCAATGTCAACGTTGTATGTCCTCTGGCATGGACCGCACAGCTGGAGAAATTCGAGCAGGCATATCCCGATGCTTTCAAGGCAAATGTCAAGATGCCTCCTATGGGACATTACGGCGACGTGGAGAAGGAGATCGGCCGCGTCTGCGTACAGCTGGCTTCTCCCGACTTCAAGTATATGAGCGGTGAGACCCTGACACTGGAAGGCGCTATGGGACAGAGACCGTAAGTGGTGAGAAAATAATTTTTAAAACTAAGGCTTGAAAGAAAGAAAGAAAGATATTATAATCAAGACATAAAGAGAAGCAACCGCCCACAAGTGGTTAGCCTCCCGGTAATTGTTTAGTAAACCTACCTGTACTGGCCAAGTGACAAGGTAGGTTTATTTATTTTCGCTTGTTTATCCTACTGTCTATGTAGGCAAGCAGCGCAATGAGAAATGTACCACCTAAAAATAACAGGTTTAATACTTCATACATATTCATTAGCACCACCTCCCTTCTCATTAAAAGCTATAAGCCGGGAGGCTACCACCTTGTAACACGGTTGCTTCTCAAGAAGTGTATCATGCGTGTGAAGGCGTTTCAATTCTAATATTTCGTATATAATTCCACAACAAAAAAGTGCACAATACCATATTTAGTAGTCAGAGGAATAAAAAGAAAATTATACGGACTATATGTAGCAAAAAAAGAGCTTTGACTCGTAACAGGCTGAAAAGTTTTTTCTAAAGTAGGAATTTGATTTGATTTTGGTATTTATCCCCGGGACATTTTCACAGACTCTTCCGTCTAATAGTCATAAGACGTATACTTATGAGGAAGAAAGGACGAGGCACATGGGAGAGATAGAACAATTGGTGCGCAGGGCAAAAAAACGGGATCCAGATGCTTTCACGGAGCTGATGCAGCTTCATGAGAAGGACATGTACCGGACAGCCAGCGCAATCCTACCGCAGGATGCGGATATTGCGGATGCCATACAGGAGACGATTCTCACCGTTTGGGAGAAAATAGATACATTACAGAAAAACCGATATTTCAAGACCTGGATGATCCGTATTCTGATCAATAAATGCAAGGATATCC
The DNA here is from genome assembly GCF_046969025.1 of Waltera sp. Lineage (NCBI taxonomy): Bacteria > Bacillati > Bacillota > Clostridia > Lachnospirales > Lachnospiraceae > Waltera > Waltera sp. The sequence continues at coordinate 22,083 of NZ_JBKVQF010000009.1, read as the reverse complement.
TGCGCTCAGGGAGACGGATGATCTGTGTGGAAGAACTGCCGGAACAGGCAGCGAAGGATACAGTGGAGGCAGAGGCAAATTTGGAATGGAAGGAAGCCCTGTGGGGACTGGATGAAAAATATCGCCTGATCGTAGTACTGTTCTATGCGGAAGGACTGCGGACAGCAGAGATCGGAAAATTACTGCAGCTGCCCGACAGTACGGTGCGCACAAGGCTCGCCAGAGGGCGGGAGCAGTTGGCGAGATATTATGCGGAGACAGAGGAAGGAGGCGGAAGAAAATGAGACCGATGAATGAAATAGAGATAGAACTTCCACAGATCGTACTGGATAGGGCGGAGGCAGCCTATGCACAGATCAGACAACAGGCAGCGCAGGAGAGTCCTGCAGGCAGGAGAGTCAAAAGCTTTCCCCGGGTAGCAGGCATCCTGTTGGCGGTAGTAATACTTTCCGCCACAGCTGTCTCTGCCGCTGCCGTCGGAATCGTTGGTTACCGTAGGTACATGGCGGAGCGCATGACAGACATTGGTACCGAGGAGTTGGGGCATTTGGAGATGGTAGCGGAGCAGGGCAATGTCACAGCAGAATTCAGTAGAGAGTTGACAGCGAGAGAACGGAGCATTTATGAGCAGCTGACAAGAGAATACGAAGCGGACGGCAAATATCCGGCGGGACAGATCTGGGAACTAGCCGAAGACGAGAACTATTCCGGCACTGGTGTGGCAGTCCGAAGTACTCCCGGAGAAGAATACGGTTGTCTGATCTATCTGCCGGATACTGTGCTCACAGAGGAAGAGTGGCTGGAGATTATAGAGTATCTGCATAAACTGGACTACAGCCTTCGGGAAAAACTATGGCAGCAGAAGTATTCCGAGGTTTCCTATTTTGACAGATATGAACAGATGACGGATGCGGAGATTGATGAATTATATGCCTTACTGGCTTCTGCACCAGTAGATGTATGGGGAACAGACAGTCGTAACCTGACAGCAGAGGAACAGAGCCGCTATGAGCAATGGACGGAAAAGTATGAAGTGGAAAATGCCTATACAGAGTCACCCATTAAGGTCATAACTGATCCGGAAGAATACGATGGACAGGAGCTTGCCTATTGCATCAGTGATGCGAGGTTCTATGAGCCGGAGCGTGAGCTGACGGATGAGGAAATGCTGCAGCTGATCGATCTGGAGCACAAAAACCAATATATCTTTGAAAGGATCGGCCGGGAGATCGAGTGCGGAAAACGGGCAGGATGGCCACAGACATATCATTTGCAATAGAAAAGATACTTGACAATAGAGACCACATGTTGTAGTCTGTAGTTAGACCACAACATGTGGTCTCTATACTTTTGCAAAAGTAAACGTGAAATATCAAAATTGATGTCATCAGGAAAACAGTAGTAGGAGGAAACAACATGGCAGAGATTCAGTTAGGTGTGGTCGAGGCGCGGTATGCGGATATCATCTGGGAGCACGAACCGGTGTCTTCTTCGGAGCTGGTGAAGCTGACGGAGGAAGCATTTCACTGGAAGCGCACCACGGCGCATAATGTGCTGCGCAGACTGTGCGATAAGGGGCTGTTTCGCAATGACAACGGAACGGTGACTTCCCTGATCTCCAGGGATGAGTTCTATGCAATGCAGAGCAGACAGTTTGTGGAAGACACCTTTGAGGGGTCATTGCCTGCGTTCCTTGCCGCATTTACGAAAGATCGTGCGCTGACCGCAGAAGAAGCTGCGAAGATCCGTAGGATGATCGATGAGGCAGAAGGGGGAAAAGAATGAGCCGCATATTTTCGGGTGTATTACAGATGAGTATTGCCGCGGCATGGATGATCCCTGTCGTAATGGTGCTCAGACGCTTGCTGAAACGGGCACCGAAGTGGGTGAATCTTGTGCTGTGGGGGCTTGTGGGACTGCGGCTGGTGTGCCCTTTTGTGCCGGAGAGCCGGTTCAGTCTGATGCCGAAGCTGCCGATATTGTCGGGCTATTTGTACGGAAATATGATAGGCAGTCCGGCAGGGAATGCGTTCCGGGCTGATACGCTGCAAAACGGAACTAATTTTTCCGACAATATTTCCCAGGCAGCTTTAGACGGCAGCATGGGCGCAGCCGGATCCGGCATGGGCGGAGCTTTCGGAATTACCGGAAGTGGCATCGGAGCATTTGGAGCAGGAGTATGGAGAATACCGGAACGGCTATTATCTGCATTCTCGATTCTCTGGCTGGCAGGTGTGATTCTTTTTGCAGGCTATGCGGTATACAGTTACGTCAGGGTGCGGAGGCAGGTAGCGGAAGCTATGTGGCTGCGGGAGAACCTGTGGATCTGTGATGAGGTAAAATCTCCTTTTATCCTGGGACTGCATAAGCCGAAGATCTATCTGTCCTCCAGTATGGATGAAGCGCAGTACCCTTACGTCATCGCTCATGAGCAGGCGCATCTGAAACGGGGCGACCAGTGGTGGAAGCCGCTTGGATTTCTGATCTTAGCGATTCATTGGTTCAATCCTTTTGTCTGGGCAGCGTACATCCTGTTCTGCAACGATCTGGAACTGGCATGCGATGAGAGCGCGGTGAAGAAGCTGAATCCTCAGGAGCGAAAAGACTATTCCTATGCACTGCTTTCCTGTAGTATGCAAAGGCGGCTGGTGACGGTATGCCCGTTGGCCTTTGGAGAAGTTGGGGTGAAAAAGAGAGTGAAAGAGATATTGAATTATAAGAAGCCGACCTTTTGGGTGGTGCTTGCCGCGGTGGCGGTCTGTGTGATCGTAGCGGTATGTTTTCTGACGAATCCAAAGCAGGGGACGACAACCACAATCCTGCTGACGAATGAGACCGGAAAGAGCGAAAACGGTGTGGATGCCGGGAATGTCGCAAGCGCAGACGAAGTCAATGCACAACAGGAGACGGACGCCGCATTGCAGGAGGCGCTGGATAAACAGAGAGAACGGGCAGAGGCGGTGAAGGAAGCAAGTGCGGCAGAGCAGGAGAAACAGGCAGCGGAGAATCCTGCCGGCTGGATCCCAATGCAGAATGGTAATACTACTACATGGATGAATATGCAGGACGGTGCAACCGCCGGTTTTGTAACAGGAAAGGGAGATGCAGCGTATGCGCAGGTAAAGCTTGGTGATACGACTCTGTTGTTATTGTCGGACGGGATTTATCAGGACGGAGAGCATACCTATGCCATGTACTGTGATGTCTACGGCGTCGGAGAGGATGGAACACCGGTGCAGATCGGCGAGCTCCTAAGTGAGGGAACCGCATATCCGATCTGCGTCGGAATGTCTGGGTTCTACGTGACCTCCGGACACAGCATCGAAGTGTACAACCTTGATACTGCGACCGGACAGCTGGTACTGACCGGTTCCAATACAGAAAACTTTGACGGGAACGGCAATGAAACCTATTATCGTCTGGACAGCCGGGGACAGAGTGTGGAAAGTACTGCGGAGGAGTATCTGCAGGCATGGGATGCGTATGGAAAAGATGCGCAGCCGATAGAATTCACAACACCATAACAAAAAACTTATACACTTCTGAAAAACAAAATAAAATCATATACACTAAAAAGAATCCGAATGATCCTTCATTCGGATTCTTTTTATGGTTCTGTAAAAAAGTACCAAAAAATCATAATAAAAATCATGAAAATCAATGAATAAATATATTTTTTATGACAAAAACAGATACACAACTTCTTTTGACGAAATATTCGGAAAATGATAGATTGCATATTGTATAGAGTGTATAATTTTCTTTGGATATACACATAGATGCAAACGTTGAAAAGGAGATGCACCCTATGAAATCAAACAAAGAAAAGGTATATGACTTTATCAGACTTCATGCAGATGAAAAGGCAGACAGAGGAATATCCACCGCATACATAGCGGATGCCATGGAACTACAGCGAACGAATGTAAGCAGCATACTGAATCTTCTGGTACAGGAAGGCAGGATACAAAAATGTAACGGCAGACCGGTTCTCTATAAGGTTGGAAGAGAAGAAAGCACATTGGAAGAATGCTTTTCTGATTTGATCGGAGCGGACGGAAGTCTGAGGCAGACCATTCAGCTGGCAAAGGCAGCAGTACTCTATCCACAGCGAAGTCTCAATACGTTATTGGTGGGAGCCCGTGGAACCGGTAAGAGCCGCTTGGCACAAAGAATGTACCGTTTTGCGGTGGAACAGAAGATTCTGCCGGAAAATGCTCCGTTTCTTCACATCGATTGCCACGATTATGCAGCAGGCGGAGAAGTCAGTGCTGAGTCGGATGACAGCTGGAAACAGTCGGAGCAGGGCTTTGTATTTTTCGATAATATTCAGTTTTTAAGCCCGAGAGCCAGAAAAAGGGTGCTGGAGTATCTGCAGTCACCATCCAGAAAATATGCGGTGGCGGTAAGCTGTACAGACAAAGAACAGCTGTCGGATGAGTTCCTGGCAGAATTTTCAGTACAGTTACAGTTACCGACATTGTCGGAGCGGCCGCTGAGGGAACGGATGGAAATGATAAAACACCTTTTTTCCAAAGAGGCTGTGCGGATACAGAGACCGCTGATCGTCAGAGGAGATTTGATGACATGCCTGCTTTTCTATGAGTGTGAAGCAAATTATTATCAGCTCAAAGGAGATATCAAGATCGGCTGCGCCAATGCCTATGTGAGAGAATATGGGAAAACAGGAGATATTTCATTATTTATCAGCGATTTTTCCAATAATGTGCGCAAAGGCATGTTAAAGTACCGGAGAGAAGCAGAGGAGTTGATCGATTTTGAACAGAGATTCACGTTCAGCGGAAAAGAAATCCGGGTCAGCAGGCCGGAAGACGGAACACTATATGACAGAATCAGCCGGAAGGCAGCAGCATTAAAGGAGACAGGAATAGAGGAGGAAGAGATCAATCTTTTGCTGAGCATGGAGGTAGAAAGGACTTTTGATAAATATCGGAAAGCCCTGATACAGGATGTGACGGATAAAAAACAGTTGGAAATCCTGGTGGAAGAAAAGCTGATCAATATTGTGGAAGCATTTTTGCAAAAGGCAAAGGAACAGCTGAAACGTAATTTCTCTCCGTCTGTACTATATGGGCTGTGCCTTCATCTCAATGCAGTGATTACGGGAAAAAGAGAAAAAAGTGCTCCGGACAAAGAAAGTATTGCAGAAATACTGGTATATCACAGAGCAGAATATCTGCTAAGCGAAGAACTTGCAGAACAGATCAAAGCAGAATACGCAGTGGAATTGTCCATGGAAGAAATCTTACTTCTCACAATGTTTTTGTGCTATCAAAATGAGGAAAAGACGGAAAATGCAAGACCGGTATTGATATTTGCATTCTACGGTGTGGGAATAGCTTCCTCCATAGCACAGACGGTCAGTAACATGACAAAGCTGGATAATATTTTTTCTTATGAAATTACCAGTGAGAGAGCCTCCGCAGAGGTATATGGGACACTGAGAAATTTCCTGAAAAAAGTGCAGCAGGGCAAGGGAATTCTGGTCATCTATGATAGTAGTTTTTTGGGAGAAATGCTTCTGGAGATAGAAAATGAACTGGAAATTCCAATCCGGCAGGTCAGAGTTCCGGTAACTACACTTGGAATTGAGCTTGCAAGGCGGACCCTTACAGAAAATGATCCCGACAAGATATTGCAAAGCACAGTGGAGAGTATAGATGGTCTGGACTGTTACAGAAAATACATTGTAACGCTCTGTACCACCGGGAAAGGCGGGGCAGAGGAACTGAAACGTTACATCGAAAAATATGGACAGTTGGAAGATACAGAGGTGATCCCGATGTCGGTTACAGACAAAGAACTGTTGCGTGATAACCTGAAACACCTGATGACCACGGGAGTGGTTCAGTGCATTGTGGGAACCTATGATCCGGGAATGTTTGCAATTCCCTTCCTGCCGATCAGTGAAGTATTCGGAGCCAGAAAAGAGAGTCTTCCAAGATTGCTCCGACTGGAAAAAGAGGCAAAAGCAAAGATAGATTATGATGCAATGTTTGCATATCTGGGAGAACAGCTGACACACACCGATATTGAAAAGCTGAGAAAAATACTGCCGGATATTATGAAAGAAATCAATGCGGCGCTTAGGGAGTTATCTTTGGATGCGGAAGCCGGCTTGTTGATTCATATTTCCTGTTGTATTGACAGGCTGCTTGCAAAACAGGAAGTTGCCACAAATCCCAGAAAAGCAGCAATATTGCTTCAATATGACAAGGAATTTAAAAAACTGCTTAAAATAGTAAAACCGTTGGAAAAGACATTTCATGTCATTATCAATGATGATGAGATAGCAAATATTCTGACGATCATATATCAGCTCTAGAGAGATGAGCAAAACGAATTGATTTAACAGTTGGATTTGGCAGTTAGCTTTTGCAAATCGGAAAGAATGGGAATTTATGACATAGCAAAGCTGACGTAAGTCCAGAACCTACGCAAATGGGGAGATATGAATAGCTCTTTATTATGCGATCCGCTTTACAGCTTTAAGCTTACGATAGGATTGCCCTGTGCCGGTGGTGATTGCCGCAACAGCAACCGCTAACAGACTTATATGGGCAATTGTATTCAAGTTGGTAACAGATGATTTATTTCTTACCCACATACGTTCCTGCCCTGTATTTTTGAAACGTGAATTGTATCTTTCACATTCTGTACGAAGAGAGTAATTACTTTTGAAATATTTGCTGTCTCTGTCGACGGAGAGTCTTAAATCATCGGGAATGGTGATGTATTTTGTACAGCCGCGATGCTTCTTGCCGTTGTAAAAATTTTTGTGATGGCAGGGACAATCAGCGTCTTTGCTTGATTTTAGTGGGCAGCAGAATTTTTGGCGTGTACGTCCATTATCAGAAAATTTACCATCCTTCCACATGGCAAGCCCGGCATCGCAGACAGGATTTCCCTGTGGAAGAAGTTTTGGATTTTTGGTGGATCGTTTGTTTAATGGAATAATACATTCGCCTTGGTAGAGTTCCTGTACCTGATTATAGATATTTTTAACATCATAGCCTTTATCAGCAAGGAAGGTACATTCGGTTATCGGCAGAAAGGTATGTGTGTCAGCCAAAATATCAAGCGCAACAGTGGAATCATGGACATTGGCGGTAGTGGTCAGTTCATAAATGGGAAGACCTGAAATACAGTCAACAAGGACGTGGTTTTTGTACCCCCAGTAGAATTCATACTTTTTCTCGTTTGTTTGGTTAGAAGCAGTATGTACGCCAAGTTTGCAATCAGTATCTGCTTTGGGCTGGTTATCAGGCTTAAATTTGTTGGATAGAAAAGATTTAGGATTATTCTGTGAAGTGTTTGCAGCAATCGGAGTAGAGTCCAAACCAATAAAAGATGTATCAACAATACCTTGTTTTGAAAGATAAAGAACTTGGGATTTCATAATGGATGAAAGTACACCGTTATCAAGCTGTTTTAGAAAACGATCAAACGTCCAGTAAGAAGGCAACGGAGCAGAAATATCAAAACCGCAGTAATGGGCGATTAGAAGGTTGTTGTTAAGATAATCAACAAGATCCGTAATCATTGAAAAGCCTTCACATTTCATAACGATAAACGAACAAATCATGGCATGATTGGAAAAGCCTTTTCGTCCGGTTTTAGGGAATTCAGGGACAAAGGATAAATCGAGATTCAGAAAAAGTGAATCGTAAAACTTTGCAACTGGTTGTGAAGTGAAAAGACGGATGTCTTTCAAAATTTCTTGACGATAGATAACAATCAGCTCCTCTCGGTGAATTGATTTTGACAACTTAATTATACCATTTGGAGCTGGTTGTTACTATAAATTTGGAGTGATAAAAGAGGTTGCCATGCCTCGCAAACATGCATAAATACTGAGTATGTGGAGTTTTGCTCATGGCTACAGCTCTAAGAATAGGAGGTTACAAAATGGAAGAAAATATGCAGGAAAAGCTGGAAGAAATCGCGATGATGATCATAGCCAATTCCGGACAGGCAAGATCAGATGCCTTCGCTGCACTGCAGGAGGCGAAAAAAGGAAATTTCGAAGACGCAGAGAAACTTCTGAAGGAGGCAGAAGAGAGTCTTCAAACAGCACATGAATCTCACAGAGAACTGTTGAAAATGGATGCGTCCGGAGAAGTGACGCAGGTAAGTATTTTATTGTGTCATGCGCAGGATCATCTGATGGGAAGTGCACTGGCACTGGATTTGATCCGGGAAATGATCGTTTTATATCAAAAGTAGGGAAAAGCAAGGAGGAATCGTATGGAACGAAAAGTATTATTGATCTGCGCAGGTGGGATGTCTACCGGAATTCTGATGCGTAAGATGGAAAAATATGCAGAGGAACAGGGAATTTCTCTGAAGATCGAAGCAGTGGGAATGTCAGCATATGAAGATGTGTACAAAAATTATGATGTCATTCTGTTGGGACCGCAGGTATCTTATAAAAAGGGTGAGATCGAGCAAAATACGCAAAAACCTATTGCGGTGATTCCGGCATATGATTATGCAATCGGTAATGTGGCCAATATTATGAAGCAGGTGGAAGACTTGTATCAATAAGTCTGCAAAACGTAAAAAGAAGGTATTTCAACAGGGAAGGAGTAAAGGTATGGCAAATTTTTATGAAAGCAAGCCCATGCAATGGGTGAAAAAAGCAGGGGAAAAAGTAGTGGGAAATAAGGGAATACAGGCGATTTCCTCCGGTATGATGATGGTAATGGGTGTAATATTGTTGGGAGCGGTATTCCAATTACTGGCAGTCATATTACAGACGATCGGTATTATCGATCAGAGTTCCGGAATCTATAGTGCACTTATGGTGCCGTATAAGGTGTCTATGGGATTTATTTCGCTGTATGTAGCTTTTACCATTGCCTATTCTTATGCAAAGTCTTTAAAAATGCAGGCGCTGATGGCAGGACTGAATTCGATTCTGATCTTTTTGATTGCAGCCGCGCCGATCAAAACAGTAGATCTGGCCGGGGAAGCGGGCGGAACTTTTACCGGAATGGATACCATGGCGCTTGATGCGAAGGGTATGTTTGTAGCCATTATTGTAGCGCTGACCAGCGTACAATTGACACATTTTTTTGAAAAGCATCATCTGGTTATCAAGATGCCGGATGCGGTTCCGGAATTTCTGCAGGATACCTTCCGTTCTCTGATCCCTCTGGTAGTAAATGCGATTATCTGGACGGTATTGGGTTATGGCTGTGTGGCATTGACACAGACAGCGCTTCCGGTACTTATTACCGGTCTGCTGGGAATGCCGCTGGCAGCACTGACAAGTGTTCCCGGAATTATTATTATCGTAATCATTGCCAGTCTGTTATGGACAATGGGTGTACATGGAACAGTGGCGGTATATGCGGCAATCGCAGCACCGTTAATGCAGTATTATGCAACCAACTATGCCAATCATGAGGCCGGTCAGGCGCTTGTATTTATGCCAATCGCGTTATTCGGTATTATCAATTGCTGTGGCGGAACCGGCAATACACTGGCGCTCTGCGTGATGGGATTATTCTCGAAATCCGAACAGCTGAAAGCAGTCAGCAAGGCAGCAATCGTGCCCGGTCTGTTTAATATTAACGAGCCTGTGATCTTCGGTTATCCTATTATGTATAATCCGATCATGTGCATTCCCTTTATCCTGAACCCTGTAATTACCATGATCATCTGTTATTTTGGATATATGATAGGATTTTTCAAACCGGCTTACATTTCCATTACGGCGAACCTTCCGGTTGGATTTGCACAGTATCTGACGACTTTGTCCTGGACCAATATCTTTATTCCGGTGATTGCATTTGCGGTAGCGTTTGCATGCTATTGGCCGTTCTTCAAAGTATATGAAAAGGAACTGGTAGCAAAAGAAGCACAGGCAAAGGAAGAAAAATAATGGAAGAAAAGCAGAAAATATTTCCACCGGGATTTCTATGGGGCGGTGCCGTGGCAGCCAATCAGGCAGAAGGTGCCTGGCAGGCGGACGGGAAAGGAGATTCTGTAGCGGATCACATTACTGCGGGGACAAAAACGTCCCCGCGGCGATTCACGGAACAGATCCGCCCTGAGGAGAACTATCCAAGTCACGAAGCTATAGATTTCTATCACAGATATGAGGAGGACATTGCACTATTTGCGGAAATGGGATTTAAAGTATTCCGGATTTCGATTGCATGGACCCGTATTTTTCCCAAAGGTGATGAGATATCGCCCAATCGTGCCGGGATTGCGTATTACAGGAAAGTATTTGAAACCTGTAAAAAATACGGAATAGAACCGTTAGTTACCTTGTCTCATTATGAAATGCCTTATTATCTGTGCGAACATTACGGCGGCTGGACCAACCGACAGACGATTGCATTTTTCCTGCGGTATTGTGAGACGGTATTCAGAGAGTATCAGGATCTGGTTCATTACTGGCTGACATTTAATGAAATGAATACACTGGTCAGCCGTTTCGGAACGCTCCTTGCAGGGGGCATTTTACCCGAGGACGGAGAAGACTTGTTCGGGAGAAAACGACTGGGATCCCCCGAGACCGCGGCAGAAAAGAGTTGCAGATTTACTGCATTGCATCATCAGTTTCTGGCCGGTGCACAGGCAGTAAAAATGGCACACGAGATCAATCCCGAAAATAAAGTGGGATGTATGCTGTCTGCGGCCGGTGTATATCCATATACTTGTAGTCCGGAAGATGTAGTGGAAGCACAGGCACAGATGGAACGCAGCAACTGGTTGTGCGGAGATGTGTGCGTAAGAGGAGCATATCCTTATTTTGCGGAACGCTTTTTTAGGGAAAATGGGGTACAGATCCGAAAAGAGGCCGGGGATGATGAAATATTGAAGAATGGAAAAGTGGATTTCTTAAGCTTCAGTTATTACAGTTCCCGTTGTGCCACGGCAGATCCGAAAGTGATACAGACGGCGGGGAATATGATGCTTGGTGTGCCGAATCCCTATCTGGAAGCAAGCGAATGGGGATGGATCATTGATCCTAAGGGATTACGTTACCTCCTGAATGAACTGTACGGCAGATATCAGATTCCGCTGATGGTCGTAGAGAACGGACTGGGAGCGGTGGATCGTGTGACAGAAGACGGACAGATTCATGATGATTACCGGATTGCTTATTTAAGCGAACATATCAGACAGATGTGGGAAGCAGTAAATGATGGTGTGGAGTTACTGGGATACACTCCGTGGGGATGTATCGATTTGATCAGTGCAAGCACCGGTGAAATGAAAAAACGCTATGGCTTTATCTATGTGGACAAAGACGATGAAGGAAAAGGAACCTTGGAACGAAAGAAAAAAGATTCCTTTGCCTGGTATCGGGAGTGCATCAGGACGAACGGAGCCAGCGTACTTTCCACGAATAAAAAAGAGGATAAATTATGACAAAAAAACAGGTTGAGATTGTGAATAAGACAGGACTGCATGCCAGACCGGCTTCTGATTTTGTACTGGAAGCCAAAAAATATGAAAGCAAGATTACGATTTGCAGGGAAAACGGAGTACCGGTGAATGCAAAATCCGTTGTACGGATTCTGGCGGAAGGAATCGGACAGGGAACCAAAATAGAGATTGCTGCGGAAGGCACAGATGAAGAGCAGGCGGCAGCGTCTCTTGCAGCCTTGGTGGAAAGCGGATTTGGAGAATAAAGGCGGTAAATGTGTATGGAAGAAAGATTACAGGGAAATCCGGTATCTGAGGGAATTGCTTATGCGAAATCTTATATCTACATTCCCGGTACACTGACAAAGGCTCCGGATTTTTTTCCCAAGGGTCAGGAAGAGGAAAAATATCGGGAATTCAGGGAATCCTGTGAAAAGGCAGACAGTGAACTGGTGACATTGTACAACGGTATGTGTAAAGAGGATCCGGATAAGGCAAAAATCTTCAGTGCACATCGGGAATTACTTCAGGATGAAGAAATCCTTGATGAGATCCGGGAGACAATCTGTGAGGAAAACATGAATCCGGACAGCGCGGTCAGTAAGGTGTATACAGAATTTGCAGAATTGTTGGCCGGTGTGGAGGATCCGTTGATTGCCGAGCGCGCGGCGGATCTTAGAGATGTCAGAGACCGGCTGCTCCGGATTCTGTCGGGGCAGGAAACGTCTAAGCTGTCTTCGTTTTCGGAAGATGTAATTCTGGTAGCCCATGACCTATTACCCAGTGATACGGCCACCATGGACAGAAAACATATCAAAGGAATCCTGACGGAGGTTGGCGGAGTGAATTCACATTCCGCAATCCTGGCAAGAAGTTACGGAATTCCTGCAATTCTGGGAGTTCCGAATGTTACGGAAAAAATTCCTACAGATACTATGCTTGCCATGGATGGTTTGACCGGAGAAATATTTGTCACACCGGGAGAAGAATGTATTTGCGATATCAGGGAAAAACAGACATCTTTTTTCCGCAAAAAAGAAGCAGAAAAAAATTTTTTAAACAAACCTGCAATTATGAAGGACGGAACAGAAATAAAGATAGGAATCAATATCGGCTCGCAGGAATTTGATGTTCCGACAGACCGGTACGATTTCATCGGCTTGTTCCGTACAGAATTTCTTTATATGGAAGGGAAGGAACTTCCGGGGGAAGAAACACAATTTGAAGCCTATAGGCAGGTTGTGCAAAAGGCAAAAGGACATCCGATTACTTTGCGGACACTGGATATCGGCGGAGATAAGACATTGCCCTACATGGAATTGCCAAAAGAGGACAATCCTTTTTTGGGGAAAAGAGCAATCAGGCTTTGTTTTGCGGAAAAAGAGTTATTTTTAACGCAACTGCGTGCGGCACTGCGTGCTTCTGCTTACGGACCTCTGCAAATCATGTTTCCGATGGTCGGGAGTCTGGAAGATATTCGCAAGGCAAAAGAGTACCTGAATCTGGCAAAAGAGCAGCTGAAAGAGAGAAAGCAGCAGTTTGATGAACAGATCCGAATCGGTATTATGATAGAGATTCCCGCGATTGCCTTGATTGCAGATCTGGCGGCGGAAGAGGTGGATTTTGCAAGCATAGGATCCAATGACCTGACGCAGTATTTGTCGGCTGCGGATCGGATGAATCCGGAGGTGGCCGCTTATTACAAAAGCGATTCTACGGCAATGCTTCGGCTACTTGGGTTTGTATTCCGGGAGTTTTCCAAACGGGAAAAGGAGATATCTGTCTGCGGAGAAATGGCAGGAAATCCGGAGACCGCCCGATTGCTGGTGGGACTGGGAGCGAGAAAGCTGTCTATGAGCAGTGGAAATATCGCCGGTGTAAAGGCAAAACTGGCTGAATGTACATTACAGGAGCTGACAGCTTTGGCAGAGAAAAAACTATGATCCCTCTTGACAAAAAAATGAAATGTGTTTATATTCATAACAGTGTTATATAACACTGTTATGAATATTTTTTTGGAGGAAAAAGTGACAAAACCAATCGAAGGAGTTTCAGAGAGAATTCTCGTCTGTGCCAGAGAAGAATTCCTGGAGAAGGGCTATTCCGAAGCGTCGCTTCGTACGATCGCAGCCAAGGCAGACACTACTACCGGATCCATCTATTCCCGGTTCGGGGACAAGGAAGGATTGTTTTGTGCGATTGTGGAACCGGCGGCGGAAGGGCTGACGCAGATATTCCTTAAGACCCAGGAGGCGTTTCATGCCAGAGAGGCAGAGGAACAGCCGAAGGTAATGGAGGATTATGTGGTAGGCGGTATGGATGAAATGCTTGACTATGTCTATGATCGGTTCGATGATTTCCGGTTACTGCTGGATGCCTCTTACGGTACCAAGTATCAGGATTTCGTGGAACATCTGGTGGACATTGAGACGGAGTATACCTACAAGTATATGGAAGCCACACAATTCCTACAGGAAGGCAGCATGATCACCGAGGAGTTCCTACATATCATGTCGAGAGCCATGTTTGACAGTATGTTCGAAGTCGTCAGACACCGCATGGACAGGGATACTGCCAGAAAATATCTGCATATGCTGGAGAAGTATCACTACGGCGGATGGGGAGCCATCATCAAGCTGGGGTGAAGCATAAGATAAGACTGCTATGGAAGATTACGGTAGCAGTCTATCTTAAAAACCGACGGTTAGTTGAAACTAATTACCAATAAGCGGTGTTAGATAGGAAAGACAATAGAGCCTCAAATGTCCGGAAAAGAGAAATGATGAAAAGCAGGGCAAAATGAAAAGAAATTCTAGAAATTAAAGAGTTACATTAAATCCAAAAAATTAATTTAAATCAAAGGGAAAGAGGGAAAGATCACATGAAAAAAGAAAGCTCTATGCAGAAGCTGTTCGCTCATGCGGGCAACTACAAGTACCTGACCATTGCGTCATGGATTCTGTCCGCGGTCAGTGCACTGATTGCATTACTGCCGTTTTATGATATCTGGCGGATCATGCAGGAGGTTGTACTGGCAGCGCCGGATTACAGCAAGGCGCAGAATCTGTCGGGGCTTGGATGGAGTGCCGTGGGATTTGCACTGCTTTCCATGATCATTTATATCTGCGCACTGTTGTGCTCCCACATTGCAGCCTTTCACGTGCAGGCGAATATGCGAAGCACACTGATGCGTCATATTCTGACGCTGCCCATGGGATTCATGGACAGTGAGGGCAGCGGTAAGATCCGTAAGATCGTCAACGAATCCACCGCAGCCACCGAGACTTATCTGGCACACCAGATGCCGGATAAGGCAGGGGCAATGGCAACGCCTGTGGGATTGTTGGTATTGCTGGTGGCATTTGACTGGAAACTGGGGCTGTTAAGTCTCGTGCCCGTCGTCCTTGCGTTCCTCATTATGGGTGCCATGACCGGACAGCGCATGAAAGATAAAATGACAGAATACCAGAATGCGTTAGAGGAGATGTCCAGTGAAGCAGTGGAATATGTCCGCGGTATTCCGGTAGTGAAGACCTTCGGACAGTCGGTATTTTCTTTCAAGCGTTTCCAGACCTCTATTAAAAAATATGAAAAATGGACCATCGCTTATACCAAAGAACTGATGTGGCCCATGGTAGGCTTTACCACACTGATCAATGCGATCTTCGCCGTTCTGATCGGTGCCGCATATTGGTTCGGTGGAGCAGGCGGGGATCCTGAGGTGCTGATCAACCTTCTGTTCTACATCATTATCACTCCGGTACTGACCGTTACATTAGGCAAGATCATGTACGGCGGAGAGAATCAGATGATCGTGGAGGATGCTCTGAAAAGAACTGATGGTATCTTAAGCCGTAATCCTCTGCCGGAAGCAGAAAAAGAGCAGAACATCAAGGATCATTCCATTGCGTTACAAAATGTATCCTTCCGCTATGAAAATGCGGGAAGAGATGCTCTGCATCAGATCAATCTCGATATCAAAGAAGGAGAGCATGTGGCATTTGTCGGTCCCTCCGGCGGCGGTAAGACCACGCTGGCAAGTCTCATTGCCCGTTTCTATGATACCACAGAAGGTAAGGTATGCATCGGCGGCGTGGATGTGAAGGATATTCCTTCCGCACAGTTGATGAATATGGTGTCCTTCGTATTTCAGGACAGCAAATTGCTTAAGATGTCCATTTACGATAATGTCCGCATGGGCAAAAAGGATGCCACCAGAGAAGAAGTCATGGAAGCTCTGAAAAATGCCCAGTGTGAGGACATTATTGCAAAGCTGCCGGACGGTGTGGATACCGTCATCGGAAGCCAGGGTACTTATGTATCCGGAGGTGAGGCACAGCGCCTGTCCGTTGCGAGAGCGATGTTAAAAAATGCACCGATCCTGATCCTGGATGAAGCTACCGCTTTTGCTGATCCGGATAATGAGGCGAAGGTACGGCAGGCATTTACGAAGCTTTCCGCAGGCAAGACCGTGATCATGATCGCACACAGATTGTCCTCGGTTGTGGATGCCGACCGCATCTGTGTGTTGAAGGATGGCGGAATTGTGGAACAGGGAAACCATGAAATATTGCTGGGACAAAACGGACTGTATGCCCATATGTGGGAAGAGTACAATAAATCCGTCAGCTGGAAAGTAGGAAAGGGGGAGAAATAGAATGAGTAGCTTACAGGCAAAATTGCAGCATAAATACGCGCTTTCCGAAAAAGGTGCGAAGGATATGATAAAGGCATTTGTATCCGTAACATGTTCCGATCTGGTGTTGATGTTCCCGGTATGGATGCTGTATTTTCTGGTAAGAGATTATTTACAGGGCACCATGGCAGGCAGAGGTGTTTTCTACATTGTGGGCTGCGTACTCTGTCTTCTTCTGATCGCGCTGACAACGTTGGTGCAGTATCGTGCCACGTTCCTGGCAACTTATGTGGAGAGCGGTGTGCGCAGAATTGCTCTGGCAGAGCAGCTGCGTAAGATCCCGTTATCCTTCTTCGGAAAAAAAGATCTGTCCGATCTGACAAGTACCATTATGGCGGACTGTGCCACCATGGAGACTGCATCCTCCCATTTCATTCCGGAACTGGTTGGTTCCTGTATCTCCACCACACTGATCGCTGTGGGTACCTTTTTCATGAACTGGAGAATGGCAATCGCAGCACTGTGGGTACTGCCTGTGTCTTTCCTCATTGTGGGATGTTCCGGCAGGGTACAGAAGAGCTTAAGTAAGAAGCAGATGAAATTAAAAATGGACTGTGCTGACGGCATTCAGGAATGCCTGGAGACCGTACGTGACCTTCGGGCCAACAATGCCCAGGCTGAGTACATGGAAGGCTTAGAGGGCAAGATCCGTGCCGTGGAAAAACATGCACTGGTGACGGAGCTTGGTACGGCAGTCTTTGTAGGCGGTGCCCAGATGATCTTAAAGCTTGGCATCGCTACCGTGGCATTGACCGGCGGTGTGTTGTTAGTAAAGGGAGAGATCGACATCCTGACCTTCTTCGTATTCCTCCTGTTGGTATCCAGAATGTATGATCCCCTGCAGGTGGCACTGCAGAATCTGGCAGCTATTATCAGTACCAGTGTGCAGTGTGACCGTCTCGACGAGATCCTGTCCCATGAGATCCAGACCGGTGCCAGCACCATGGATCCTAAGGGGTATGACATCGAATTTTCCCATGTGGGATTCTCCTATGACAGTCAGGATACCGTACTTCGCGATGTCACTTTCACGGCAAAACAAGGCGAAGTGACCGCATTGATCGGACCTTCCGGCGGCGGTAAGACCACCGTGTCCAGACTGGCTTCCCGGTTCTGGGATATCCATAAAGGTAAGATCACCGTGGGTGGCATGGACATCTCCACCATCGATCCGGAGACACTGATGTCTCTGTACGCTATCGTATTCCAGGATGTGACACTGTTCAATAATACGGTGATGGAAAATATCCGTATCGGCAGGCAGAATGCTACGGATGAAGAAGTGCTGGCTGCGGCAAAACTGGCGCATTGCGATGAGTTCGCGGAGAAACTTCCGAACGGCTGGCAGACCATGATCGGTGAGAACGGTTCGGAACTGTCCGGCGGTGAGAGACAGCGGATCTCCATTGCCAGAGCCTTTTTAAAGGATGCTCCCATCATCCTCATGGATGAGGCAACCGCTTCTCTGGATGTAGATAACGAGACACTGATTCAGGAATCCCTTTCCAGGCTGATCCGCAATAAGACCGTTATGATCATTGCGCACCGCATGCGTACCGTGGCGGACGCAGACAAGATTGTTGTATTGAAGGATGGCGTGGTGGCAGAGCAGGGAACGCCTGCCGAACTGGAAGCAAAAGACGGCATTTACCGGCATATGAAAGCCACTCAGATGGAGGCTGCCGGCTGGACATTATAATCAAACAGCCTTTTTAAAAGGAGCGGTCCGCTTGTTTACCGGCAGATCGCTCTTATGATATTGCGTATTTTCCGAGAACGACATATAATACAATCCAACGGCAAAATAGGAACCAATGGAGAGGAATACCATGAAATTAGCAGCAATGAAAAAAGACGATTTTTACCGGCAGATGTTCAAACTGACGCTTCCGATCATCATACAGAATCTGCTCAGTGCAGCAGTGAATTCCGCGGATGTTATTATGCTAAACTATGTGGGACAGTCCGCAATATCCGCAGTATCCCTGGCGTCAAATTTTTCGAATGTCCTGTTTATGGTATATTACGGACTGGGGACGGGAGCCACTCTCTTGTGCGCCCAATATTATGGAAAGGGGAACCTGGAAGCAATTCATACTGTAGAAGGAATCACACTTCGTTTCTCTATGGCAATTTCAGGTATAGTTGCGCTGATTGCATTTTTCCTCCCGCAGAAGATGATGCTTCTCTTTACCCCTGATCAGGAGCTGATCACTATCGGCGCCTCTTATCTGCGGATCATGGGCATCACATACCTGTGCTGGGGCATCACGGAAGTATATCTAGCCATTCTGCGAAGCGTAGGTCGTGTGACGGTCAGTATGGCGTTGAATATGCTGGCTTTCGTATTGAATGTCATTCTGAATGCCACATTTATCTTCGGACTGTTCGGCATGCCAAAGCTGGGAGCTACCGGTGTCGCCATTGCCACAGCCCTGTCCCGACTGGTGGAACTGGTGGCATGCGTCATTGTATCTTCCTTGAGCAAAAATGTAAAACTGCATCCGAAGTACCTGCTCGTTCACAGTAAGGTGCTGACACAAGATTTCATGCGTCTGTCTCTGCCCGCACTTTGCAATGATGTGTCCTGGAGTGTGGCGTTTTCCATGTATTCCGTGATCCTGGGGCATCTGGGAACAGATGCGGTGGTTGCTAATTCACTGGTCGTCGTAGTGCGCAATATCGGCACGGTATTCTGTTTTGCCATTGCCAGTGCAGGTGGTATATTGCTGGGAAATATTATGGGACAAGGCGATCTGGAGAAGTCGAAGAGTTACGCTTCCCGGATGTTGAAGATGACGGTAATCGCCGGAGCTATAGGCGGCCTGATCATACTGGCAATTACACCCTTTGTGTTACGGTTTGCTACATTGAATGACACAGCCATGCATTATCTGAAATACATGCTGCTTATCAATACTTATTATATTATGGGCGCTGCCGTGAATACGGCGCTGATCGCCGGAGTATTCCGTGCCGGCGGTGATACGAAGTTCGGACTGATCTGCGATACGATCGATATGTGGTGCTATGCGATCCCTCTGGGATTCTTCGCCGCATTTGTACTGAAACTCCCGGTGCTGTGGGTCTATTTCCTGTTATGCACCGATGAATTCGTCAAATGGCCCTGGGTCATTAAGCATTACCGAGAGGGTAAATGGGCGAAGAATATTACCAGAGAAGAAGTATGATTCTAAGTTAAATTACATGGCCTTTTCCTGTTCTTCCTGAATCTCTGGGAAGACAGATAACATGGGCTTTACGTCTTCTTTTTTAATGATACGTGCCACGTAATTTTGCGTGATCTTCATTACTACGGGAGACAGGGCTATGACACCGATCAGGTTGGGAATCGCCATCAATCCGTTGAAGGTGTCGGACAGATCCCAGGCCAGACCAAGGTTCATGGTGCAGCCGATGAAGATCATCAGTACGAACACTACCTTGTAGACAATGGTGGATTTCGTACCGAATAAATATTCACATGCCTTGGAGCCGTAGTGGCTCCAGCCCAGTACGGTAGAGAATGCAAACAGCAGGATCGCAATGGCGATGAAGGCAGGGCCGAAGCTGCCGAATACGGTAGCAAAAGCCTGACCTACCAGAGCGGAACCGGACACATCCACCAATACGGCACCGGTGTCCAGATCGATCAGTCCGGAGGACAGAACTGCGAAAGCCGTCAGTGTACATACGACCATAGTGTCAGCGAATACCTCGAAGATGCCCCACATCCCCTGACGCACGGGTTCTTTTACATTGGAACTGGAATGTACCATAACGGAGGAACCAAGACCGGCTTCGTTAGAGAATACACCACGCTTCATGCCCCAGGTCAGAGCCAGCTTCACTCCGGAGCCTACGATACCGCCGCCCACGGCGCGGAGACCGAATGCTCCTTTGAAAATAGCGGTAAATACGGCACCCACGTGGCTGATATTCGCAAAAAAGATTATCAAAGCACCGATGACATAGGCAATCGCCATGAAAGGAACCAGCTTCTCGGTGACAGCTGCGATTCTTTTTAATCCGCCGACAATGACCAGCGCACCGATGATCACCAGTACGATGCCGGTTACCGTAGCGGGAATGGAGAAGGCGGAAGTCATGTTGGCTGCAATGGAATTGACCTGACTCATGTTACCGATACCAAAGGAGGCTAACAGACAGAAAGCAGAGAAGAGCACAGCCAGTACGGCACCGATCTGTTTGCAGCCCTTATAGGAGCCGAGACCGTCCTTTAAGTAGTACATGGCACCTCCACTCCATTCCCCTTTGGAGTTCCGGCGGCGGTAGTAGATACCCAGAACATTTTCCGAGTAGTTGGTCATCATGCCAAAGAAAGCCACGACCCACATCCAGAAGATGGCACCGGGACCGCCGGCCACCAGGGCACTTGCCACACCGACGATATTACCGGTGCCGATGGTGGCAGCCAGTGCGGTGCACAGCGACTGGAACTGGGAAATGGACTGATCTCCGGCCTCCGTATGTTTCGTTACATGCTTGTCGTGAAAGATGCCGCCCACCGTGTTTTTGAACCAGTGTCCCAGATGGGATAACTGGAAAAATTTCGTCAGGATCGTCATCAGGATACCGGTACCTACCAGCAGTACCAGCATGGGGACACCCCATACGAATCCATTGACGGCACTGTTCACATTCGTAATGAACTCTACCATATACATTCTCCTCTCTGTTTTCAGGTAAAAGAAAAAGCGCAGACATCCGAAGATGTCCACGCTGACATTGCTACCTGATTTTTGTTTCGATTTATTTTTCATAGTATAACATACCATTTTCTGTGATGCAATTAAAAATTTATGACTATGCAGGAACAAATATTACCGACGTAGCAAAAAAGTATTGACCTAAAGTTAGCTCCAGGTATTATGATAAAATTGTCCGAAATGAAACATTATTATGCAGACAGGACATATGCAAGATTTCGGGCAGAATGAGCAAGATCGTCAAATAGAAAGATTATGGAAGGAGCAGAAGAAATGTATCAGAATGAATTAACTTTAAATAATGGTGTGAAGATTCCACAGCTGGGACTGGGAACATGGTTCATTGATGATGACAAGGCGGCAGATGCCGTGAAGGCAGCGGTAAAACTTGGTTACAGACATATTGATACCGCCCAGGCTTATGGCAATGAGCGCGGTATCGGGGAAGGTATCCGTACCTGCGGTGTACCCAGAGAGGAACTTTTTGTTGTATCAAAAGTTGCAGCAGAGCACAAGACCTACGAATCTGCTGCAAAGAGTATTGATGAGACACTGAGCAAAATGGGACTGGACTATCTGGATATGATGATCATTCATTCTCCCCAGCCCTGGGTTGAGGTAAATCGGAGTGAGGATCGTTATGTGGAGGGAAACAGAGCCGCATGGAGAGCTCTGGAAGATGCTTACAAAGCGGGTAAATTAAAGGTCATCGGTATCTCCAACTTCCAGATCGGTGACATCGAGAGTCTGCTTCAGACAGCAGAGATTAAGCCTATGGTGAACCAGATCCTGCTGCACATCAGCAATACACCGTTAGAACTGATGGAGTACTGCCAGAAGAATGGGATTGCCGTAGAGGCATATTCCCCCATCGCCCACGGTGAGATTTTAAATCAGCCAGAGATCAAAGCTATGGCAGAAAAGTATGGAGTAACGGTACCACAGCTTTGCATCCGCTATACATTGCAGCTTGGTGCAATTTCTCTTCCAAAGACAGCTAATCCTGAGCATATGAAGACAAATGCTGAGGTTGATTTTGAAATCAGTGCGCAGGATATGGAAGTATTAAAGAACTTCAAGAAGATTGAAAGTTATGGAGCAAGCAGTGGATTCCCTGTATATAGCGGAAAGATGTAATGATAACAGGAATCCGAATAGTGTTTTAAGAATGGAGTAGATGATTATTATACAACGCTTGCAACGGTGTACAAAGGGAACATAATAAAAAACTTAATAATGGACTGCCAA
>NZ_JBKVQF010000008.1:0-141283 GCF_046969025.1 Waltera sp. | reverse complement strand
TCACCCACCTATGAGCAAGCTCATGTGGGCTTAGACCTTTTGACCCTGGCATCATGATTATATTACAATAGAGAATATAACCGGCAGCATCGAAAGCTTTCTCAACATAAAACCCTGGACACAGTTTTGGCATAGACTCTGAACCAAGCCAGTATAAGCTGATGAATTTTTACATTCTACAATTTAAATATTTACCATTTTTACAAAGCGGGTAATTGTCAATGAATATGAGTAAAATCGATATGACACAAGGTTCTATTTTAGGCCGCGCAGCACAGTTTGCATTGCCGATCTGCATCGGAAATATCTTACAACAGTTATACGGAACCGTTGATACTTTGGTTATCGGTAATTTCTGTGATGCATCCGCTTTGGCCGCTGTGGCCACAAGTTCCCAGCCACTGGAGATTCTTTTGTGTATCTTTCTTGGCATTGGTTCCGGAATATCCATCCTGATTTCACAAGCGGCAGGTGCCTCCGATGCCGATCAACTGCGTAAGCTTGCACAAACCGCAGTGTTTTTTCTGTACGCTGCCAGTCTGCCGCTTACGTTGTTAGGCGTAGCTGCCGGACCGTTCCTTCTCAGGCTGATGCAGGTGCCTGCCGATGCCATGCCCTACGCCATTGTGTATTTGCGTATCACAACGTTAGGCATTCTCGGCAATATGGGATATAACTTTAACGCAGGTATTTTACGAGGTCTGGGAAACAGTACTTCCTCGCTGTTATTTCTTGGCATTTCCTGCGTTACCAATATTGTTCTGGATCTTGTACTGACTGCCGGTTTGGGAATGGGCGTCACCGGTGTTGCCATCGCAACTGCTGCCTCACTGTTTCTGTCCTGGATGTTCAGCATCTTCTACATCCGTCATACTTATCCTGCCATGAATTTTCCGGTTTTTGCGCATGGTTTTGACCTTCTTATTCTTCATGAAATGTTAAAGATCGGCTTGCCGCTCGGACTGAATACCGCACTTTATTCTGTCGGTCATGTGCTGCTTCAGGCTCTTTATAACACACTGGGATCCACCTTCGTAGCCGGATGCTCCGTTGCCGGTAAAGTCAGCGGCATTGCCAATATTGCCATTACTTCCTATTCTTCTGCGGCTACTGTGTTTGCCGGGCAGAACCTTGGTGCCCGGAACTACCGTCGTTTATGCTGCGGTGCATGGCAGATACCGCTCTGTTCCGGCATCGTCACCCTTGCAGGCGGATTACTTGTGACTGCTTTTTGCCATCCTCTGCTGATGTTGTTCAGCCGTGATCCGGCCGTGTTGGCTTTTGCACAGCGATATACTTATCTTGTTCTGCCATTCACCTGGGCCTACGCCGTGTTCAATGGCATTATGTGCTTTATCAATGGTATCGGAGAGATTCGCTATCCCACCATCGTAAATATTCTGCTATTATGGGTTGTCCGAATCCCTGCCGCTTATCTCATCATGTATGCCGGCTATGGCGAATATGCCATGGTCAGTGTTTCCGCCAGCTTTATTACCGGCATGATTGCCATGCTCTTCTACTTTAAATCCAGGCGCTGGGGCGCTATTTGCGCCCTTGCAAAAAAAACAGGAATACCCACCATTAATTACTGACTTGCCAGATTCATAAAAATTTACATACTTCCTAAAAATAATCACATGGATTTTCCTTTTGTCCTGCCCTATAATAAGCGCAATTACAGTCCACAAGGCAAAAGGAGGACTACCATGTTATATCCGATCATGAACCGTTCCCGCAGCTTGATCGATCTGAGAGGAGTATGGCAATTTCAATTAGGAGATGAGAAGGAACCGGGAGATACCTGGATCGAACCCCAGGCGATGGAAATGATCTGCGTTCCGGCCTCTTACAATGACCAGAAGGATGATCCGGCTTACCGGAATCATTACGGCTGGGCTTATTACGAACGAACCGTGGAGCTCCCGGCACTTTTGTGCGGAAGCAACGGACAGCGTCAGGTACTGCGTTTTGACGCCGTGACCCATGTTGCAAAAGTTTATATCAATGGGAAACTGATTATGACACATAAGGGTGGTTTTCTCCCTTTTGAAGTTGAGATCACGGATCTGGTTCCGGAGGATGGCCACCTTACCATCTGTGTCGCTGTGGACAACCGGATCAGCCACAGCACTCTGCCCATCGGCAACGAAGGTAATATTGCCTTCTTCGGCTCTGACAATCCCGGCATTCCCAGTGTGGAAGCCGCAAAAATATGGAGAAAGAAACAGAATCTGCCGAATTTTGATTTCTTTAATTTTGCTGGCATCAACCGACCGGTGCGCATCTACAGCACTCCGGCGTCCTACATCAGAGACATTACTCTGGTCCCGTCTATCGAAGGTGACACCGGCGTCTTAAATTACGAAATTCTCACGGATGGGATGGATAGTGACGCTCCTGTCACTTTAAAAATCATAGACGCAGAAAGCAACTGCAAAGCAGAAGCCACCGGCCGAAAGGGAGAGCTTCGGATCCCGCAGGTCCATCTCTGGCAGCCTTATCCCGGCACTCCTTACCTGTACAAGGCGGAAGTTCATTACGGAGAGGACTGCTATACGGAAGAATTCGGTTTCCGTACCGTAGAGGTGAAGGGAACGCAGTTTCTGATCAACGGGGAGCCTTTTTATTTCAAGGGCTTCAGCAAGCATGAGGATTCATTTTTCCGCGGAAGAGGACTGGATCTCTGCCTCGATGTAAAGGATATTAATCTTCTACACTGGATCCATGCCAACTCCTTCCGCACCAGCCATTACCCTTACGCGGAGGAGATCTACCGGCTCTGTGACAGAGAAGGTATCGTTATTATTGACGAGACGCCCGCCGTGGGCATCGGTGCCGGAGAGAGCTGTGATCCTTATAAGACATTTCCCATAAGAGAGCATCACGAGCAGGTCCTGCGGGATCTGATCGTGCGAGACAAAAATCATCCCTGCATCGTCATGTGGTCCATGGGAAATGAGCCGGATACCGAGCATTTCCCGGAATCCGCCTATGATTACTGGCATTCCCTCTATGAATTTACCCACAGTCTGGATCCTCAGAACCGTCCCGTCACCTTTGTCTGCTGTCAGAATAATTACGAGAAGGACATCGTGACCCGGACCATGGATGTGGTCTGCCTGAACCGATATTACGGATGGTACAATCTGTCCGGTGATCTGGAAGCTGCCTCCTATGCATGGAATATGGAGCTGGATTTCTGGGAAAAAATCGGCAAACCTGTGATGATGACGGAATACGGTGCTGATACTCTCGCCGGGCTCCATAACTGTGCGCCGGAAATGTGGAGTGAAGAATTCCAGGTAGCGCTTTACAAAATGTATAGCAAAACCTTCGACGGAAGAGACTTCTTTATCGGGGAACAGGCATGGAATTTCGCCGATTATGCCACCCTGCAGGGCTGTATGCGCGCAGACGGCAACCGGAAAGGCATCTTTACCCGAGACCGCCGTCCGAAACTGATCGCCCATTATTTCCGGGACAGATGGGAGCATATTCCGAATTTCCATTACAAGAACAAGAATAATTCATAAGATGAGCCACTTAAAAACAGCAGCGATACCTAACATATCGCTGCTGTTTCTGGATTTATTCTACGGTGATGGTGTACTCCCTGCGGAATACCCCGCCCGCCTGCAGAGTATTGCCATACTCCCGCTGTTCCAGGCTGCCGTCGAAGGTCGTCCGGTCGCATCTGCCGTACCAGGGCTCGATGCAGATAAACGGTGCTCCCTTGCCTGCGGGAGACCACAGCCCGAATAACGGAGCGTCAAAGCTTACGGTAAGGTAAGGCTTTTTGTCCGGAGTACACAGGCTCACTGCGGAAGCCTGACGATCCTCCACGATCAGAGCATCCCGGTCAAATAAGTGCTCTGTGATCTGCGCATAACCGCTTTTCACCGGCAGTACATCCTTTTGCTGTCCCATGAGTCCTTGTCCGTCATCTGCCACCAATCCGTAAGTCAGATCTTTGTCCGTATCAAACTTGAAATAATATTCCGACTGCTTTCCTTTTCCATCCACAGGACACATAAATGCCGGGTGTCCGCCGATGGAAAAGTACAGTGTTTTCGTATCCGGATTCTCGACCTGCCAGATGACCTTCAGGTCTTTTCCTTCCAATTCATAACCTACTTTTAAAATGAACTCGAACGGATACTTCGCTTTGGTCTCTTCATTAGATCTCAGGGAAAACCATGCTTCCGTCGCGGTCTGTACATCCACGGCAAACTCCATATCTCTGGCAAAGCCATGCTGACCCATGGAATAGATCTTTCCTTCGTAGTGATATTCCTTATTTTTCAGACTTCCTACAAAGGGAAACAGTACCGGGGCAGTTCTCTTCCAAAATTTTGCATCCGCATTCCACAGATACTCGGTATCTGTTGCTTTCCCCTGAATGCTTGCAAGCTCTGCGCCAAAGCTGTTGATGGTTACTTTTAAAGCTTCATTTTCCAATACTACCTGCATATTAACCTCCATTCCGCAGACGATTCCTTTTGTCGGAGGATACGTACCTCTCCTCTGATATTGTACAGATCTCTATCTGTTATCGGTATTATAACAGACTTCCTATACAAGGACAACCGGTGCGCTATCTCTCTGACAATCCGGCTGTCTTCAACCAATGTCCGGACAAATATCTGCTCACGAAGCAGATCACGCGGAAGATCCAGTCCAGTACCATGGCAATCCAGACACCGATGGCTCCGTAACCCATGTTCACACCGATGATATAGCTGAATCCGATACGGAACATGAACATAGAGAATATGGACAGCACCATGGTAAAGCGCACGTCATTGCAGGCACGAAGCATGTTCGGCAGTACAAAAGATGCTGGCCACAAAAACATTGCCATGCCATTGTGGATCATGACCAGAATGTAGGACAACTGCGTGGTCTCCGTGCTTAATCCGTAGCATTTCAGGATCCAGGGTAGACACAGCAGAATGATACTGTTTACCACAAACGTACAAACATACGTGATCTTCAATAATTTTTTCGTATAGTGCCGTACCTGTCCGGAATCACCGGCACCGACGCAGCGCCCGATCACCGTGATCATGGCCAGATTCATGGCCTGACCCACGATACAGCCCATACTGTCCAGACTGTTCGCCACACCGTTGGCAGCGATCTGCACGGTTCCGAAGCCAGCGATAATGCTCACCACGATAACGCGTCCCAGCTGGAAAATACCGTTTTCAATCCCGCTGGGGATACCTATGTAAAAAATCTTATGGATCACCGGCCAGTCGATGTGGAATCTTTCTTTTAATAAATGCACTTCGTTGGACGGGTTTTTCAGCAAATGATACAGGATGAATCCTGCCACTGCACGGGAGATCAGGGAAGGAATCGCCACACCGGCCACGCCCAGTCCCAGTACATAGACGCCCAAAGCATTACCGCCGATGTTAATGATATTTTCCACCACGGAGACCTTCAATGTGATCTTGGAATTTCCCATGGAGCGGAACAGCGCTGCACAGGAATTGTACAGGGCAAGGAACGGGAAGGACAGTGCAGAGATCATCATATAGATCACAGCATTATGAAATACGTCCGCTTCAATTTTACCGAAAAATAGGGAAATGATGCCATTACAGAACACCATGACCAAAATCGAAATACCGATGGTAATGCATACGGAGGACACGATCAACTGTTTTGCAGATTTGCAGGCGTCCTCTTTTTTCCCGGCTCCGAGGAACTGGGAGGTCACCACGGCTCCGCCGGTAGCCAGTGCCGCCAGCACACTGATGATCAGATTATTAAACATGTCGATCAGGGATACGCCGGAGACCGCCGCTTCGCCCGCCGAAGAGATCATGACCGTATCCGCCATACCCACGGTAATAGCCAGCGCCTGTTCAAATAAGAGCGGAACGATTAGTTTTTTCAGATCTTCTTTTGAAAATAGTTGCTGTTTTGTCTTGCTTTCTTCCATTTCTTTTATTGCTTCCATTGCTTTTTACCCGGTTATTTATCCATGCGATACAATTTCAGGGAATTGTCCCATGCCGCCTTGCGCACTTCTTCCTCTGTGATTCTCTTGATCTGCGCCATGGCAGCGATCACATAGGGAATGTTCAGAGAGCTGTTGCGTTTGCCGCGGTTCGGTTCCGGTGCCAGATACGGGCAATCCGTCTCCAATACAATGCGATCCATGGGAATGTACTCTACCGCTTCCTTCAGCTTCTTTGCATTTTTAAAAGTCAGCACGCCGCCGATTCCGAAGTAGAATCCCATATCCAGGAAAATCTTCGCCGTCTCCTTCGTATAGGAATAACAGTGAATTACACCGCCGATCTCCTCCGCGCGCGCCTCCGTCATGAGATCCACAGTATCCTTCGCCGCATCCCGGGAATGAATGATAACGGGCTTTCGGATCTCTCGCGCCAGATCCAGCTGCCGCAGGAACCACTTCTTCTGTGTCTCATGGTCCGGCTCCGGCCAGTAATAATCCAGTCCGATCTCTCCCACTGCCAGGCATTTCTCTTTCTGGCACTGTTCCTTCAGCCAGGAATAAGATTCTTCCGTCAGTTCCGCGGTCTCGCTGGGATGTACGCCGATGGCTCCGTATATATAATCGTACTGCTCCATCAGCTCTAACACTTTCCGGCAGGATGCCAGGCTCGCACCCACATCCACCACCCGGGCAATGCCCTGCCCCGGCAACGCCGCCAGAAGCTGTTCTCTGTCATCGTTAAATGCGTCATCGTCATAATGCGCATGCGTATCAAATATCGCAGTCATGTGAAATCTCCTTAATCAGGGTATCTATGCAAAAAAAGAACCGTCCCCGGAGCTCCTATGTCTCCAAAAACGATCCTTTAAAGTGCATCGCCAGGAGCTCGAACCCCAGACACCCTGATAAAGAGAAATGGTATCTAAGGGGTATTTTAAGTCGTTTTTTGACGGTTTACGCTACGAGAACCGTGTGATATAATAGGCATGCTGTTGACTCTTTCCAGCAGGAAGGAGGTGGCGCTTTGGATATTATTATTACTTTCTTTCTCTCCGTTATAGCAAGTGTAGTTGCCTACTACATATGCAAATGGCTGGACGGAGAAGCTTAGCAACAGTCAGCCTAGCAACAAAAAGCCCCGGGATCGCACCCCGGGGTTTTCTGCGCCTTGGAACAATTATTACTTTCTTATCTAAGTTCAATATAGCACGGGTTCCAGGCTTTGTAAAGTAGTTTGTCAGACAATTATTTTTCTATTTCTTTCCAAGATGATTCTACAAAATCCTCATACCGCAGATCTTTGTCTGCAGGATCTTTTGTGTCCAGTGGTCGCATATTCCAGTTATTTTTGATAACCGGCTTTCCTGTCCCTCTCTTCTTGCTCCGTTTTCTGGTGCTGGCGGTCGTTGATTGGGACTGATCTGTCCGGATCTTAAATACCAGGTACCCGAACATGACAATTAAAATTGAAAACATCATTGCTATTGCATCATTCATAGTATTCCCCTCACTCATCAATTTCAAATATCGTGAATACTTCATATACAGAACTATTAACAATTTTTCTGTAGTGTCCTTCATCCATGTCGTTTCCCATTTCCAACCAGACTGTGGAAGGGGTGACATTTTGGTAGAACTCTTTAACTTTATACTCTCTGTTGTGGCAAGTGTAGTCGGCTACTACATATGCAAATGGCTGGACGGTGATGAATAGCAACAGTCAGCCTGGCAACAAAAAGCCCCGGGGTAGCATCCCAGGGTTTTCTGCGTCTTGAAGTTAGACATTAGTCTCTCTTTGGCTAATTTCAATATAACATGTGTTCCCAGCTTTGTAAAGTAGTTTGTCCAGCAAAATTAAAACCAAAAAAAAGAACCGTCCCCGGAGCTCCTATGTCTCCAAAAACGATTCTCTCGAGTGCACCGCCAGGGGCTCGAACCCTGGACACCCTGATTAAGAGTCAGGTGCTCTACCAACTGAGCTAGCGGTGCATTTTCTGTGTCGTTGTTATGTCTCCCGCAACGACAAGACATATGTTACCACATGATTTTAAATAATGCAAGTACTTTTTCAAAAAAAATTAAATATTTTTTTCGATTTTTTTATATAATAGGTGAAATTAGTGATTTTTGCGGGCTTCCTGACACTTTTTGCAGTAGCCGTACAGCTCTAATTTGTGTCCGGTGACAGTGAAATCTCCGGTATCCTGCTCTAAATGCACATGTGCAAAAGGGCAGCTGGGCAGCGGAATCCGCTTATGACATTCCAGGCAGACCGCATAATGGGTATGTTCCCCGCGGTTCAATTCGTATACTACGGTACCGTCTCCCATGAACGTTGTCTTCTCTACCATTCCATGTTCTTCAAATGTTGCCAGGATCCGGTAGATCGTGGATACAGCATAATCGCTGCCTTCGTGTTCTTTCTCAATACGATTGTAAATCTGCACGGCGCTGAGAGGCTCGGTCGCTTCCTCCAGCACCTGATACACGCATTTTCTCTGTTTGGTCCATTTCAATCCCTTAGGGTAGGAAATATCATTGTGTTCACATTTATGTTCTTCCATAGATATCTGTCCTTTAATATCGCGATCCGGGGCATCCGCAGTGCTGCTCAGCTCGGTAACGCCCTGCGTTCCCTCACTGGACGGGCGTCGCCCTATCAAAATTGGATCTGCCTCTTATGCCTGCAAGCAGTCAAAGAGTCAGCTCTCAATTTTGGCACTGCTTGTGCCTACAGCCAGTTTATCACAATTCCTGCTAAAACGCCAATCACATATAAAATTCCCACGATTTTCAGATTTTCCTTTTTATCCGGATTCACGCGGAACAACACCAACAGTCCTACTCCCGCGCCCACCAGCAATCCGGACATCATGGCTCCAAGGCTGATCACACCACTGATATACAATTGCGTTATGGTCACAGATGCTGCACAGTTGGGAATCAGTCCCACCACTCCTGCCAGCACAGGTCCCAGTACGGGACGGTTCAGGATCAGTCCGGCCAGAACATCTTCTCCCACAAAATGCAGTGCTGTGTTCAGAACAAATCCAATGACTATAATGAAAAAGGTAATGTGAAGCGTATGCTTTACCGCAGATAGAAAAATTCCATCCTTTTCACAATGGCAGTTCTCATGCTCACAGATTTCATGAATGTGCTCTTCCTCTTCATGATCATTTTCCTCATGCCCGTGAACATGGTCATGAGGATGCATCTTCCTCTCCCGGATCAACAGATCGATCACAAATCCGGCTACCGCACCAATGGCCGCTTTCGCTCCCAGCACGCCCAGAACAAAGCGGATATCCATTTTCTCCGAAATCAGGATCGGCAGCATCTCATCAGAAGTGGACAGATAAATGGCTATCAGTGTTCCCAGGGTGATCACCCTGCCTGCATATAAGTTGGATGCCGCTGCTGAGAATCCACACTGAGGCAGCACACCTGCCACGCCACCGATCAACGGTCCCATTTTGCCTGCTTTTCGCACCATATGTGTGGTCTTCTCGCCAGCCTTATGCTCCAGATATTCCATAGCCAGATAGGTCAGGAACAAAAATGGCACCAGCTTTATACTATCTATTAAAGTATCTAAAATAACTTCCGACATGACTCTTACCTTTCCATACTTTCTTTATCAAATGAATACTTAATCATATATTTGTTCTAAATGCAAATGAGTTGCATTTGCATTTAGAACTATAACACATTTTTTTATATTGTCAATATTTTAATTATAAAAAATGCGCTATGCTATGATAAGCTACGAAAAGCAAGAGAATGCCCATCCGGGCAAAAGCCAGCCGGTATACCGTCTTATTATTGCACTTCGATCAATCTTCGATCAATCCTTTTTTCTTCCATGCTCCGCTCCGCCAGCGCAACATCATGCCGACCGCACGGCTGCATTCATCTGCTGTCAGACCGATATAAGCACCCACTACTGCCAGATGCAGCTGTATCCCCAACAGATACGTTCCTCCCGCTGCACACAAAAACATGAAAACAGCCCCGAGGATCACCGGAAATACAGCATCTCCACTGGTTTTCAGAGCATTCCCGTATACCAGATTTGTGACTCGTCCGGCTTCCAGAGCAATGTCAATAAACATCAGCTTCTGCACTAGTTCTACCATACTCTTATCCTGCGTGAAAAAAGAGATCAGGACCGGGGCACTGACTGCAAACAGAAATTCTGTTCCCATCGCCAGTACCGCTCCGATCGCCGCAGATTTTTTAGTCTGCTTATCACATATTTCATATTTTCCCGCACCCATATACCATCCGGTCATAATGGCATTCGCCTGTGCAAGCGCACTTCCCACACAGAAGGATAAATTTGTGATCTGTGCCGTATAGGAACGGGCTGCCACATTGATTCCCTCCGTATCCATCTGGTTCAGAAAACGGATCACCAGTGTCATCGCTATATTATAAATAGTATTCTCCAAAGCGGAAGGTAATCCGATCCGGATGATCTTCCGCAAAATCTCTCCGGAATTTACCCTCTCCGAATATTTTTTTGCAGGGATCAGCCGCCGTACAAAGATCACTATCAATATCAGATTCACTACTTTGGAGATCACTGTTGCGGATGCAACCCCCTGCACGCCGAGGTGGAATCGAAACAGAAACACGGCATTTAATATAAAGTTCAAAATATTACCTGTCACAGTTGCGATCAGAGGCTGTTTCGTATATCCAAACGCACGCAGATATCCTGCCAGTATGGGAATCATTGCGTTCAATATGCTTCCGCCTCCTACGATCCGCAGATATTGTACAGCAGGCTCCTTCAATGCCGGTGCAATACCTACCACATACAGAATCCCATCGGAACAGAAAAACAAAAACACAGACATCACAACACCCAGGATCCCATTAAACCATAATCCCAAAGTCTTTGCCTGACAGGCGATCCCCGGTCTGCCCGCACCGATATTCTGTGTCATCACAGCCAGCATTCCCATAGAAACTACCGAATACATAATAATAAATACACCGATATAAGTATTTGCTGTTCCGACTGCTCCGACTGCCTGATCTCCCACAGAAGAAAGCATTAAGGTATCCACCATTCCGGACAACATGTAAAAGATCGTCTCCAGACACAGTGGTACAAATAATTGAAATAATGACTTATTCTGTCCTTCCATCGTAGGTTTTATATCCTTTCTGCGGTTCCTAAAAATTTGCATTTTCATTTTACAACTATTCAGAATACTATTCCGAATAGTCTCTTCAATTTTTACATATTACTACTTTATCTTTCCTAAAACTTGCATTTTTACCACAGAAAATTGACTTATTTCTACTTTTATAGTAATCTGACCATAATATCCTCTGATCCACTTCACAGAAAGGCCTGCCTATGTACCCTGAATTAAGAGAAGAACGCATTCACGGAACAAAAGAATTTCCTTTTAGCTGTTATCACCTGCATGATATGCCTGCTTTTTTTCAGATTCCTGTCCACTGGCATCCGGAGGTCGAGATCATATATGTCCGCTCCGGCTCTTTTAATGTCATCATTGAAGGGGAAGAATACGAAGCGGCCGGCGGCTCCGTATTCTTTGTGAATCCCGGTGAGCTTCATTTTATGGGTTCCGCAATTCCGGGCGTAGACTATCATACCCTGTTGTTTCCACTGGAATTTATTTCCTTTCAGACGGACGATCTGTTGGAAACGGAGTTTTTCCTTCCCCTGCGTAACCATGAATTGCTTTTGCATCATAATCTTTCCCACGAAAAAAGCTGTCCTGACATCATTTCTCTCATCCGTGAGATCCTGTCTGTCAGACAGCTTCCAAATACATTGAGTGGGCTTTTCCGATTACGTATTTTATTGTTGTCACTTATACAAAAAATTGCTTCCTGTGGAACCATTAACCCGATGGGCTCCAAAAGGAACGATCCGATGCAGCGTGAGATACTGACTTATCTGCAGTATAACTACACGGAACCCCTTCGGTTGGAAACCCTGGCAGAACAATTTCATTTATCCGAAAAATATTTGTCCCGCTATTTTAAACAGCACTTTCATCTGACTCTGACGCAATACCTGATGCATCTGAGACTGACCCATGCCTGCCATCTGTTAGAGAGTACCTCTCTGCCGGTTACAGAGGTTGCCCTGCAGTCCGGCTTTTCTAATGTAAGTCATTTTATCCGTAGCTTTCACGCTTCTTTTCGGATGTCGCCGCTGCAATACCGCAAGAAACGGGATCAGTCCTTCACATAAATTCTGATATTGGCCGGTGTTACCGGATAGGTTCCGGTGTCAATGGTTTTGGGTATACTCTGTCCTTCAAATACTGCCTCTATTTTTTCCAGTGTCATGGATCCCCAGCTCTCCGGACGCTGCGCAATTGCAGCATCTACATAGCCGGCCTTCATGAATTCTCCAACTTCATCCGTGAAGTCCACTGTTACCAGTTTTACCTTCTTCCCTTTGGACTTAAGATATCTGGCAAAAGCCAATCCCCATCCTACATTTGTAGCGCACAGTACAGAGATATCCGGATGCTCCGTAAGAAGCCGGTCAGTTAATTTTGTTGCTTCTTCAGCAGTAGGTTCTCCCGGACCGGTCATATCATAATAAGGAATTCTGTTTTCTTTCAGAACATCTACAACACCGTGGTATCTGTCCTCTACAGTCTCAATGAGGTTATCCTTCCACTTGATAATGCCAACGGCACCGTCGGCTCCCAAGGCTTCTCTCACAGCCTCTCCGGTACTCCGTCCGCACTGATAACTGTCAGTTCCGATGAGTGTGCGATAGGGAACACTATCAAATGCAGACAGGATGAAAATCACCTCCACACCCTTCTCTGCCATCTTCTGCAGCAATTTTTCCACTCTGAGATCCGCAATGGGTGAGATACAGATTCCATCATAACGCTCCTCCAACACCTTTTTCAGAAAATGCACCATTTCCAGAGTTCCTGCTTCTCCTCTTCCCTTAGGTGCAAATACCGTAATATCAAAATTCAGAATTTTGGCAGTGCGATAGGCCTGTTTCGTCGCCGGATACCAGAAAGGATCATCCAGATCCCATACCATGGCAATTTTCCTGCGCTGTACCGGTGCATAATCCACCGGTATATTAGCCAGGATTTCATTCAGCTGATTTAATTCGCTGTTCAATCGTTCGGATACATGCCCCATAAGGCTGGCATTCTGCTTCTGTTCTGCAGTAATTCCCGCCACGTTTTCCGAGGATGCCGATGCCTGACTGGAGATTGTTGCAATAGATTCCATGACTTCCAGTAGCTCTTCCTTCTTCCCATTGACTTCATCCATACGTTCTGTGAAAAAAAACTGCGCTTCTGCCAGTTCTTTCACACTGTGATTTATATTTTCAAAGGAAGAAATTGTATCCCCTACCGCGGTTTTCTGTGCTTCAAAAGCTGCATCGGATTCCTCCATGATCTCTTTCAGTTTTGTTAACGAACCTATAATCTCCTGAATGGATGCATTGATACTCTGACTTGCCTTATGACATTCCTCCGACAATTTTCGTACTTCATATGCCACATGAGCAAATCCTCTTCCGGCTTCCCCGGCTCTGGCAGCCTCGATGGATGCATTTAAAGACAGCAGATTCGTCTGCTTGGCAATACTATAGAGAACACTTGTGACAGATTCAATCTTTGCATTTTTATCCAGAAGCGTACGAATCTCTTCTGTGATCGTATCCATGGAACCTTTGAGTTTTTCCTGTGTTTTCCCCAGATGTTCCACTCTTTGTCTGCCAAGATCACTCTGTTGCTGCATCTGCTGAACCTGTGTCTGCATAGTTGCAGTCTCCTGATCCATATCCGTGATCTTCGCTGTGAATTCCTCGGCTATTTTCCGGCATTGCAATACATCTCTTTCCTGCCTTGAGGCACCTTCCGCAAGCACCTGTACGCCATGTCCCACCTTATCGGAGGACTCTGTCAGCCCCTCTGCCGCACCTTCAAATTGTTCGGATACCAATCCCAGATTATTGACAGTCTGTTTCAAGGATTGTAGCTGTTCCTTATATGATTCTTCTGTTTGTCCGCTGCTTACCGCTCTTTTGTTCCATAAAGGCATAGATTATCCCTCCAATGCTCTTCTCGCCAGTTCCAGGCATCCCATGATGCCCTGATCATCATGCAGTGACGCAGGTACTACATAATGCTCCGGATCCTCCAGTTCTTCTGTTATCACATAGCCATTGATATAGGTAATCAGCTTTTTGCGTATTAATGGGAATAGTTGCTCCTGATGCATGACACCGCCTCCGAGAATGATCATTTCCGGAGAAAGTACCATCACATAATTTGTCAATGCCTGCGCAAGGTAGTCTGCCTCCAGATCCCATACTTCCGGACAATCTGCCAGTTCCACTGCTTTTTTGCCCCATCTGGCTTCTATGGCAGGACCAGCCGCCATTCCTTCCAGACAATGATCCTTGTGATAGGGGCATTTTCCTTCATAATGGTCTGTATCCCGTTTTGTGATGAGGATATGTCCTGCCTCAGGATGAAGCATACCGTGCAGCAGCTTCCCGTCAATATACACGCCTGCTCCGATTCCGGTTCCCACGGTCAAATACATGACGCAATGTTTCCCTTTTGCCTGCCCGAAAGTAACCTCACCCAGTACTGAACCATTTACATCGGTATCAAATCCCATAGGACATTTTAACGCTGCTTTCATGCTTCCCAAAAAATCAAAGTTTGTCCATGCAAGTTTAGATGTGGTAGTAATATATCCATATTTTTCCGATGCTGGATCCAGTTCCACCGGTCCAAAACTTGCAATTCCCAATGCGTCTATCTGCTTGTCCTGAAAATATGCGATCAATTTCGGAATGCTCTCTTCCGGCGTCGTTGTAGCTATAGATACCTGCTCATAGATCTTTCCTGTTTCATCTCCGATGGCACAGACCATTTTTGTTCCGCCCGCTTCTAATGCTCCCAATTTCATAGTGATTCCTTCTTTCTTTTTATTTTTTATCTTCCGATCTATTCCCATAGGTTTTCTGATATAAATGCAGCCAGGGTGTATGCTCTGGCAATCTGGAGAAATCCTTTTGATCATAGATTTCCTGAATCTGTCCATTCCGTATCCGGATCAGACGGTCAGCCAGAGCCAGAGAATCGGCAAGATTCACCGCCAGGATCACCACTGCAATATTTTTTTTCAAAAACCGTTCCATCAGCTCCCAGATATGACTGCGCACGGACACTTCCGCATTTTTAAACGGCTGTACGCACAACACGACCTGCGGATGCTGCATCAGAATTCTCGTATATACCAGATCATACTTCTGCTGCCTGGTCAGGTTCCACACCGGAGTGTCAAATACGTCCTCCCCCAACAGATCTTTTTGTTCCTCCTGGATACTTCTCCGGATTCCAGACTGATTCCACACACCCCGGATTCGATGATCCATGGTAAAACATAGGTTATCAAAATAACTCATATGAGGAAACAGCATAGTCTCTGTGGGTAGCTCCTGGATTACCGCAATATCTCTGTTTTTCTCACTTTTTTGTGTCCCTTTCGTCAGATAAAAGCTTCCTTTCTCTGGAATCTCTCCTTGAAACAGCTCCACAAAATCAGCAATGCAACGATTATCCAGATCCTGCAATACAACGCATTCTCCCTGCCCGACCCGAATCGTAATATCTTTCAGATTACCATATTGTATCTTATCCATGATCAATACGGTCTGTCTGTCTGTATCTGCTTCCTGTCGTCTATGTTGAGATCTCACCCACCTGTCATATTCCTCCACACTCTGTAGCGGAAATGTATCAGGAATCGGATCACCTCTCTGAAACGTTTTGATGATCTGCCCGTTTACCATTAATGCCATACGATCACACAGATAGGTTGCTTCTTCAAAATGAGCCGTGATGTAAATGAAAGAAATTCCTCTTTCTGCGTACAGTCGTATGATCCTGTGCAATTCCTCCAGTTCGCTCTCGCTAATAAAAGTACTGACATTTTCCAATACGATCAGCTGACTTCCTGCCACCACCGCTTTCAAAACTTCTGTCACAAACTTTTGAAATATTGTCAGTTCGCTGACATAAGCCCCCGCCGGGATATTGATCCCGATTTCATCCAGAAAAGGCTGCAGCAGTCGTTCCAACATTCCCGGATGAATCAGATACTTATGAAATCCTCTCCGCAGGACAAAAATATTGTCTACCACGGTTAGATCCTCCGCCAGACTGCTTTTGTTGCGGATGATACTGATCCTGTTCGTCCGGTTATGCGACCTCTGCCACTGATTGACCAATTGCTCACGATAATATACATATCCGTAGTGAAGCGGCATATTTTGTTGCAACAGTTTGAGAAAAGCATCCATTCCATAACGATTGACCGGGATCAGACCGAATACCTCTCCCTTTCGTACCGTTATATTAAAATTATCCAGGAGAATTCTTCCCTGTTCCTTGTAGGTCACCTTCTCCATGCGCAGCACTTCCCTGATCAACAGTAGTTTTCCTGCCTTTCTTCCATATGAATCAGATTACGATCACTGTAGATTACAGGAATTCTTATCTTCACATCCGTGCCAATCTCCGGCATAGAATACACATGAATTCCATATTCTTCTCCAAATAGTAAATGGATACGGTTATTGACATTTACCAGTGCGATCCCGCCTTTTGTCTCGGATTCTCCCGTTGCGAGAATACCTCCGCTTTTTTGCAATCTTTCATTGATATCCGCTACTTTGCGTTCTTCCATGCCGTTGCCGTCATCCGAGATACACAGAAGCAGACAACTTTCCGTCATTTCCAGTAGGATCCGGATATGTCCCGTTCCCAGTTTGCACTCTGTCCCATGAATGATACTATTTTCCAGGATCGGCTGCAAGGTCAGTTTGGGGATACGACAGCTGTAAATCGCTGCTTTTTCCTCGGGATCACATTCAACGGAAAGCTGCAGTCTGTCGCCGAAACGATACTGCTGAATTTTAAAATAAGTCATACAGTTCTGCAATTCTTCTTCCACTGACACCAGATTTTCTACTTTGCTGATGGTATAGCGGAAAAAAGTGGCCAATGCCTCTGTCATATCTGCGACACTTACCAGTCCTGCAATCAGTGCCTCACTACGGATGCTCTCCAATGTATTATATAAAAAGTGGGGATTGATCTGATTTTGTAATGCCAGATACTGTGCCTGTCTCTTATTCAGGTTCAGCATCTCCTGTGACTGCATCAGATACTGCATTTTGCTGACCAGACTCTCCAGCTCCGGAGAAATGTGGATCCCATCTTCTCCCACCAGATTGCTGGTGGTATAACCGTCCAGAAATAATTCTATCCGCTTCTCGATACGCCGGTAAGGCAGCCATATCTCCACTACAGCATAGCAGATACCAAGCACCAACAGGCACCCTCCAAAGATCACCGGGAACCAGCCTGCCCCATTCCCCCTGATTTTTTCATAGATAAGATATCCCAAGAGCGCAGCCAGAAACAACACCATAAAACTCCACGCACACAATGTCCGAAAGTTCAGATAATGCATTTTTCCCTGCTTCATACGCTCTCCTCTCAACCGTACAGCTTCCGGTACTCTGCCGGATTTACGCCGGCAATCTTATGAAAAGTCTGGGTAAAATGCTTTCTGTCATTATATCCTACCCGCTCACAGATCTCGGTCACAGACAATCCTGTTTCTCTCAACAGCGTTTTAGCCTCATCCATTCTTACCCGCATCAGATATTTGGCAAACCCTTCTCCTGTTTCCTTCTTAAATAGGGCACTAAAATATGCTACACTGAAACCCACATGGTCACATACTTCTTCCAATGTAATATTTTCCGCATAATGTTTGTGAACATACTGCTTTGCCTGGCGGATCGGCCGGGAAGTCTCCCCCTGTCTGGCTTCCAGAGCTTCTGTCATCAGTTCTTCCTGCAGCGTTGACAGTTCATGAAACAATTCTTCCGCAGAGCCACAATGCATACACTTTTCTTCAAATATAGTGGGAGATGTAGCTCTTACACGCACAATAAAAAATCTTCCTGCTGACAGCACCGTTTCCTGAATTTCCCGTCCTCTGACATCCGGTACACTCATCACCGCATTTTTCAGTTCTTCTCCGCACTTGCTGGCTTCTGCCGGATCCAGAACTTCTATGGCATGTTCCATTTCTTTACAATATCGATCCAGAATATCCTGCATTGGTAATCCGGATGCCGGAGGTACTTCTTCCAGAAGTCTTCCCCAGCCTTCCACGATCCTCTCCCGAATCGCAAGCTCTGCTTTTCTTATGGATGCGGTCAATTGTTCCGCATCCACTGTCACACCGCCAATGGCAAGTGAAAATCTTACCGGTCCCAACATGGAACGGTTCGCTTCCAGTTGTCGCAAAAATTCCAAAAGCAAAGTTCTTATTTTATCCGTATCTTCTTTTATAAAATTAAGAATACCATACCCGGAATCTTTCACATAATCAAAAAGGCAGTCATTACAGTTTTTTGACAGGCAATGATAGAACAACTCTTTCGTTTTTTCACAGATCACAGTCTGTGCTGCCTTACTCATTTGTTCCGGATCATATCCTGCTTTCACCACTATGGCCTGATAACAATCAGCTTCCGCCTTAAAATAATAGTTCTCCTGCAGCTGCACTGCGGTTGGATTATAGGCATCTTCTACAAGATCCTTCAGCAACGCATATCTGAGGCGATTTACATCGCTCTCACTGACTCTCCGCTCAGCCATTTCCATACCCTGGGCAGATTTCTTTGCATCCAGCCGCTCACCAATTTTTCGCAGTGTTTCGTTCAATTCGTCCTGTTTAATAGGTTTTAAAAGGTAATTTCCCACACCAAGGGAAAGCGCATTTCGTGCATACTCGAAATGTGCATATCCACTGATAATGATGATTTCCAGTTCCGGACATATCTTTTTTGCATTTTTTATCAGCTCCAGCCCGTCCATTCCCGGCATGCGAATATCCGTGATCAGAATGTCCGGTCTATATTGCTGCAGCATATCCAGTGCCTGTATGGCATTTTCTGCCTGTGCCGCCATCTGCATTCCCAGTTTGTCCCACTCGACCAATGCCTGGACAAGCTTGCAGATCAGCTTCTCGTCATCTACGATCATTACCTTCCACATAATTTTATCCTCATTATTAGCCTTTTTTTCCATAAATATAGATTTATTTTAGCACTCGTTTAAATGCAATTCAACAGGAATATCCCATATTTCCGGATATTCCTGTTGAATTTTTATATTTATGGAAGAGAAAAGATTTTGCTTACTGCTGTTTGGTCAGAACAGATACTCCTGTATCGGTTACAGCACCACCGAGACTTTCACCATTGATGGCTTTTACAGCTGCTTTTACACCTTCATAACCCATAACATCGGGATTCTGAGCCATGGTACACAGCAGATATCCGTCATCGATCAGACCCAGGATAGCATCAGACTTATCAAAGCCTACACCGATTACGTTATCCTTACCGGAAGCCTTGATGGCGTTACCGGCGCCGGTGGTGGAACCTTCGTTACATCCGAAGATACCTACAACGCCCTGGGTAATATAGTTCTCTGCAATACTTTGGGATTTTGCTGCATCGCCTTCGCCGTACTGAGTCTCCAGAAGTTCGAAATCAGTTCCTTCAAATGCAGAACGGAAACCTTCTTCTCTCATAACGCAGGAATCGGTTGCTGCATTTACATTGATGATACCAATGGAACCACTGGTGACACCTGCATCTGCCAATGCTTTCTTCATCTCTTCACCTGCTGTCTTACCTGCAGCATTGTTGTCGGTAGAGAAAGTAGCTTCTGCGGATACGTTCGCAGGGGAATCTACGTAAATCAGCTTAACGCCTGCATCTGATGCCTCTCTCAGTGCGGAAGAAATCGCATCGGGACCGTTTGCTGCTACGATGATAGCCTGTGCACCTGCACTGACTGCGTTGTTTACACACTCGATCTGCTGAGCATCATCCTTGGTATTGGGAGCCATAAACTGAACTGTTACACCCAGCTCTGCTGCTGCCTTCTGTGCGCCCTCATTCAGAGTTACCCAGTGCTGATCCAGAGAATCCATGGTGATCAGAGCGATCAGAGTGGTTCCTGCGTCTGTTGCAGTTGAAGCCTGCTCTGTGGTGGTGGATGCTGCCGCACTGTTCTGTGCCTCACCGGTGGCTGCGGTTCCTGCGTTGTTGCTGCTGCCACATCCGGTCAGCATTGCTGTTGTCATGCATAATGCACAAGCTACTGATAATACCTTTTTCATTTTGTAAACCCTCCTTAAAAGTGTTCATTGATTTATCTTAGCATCTTAATTGATGTCTAATTCTTAGCCGGTTTCTTCTTAAATACACCATTCCTTACAACAACATCCAGAAGTACTGCAAACACTACGATGATACCGATAACCAGTCTCTGGATACCTACCTGGGCGCCAATCATATTCAGGCCATTCTCCAGTGTCTGCCATACGGAAGCACCTGCCAGAGTTCCCAACAGCAATCCGGTTCCTCCCAAAGGAGAAATACCACCGATAACGCCTGCGGCTACCGCATACATCTCGTACATGTTACCGGCTTCCATGTTACCCATTCCGGCCTGACCGCAGAGGATCAATCCTACCACAAAAGAACAGAATGCACTGACCAGATAGGTCTTGGTGGTGGTCTTTACTACGCTGACGCCGGACAGCTTTGCTGCATCCACATTGGAACCGATGGCATAAATATGTCTGCCGGTACGTGTTTTGGACAGCAGAAAGAAGAATACGATAAAGATAATAATTGCAATCCAGAAAGTATTGTAAACGCCCAATGTTTTACCATAGTAGAAAACATTCTGGAAAGTCTCTCCGGCATCTTTGCCGACACCGGATGCGATGGCATCCGTATTACGGTTGCCGTTTACCATGTAAGCAACACCTCTTGCTACAAACATGGTTCCCAGAGTAGCAATGAAGGGAGGCAGTTTCCACTTACCTACCAGAATACCATTCAGTACCCCGATGATCATGCAACATACAAAAGTAATCAGGATAGCTACTACAGGGTTCACACCCATGGTCATCAGTGTTGCTGCGATCATGGCACTCATACCTACCACAGATCCAATGGACAGATCGATATTACCGGTGATCAGCACATAACTCTGACCAATACCAATGATCAGATACTTTGACATGGATCGTAACAGGTTCATTACATTCTGACCGGAAAATACGGCCGGATTTATAATACCAAAAGCGATATAGATGATGATCAGACCGGCAAAAGCGGTAAGGGCTCCTCCCATTCCTCTGATCGCAAAAATTCTTTTCAACGGACTTTGCTTTTTCATAATGATATTTTCACCTTTCTTATGGTTATAATTTAAGCGTTAGCTGCGATCTTCTTCTCGAACTGGGTTGCCAGGGTCAGGATCTCATTCTGCGTTGTGTTTCTGGCATCCAATTCCCCAGTAATCCTTCCATCACACATTACAATGATACGATCGGCTATTCCCATGACTTCCGGCATCTCCGAAGATACGAACATTACGGCAATTCCCTGTTTTTTCAGTTCGTTCATGAGGTTATAGATTTCAACCTTTGCTGCCACGTCGATTCCTCTGGTGGGTTCATCGAAGATAACGACTTTTGAATTCCGTGCCAGCCATTTTCCTACGACTACCTTTTGCTGATTACCACCAGATAAGTTACCGGCATTGATGTCCACGTTCGGTGTTTTGATCTTCAGGTTTTCTACTGCCTCGTCACACATCTGATCTTCCTTCTTGCTGCTGACTACTCCCAGTTTGTTGCAGAGAATATCCAGATTAGGTAATGCAATATTGTGCCGGATGCTCAATTTGGTACACAATCCATCCTTTTTCCGGTCTTCCGGTGCCAGTACGATTCCTGCGCGGATTGCATCATTGGGATTTGTAATTTTTAATGTTTTCCCTTCCAGAATGATCTCTCCGCTGTCCTTTGGATCCACTCCGAAGATTGCTCTTGTCGTTTCTGTTCTTCCAGCACCCATCAGTCCGGCAAAGCCCACGATCTCGCCTTCATACAATGCGAAATTGATATCCCGCACCATGCGACCTGCGTTTAATCCCTTGACTTCCAGAATCTTTTCCCCTTTTTTACACGACTCTCTCGGGAACTGTTCCTTGATCTCTCGTCCTACCATATTGGCTATAATCTGGTCCATCGTGGTATCTTTGAAATTCATGGAAGTAATATACTGTCCGTCTCTCATGATGGTCACACGGTCTACAATATGCTGAAGCTCTTCCAGTCTGTGGGATATGTATACAATACCGCATCCCTTGGATCGCAGATCCTTAATAATGCGGAACAGATCATCTATTTCCTTTGCTGTCAGTGCGGATGTGGGTTCATCCATGATCAGGATTCTCGCATTGACCGACAATGCTTTGGCAATTTCGACCATCTGCTGTTTGGATACCGGCAGTTCTCCCACGACCTGCTTCGGGTCAATATCGATTTTCAGATCATTTAATATCCGGGAGGCTTCCGCTTCCATATCACCGTTTGCCAATACAATACCTTTTGTCTTCTCCCTGCCTAAGAACATGTTCTCTGCTACGGACAGGTGCTTACACATATTCAGTTCCTGATGGATAATAGCAACTCCGGCTTCCTGTGCCTGTTTCGGTGTCAGATCCCCATACTCCTTGCCAAAGATTTCCAGGCTTCCACTGTCTCTGGTATACACACCGCTCAGAATCTTCATCAGCGTACTCTTGCCGGCGCCATTCTCTCCCAACAGGGCCATGACTTCTCCGGATCGCAATTCAAACTGTACATGATCCAGTGCTT
Organism: Waltera sp.; assembly: GCF_046969025.1. Classification (NCBI taxonomy): domain Bacteria; kingdom Bacillati; phylum Bacillota; class Clostridia; order Lachnospirales; family Lachnospiraceae; genus Waltera; species Waltera sp. Next base: position 118,479 of record NZ_JBKVQF010000008.1, on the reverse strand, counting down.
TTACTCCCGGGAAGCTTTTGCATATATCCTTCATGGATACTATGACTTCTTTTTCACTCATACCTTCTCTTCGTCCTTCCCTTCCATTAATAAATAGGCTAATTTTAGCTGTTTTTTGCGTTCCCCTTAACTTTATGTTAACAGTATAGCAAAAGCCCCCTTCAAAGATAAGGGGACTATCTTTCTTATTGAAGGGGGTTTTTTATGCACTATGAATATGAAATTCTAAATTACACCTTTGTACCTATACAAGTTTACGATTCTGTTTTTGTTTCTCTTCTTTTTATATCGGCAGTTTGTATACCAGTTTTTCTTTCCAGCTCTTCCATCATGACATTGCTGTTACGAAAGACACATAAAATCACTCCCACCATCAGGGAATTGGCCAGACAGTTCCCCAGCCCATAAGCCAGAAATGGAATGGATATGGTGTAGTAAATGCCAAATCCAAAATTCACCAGAACCGCATTGACGATCCGAAGCATGATGCTCAGACTGCACACACTGCCCAACAGCAATGCCGCACGATTACTCTGACGCAGAGCGACACGGAGTGCATAAAGCGCAAAAGCAAACAGTGCCACGATCACCAATACTCCCACAATGATACCAAACCACAGGAAAATGCTGTGAATAATGTAGGTTGTACAGCTCTCCTGTGACAGGGACCATGTCCCGTTATTTTGATCTGAGGTAAAAAGTAATGCCTCACTGATCTTTCCCCCACCCAACAATGAAAAGCCATGCTGTTCCTGCTGAATATTGCTGGCAATATAACCGGTCTCCCCTTTTCCCATCCGGTAAACCATCCGCCGCCAAATAGAGTAATCTCTTTTTTCCCGGCAGAATGCCCCGTTTGATGGCAAGGAACAAAATTACGATAGATAACAAGAAAGCTTCCATCATACCGGCAGAGCAGGTAATATCCTGCGATAACAGCAGCACCGCTGCCAGATACACCGCATCCAGAATCAGGATTACCTTCCAGCTTAAGGTTCGCATGCGATACAAAAGCAAGGCATACAGAACCGGAAGAAACATCCACAGCAGATAGACAGCTTCGTATCTGTCATGATAACTGCCACTCCACATATGTGTCCCCAGCATACTGCCTGCCAGCCCTGCAGCTATAAAAAGCGCCGTCAGCCCATAGCTGAAACGTACCAGTTTCATATAGTTTCCATAGAGAAGTCCGAGAATCAGCAACAGTCCGATTCCGTTATACAGGATCGTATTACGCAGATAATTTTCCGCTCCCACCGTCTCCATATGGGAAAACAAGATTCCCTGCATGACAATTCCCACCAGTGTCAGTATCACCGTGATGCCAAACAACACTGTCGGAAACTTCGGCCTGTGGATCCGGTTCAATTCCCTGCCGGTCTGCAGCGGATCCCCCATCTGGCGTACCGCTTCCTGTGCGGCTGCCAGGGGTGTCATTCCCTCCCGGTGGTAGTCCTCCGTCTGTTCCTCAATGTGATTGCCAATCTCCCTGCGGATTGCGCATCTGGCATGGGGATTCTCGATCTGTTCTCCTATGGCATCCAGATAATCCCGGATGCTTCCGGCATTCCGCCAATCCGTATTCTCTTCCGCCGCCGGTTGTTCTGCCTCCTCATGCGCTGCCAGCACTACCCTTTTTTCTTCCTTTCCCATAATCAGCACCCTCTCTGAAGACTCAACACTCCGGAAACTGCAGTCTGGTATTCCTGCCATTCCTTCTTCTTTTCTTCCGCATGCTTTTTTCCTGCAGGAGTCAGCTGGTAGTATTTTCTCGTCTTGCCGGAAGTATTGTCCTCGTAAGACACCACATCTCCACGGCTCTCCAGCGAGTGCAGCAGAGGATACAGTGTCCCGGCCTTTAGTTCGAAGACATTGTTAGATCTCTCTCGCAGTGCCTCAATCATCTCATAGCCATACATGTCCTTGGTCTCCAATAGACGCAGGATCATCATTGCCATACTTCCCTGTACCAGATTCCTATCGATTGCCATATGTATACGCTCCTCTCTATATGGGCTTTCTACACACAATATATATCGTCAGTCTATATATGCCAAGGAAATTATTCTCACTTCTCTTTTGTGCTTTCTTTCGCACGGTATCGTATGCTATACTGTTCCCAGATATTTTCTTGATCATTTCTACAAAACCCAACATTATATAAAATAAAGGAGGTATACAATGAAAAAAATATGGATCGTCGGTTCCCTCGGTCACATGGGGCAGGCGTTGATCAGGTTGTTAGACATGATGGAATATGAATTATACGAGACCGACAAGGATGAGCTGGATATCACGGATGAACATGCAGTTTCCCTGTTCATGCACCGGAATCGTCCCGATGTCGTCATCAACTGTGCAGGATATCATCCTTCCGCCGGTGCAGCGCAGTCGGAGACGGATATGGCTTACAAGGTCAATGCCGTAGGTGCAAGGAATCTGGCGCAGTCTGCGGAAAGCATTCAGGCAAAACTCATCCAGATCTCTACGGATGATGTATTTTCCAGCGCATCCGACACACCCTATAATGAGTTCGATGATGTAAATCCTGTGGGCTTGTTTGCGAAATCCAAATATGCCGGAGAGAAATTCGTCATCCAACTGATGACCCGCTATGTCATTATCCGCAGTTCCTGGATCTACGGCATCGGCAAAGACTTTTTGAATGAAGTACTGGAAGCTGCCGCGGACTCCCAGGTATCTACTATGGAACTGCTAAATAACGACCGTGCGGTACCTACCTCCGCCGCAGAGCTTGCCCGGGTGGTGAAATTCTTCATCGACAACGATCATTACGGCATCTATCACGCCGTATGCAGTGGCGGTTCCTGCACACGCCTGGAATTTGCGAAAGAGATCCTGCGTCTTGCCGGAAAAGAGGACCGGCTTACTGTCACAGTAAAAGACGGCACCCCGGAGAAATATTCCGTACTGGATAATATGATGCTGCGTCTCACCGGCATCGAAGAACCCAGTGGCTGGAGAGAGACACTGGCTTCCTACATGAAAGAAACCGGAGGACTGGAATAGTGGAAAAACACAAAAAAGAAAAGAAAAAACTCGGTCTGTCCACCAAAATCTTTATTGCCCTGTTAACCGGTGCGGTATGTGGTGTACTGATCCATTATTATATGCCGGAAGGGTACTTCAGAGATACGATTCTGATCAACGGTATTCTCTATGTACTGGGAAATGGTTTTATCCGCCTGATGCAGATGCTGGTGGTCCCTCTGGTATTCTGCTCCCTGGTCTGCGGCGCAATGGCCATCGGTGATACGAAAACGTTGGGAACTGTGGGTGTGAAAACGATCCTGTTCTATCTGTGCACCACTGCCTTGGCGATCTGCGTGGCACTGGGTATTGCCAGTCTGATCAATCCCGGCGTCGGTTTAAATATTGCGTTGCCGGAGGATGCCACCGAAGTCGCAACCACCCAGGTAGATTTTGCGGAGACGTTGTTGAATATTATTCCGAAAAATATTTTTACCTCTCTGTCCGCCGGAGATATGCTGCCAATCATCTTCTTTGCTTTATTTGTTGGCATTCTTCTGGCTGCCATGGGCAACCGGGTCTCCACTGTGGCGAACTTTTTCAGTCAGTTCAATGACATTATGATGGAAATGACGATTGCAGTCATGAAAGCTGCCCCTGTCGGTGTCTTCTGCCTGATTGCGAAGACCTTCGCAGGCATCGGCTTCGACGCTTTTGTGCCTATGCTGAAATATATGGGAAGTGTCATTCTGGCGCTGGCAGTACAGTGTTTCGTGGTATATCAGGTCATGCTGTTTGTGTTCACCCGCTTGAATCCTTTTAAGTTCATTAAAAAGTTCTTCCCGGTTATGACCTTTGCCTTCTCCACTTCCACCAGTAATGCGACGATCCCTCTGTCTATCGACACTCTGTATAAAAAAATCGGTGTCTCCAAACAGATTTCGTCCTTTACGATTCCTCTGGGTGCCACCATTAACATGGACGGTACTTCCATTATGCAGGGCGTAGCAGTTGTTTTCATAGCACAGGCTTACGGTATTCCTCTGACCCCGGCTGCCATTGCTACCGTCATTGCCACCGCGACGATCGCTTCCATCGGCACTGCCGGTGTCCCCAGTGTCGGTCTGGTCACCCTGTCCATGGTACTGACCTCCGTGGGACTGCCTACCGAAGGCATTGCACTGATCATGGGTATCGACCGTATCCTGGATATGCTGCGTACCGCTGTCAATATCACCGGTGATGCCGTATGTACCACTATCGTGGCTAAGCAACAGGGTGCCTTTAACGAGAATACTTTCCGGGCAGATAACTGATCACCTGTTTACAGCTTTCCAGATGGCTGTCACCGTATAAAAAAAAGAGTGAAACATTCTGTCTTGTGCTCAAGTGCACCGTCAGAAGTTTCACTTTTTTATAGCTCGCAGCTATTCTATTTCAGTTTATTGAGTTTTGCCCGGTTGGCAATAACGATCAGCCGCATATCCTGTGTCAGAGGTTCTTCCGGATCGATATTGGTATTTACATTTTTTCCTTCGATGATCGCCACCACGTTAATGGAATATTTTTTCCGCAGATTCAGCTCGATCAGGTTCTTCCCGATCCACTGCTGTTTGACTTCCATTTCCACCATAGACACATCCTGGGACAATTCGATAATGTCCATGAAACCGGAGCTTAACAGATTTTTGGCCAGGTGGATCCCTGACTCACTCTCGGGGAATACTACACGGTCTGCTCCTACTTTCGTAAGGATCTTGCAGTTTATCTCAGTGGCGCATTTGGCGATAACGGTCTTTACGCCCAGTTCTTTACACAGCATGGTTGCCATAACACTGGCTTCCAGATGATTTGCCATGGTCACAATGACCACATCAATATTCGCAATACCGATCTGTCTCAACGCTTCCGGATCTGTAACATCTGCACATTTACAGTATGGAATCTCTGAGATTGCCGCATTGACAACTGCCTCTCTATTGTCTACCGCCACCACCTCTGCGCCGTTCTCTGCCAACTCCTTCGCCACACTTCTTCCATATCTTCCAAGTCCAAATACTGCATAGGTCTGATTGATTCCCATAGTCTCTTCCTTCCTGTTGCTTCGATCTGCTTTATCCGACGCTGATCTCTTCTGTCGGGTTCTTCACAATATTTTTGTTCTTTTTCTGCGTGCTGAATGCCACTACCAGAGATATGGGGCCGACTCTTCCCAGATACATGGTCACGATAATAATCAGTTTTCCCCAAAGATTCAGCATGGAAGTCAGGTTCCTGCTTAATCCCACAGTAGCTGTGGCACTCACTGTTTCATACACAATATCTATCACATCCGCATCTGTCACTGCAGATAAAAGAATTGTGGACAACGACGCAATGATAAAAAACATACCTACAACCGCTACCGATTTATTCACCGCCTGCTTCGGAATATTTCTCCCAAAAAGCTCCGCATCCTCCTTATTACCTATAGTGGCAAACATAGATACCAGCAGCACTGCGATCGTAACTGTCTTCATTCCTCCTGCGGTTCCCACCGGAGAGCCGCCGATCAGCATCAAAAGCACCGAAATGATCGCAGAGGTATTGGTCAGATCCTCTTGTGGAATTGTGGCAAAACCTGCGGTTCGCGTAGTTACTGCCTGGAACAGGGATGCCCAGATCCGTTGCGGCACCGTGTAATCCTGCATCGTCAGAGGATTATTGTATTCAAAAATATAAAATGCCGCCGCTCCCACTACAATAAGTATTCCTGTCACCGTGAGTGCTATTTTACTGTGCAGTGTCAGCAGTCGGAAACATTTCAGCTTCTGGCTCCGGATATTTTTCAAAACCCGCAGTACATCCCACCAGACGATATAGCCCAAACCTCCCAATATGATCAACAGCATCGTGACCAGATTGACCATGGGCTGAAATACATAGCCGCACAGACTGTCTTCCGCCATAATATCCATTCCGGCGTTGCAGAAGGCAGATACGGCATTAAAAATCGAAATCCATATGCCTCTGAGTCCGTATCCCGGCACAAATACTGTCATGTACAAAAGAGCTCCGCATCCCTCCACCACCAGAGTACCTATGAGAACCTTGCGGAGGAATTTCACGATTCCGGAGATATTATTCAGATTAAATACATCCTGCAGCATCCACCGGTTACCCAGTCCCAGTCGTCTGTGCAGTCCCATCATCACACCGTACATGACCGTAATGACTCCCAGACCTCCCAACTGGATCAGAAACAGGATCACGATCTGTCCCCAGACGCTCCAGGTGGAATATGTGGGAACCGTCACCAGACCGGTCACACATATGGATGTGGTAGCCGTAAATAAAGCATCTATATAAGGAACCGCTTCTCCGGTAGCTGAACTGATGGGTAATGCCAGTAGGAAGCTACCCACTAATATGGCACACAGAAAGCTAAGCATGATCTTCTGTGTCGTAGACAACTGTATTATTTTTTTACTGTTCATAACACACTCCATTCCGCCGATGCTTTATCTCATCAGTGGAATCGCTAATCAAATTTCACGGGTGCAATCCGCAATGCTATGATTATAACACACTTTTAGATAAAAAACTCCTATTGGAGACAGTTTGTTGCTGTATCCATCATAGGAGTTCTCTTCTGATCTTATTTTTCTTCTTTTATACTTTAAATCGGTAGCCCACACCCCAGATGGTCTCGATATACTGAGGCTTTGCAGTATCTTTTTCGATCTTCTCACGGATCTTCTTGATATGCACTGTGACGGTGGCAATATCACCGATAGAATCCATATCCCAGATCTCACGGAACAATTCTTCTTTGGTAAATACATGGTTCGGATGCTCCGCCAGGAACGTCAGCAGATCGAATTCCTTGGTCGTAAACGTCTTCTCCACACCGTCCACATAGACACGTCTTGCAGTCTTATCAATACGGATACCACGGATCTCCACGATATCATTCTGCTGCTTCTGGTTAGTTCCCACCAGTCTCTCATAACGGGCCATGTGCGCCTTCACACGGGCTACCAGTTCACTGGGGCTGAAAGGTTTGGTCATATAGTCATCCGCACCCAGCCCTAAGCCGCGGATCTTATCAATGTCGTCCTTCTTCGCAGATACCATGAGAATGGGAATATTTTTCTCCTCGCGGATCTTCTTACATACTTCGAAGCCGTCCATGCCGGGCAGCATCAGGTCCAGAATGATCAGATCATAATCGCCTGCCAGTGCGGTCTTCAGTCCCTCATCGCCGGTATTGCAGATATCGACCTTGAAATCACTGAGCTCCAGATAATCCTTCTCAAGATCTGCAATTGCTACTTCATCTTCAATAATTAAAATCTTACTCATTATTTATCCTCCATTTACAGAATGTCCTTGTATTATCGATTATCATGCCATTTCTGTTTCATTCCCTTATTCATTACTTGGTTCCACCCGGCTGCAGCTCAATATATTTTCTCAATACAAAATGCATACAGGTTCCTTCCCCTTCTTTGGCTGTCGCCCATACATAACCGCCATGATCCTCAACAATTTTTTTAACAATGGATAATCCGATGCCACTGCCGCCCTGGGCGGAATTGCGCGAAGCATCCGTGCGGTAGAACCTCTCGAAGATCTTCTGCAGATCCTTCTGTGCGATTCCCTTGCCGTTGTCCTCGATCTCTACCCGGATGGAATCCACTTCGTCAAGAATACGGATATCAATATGCCCGTCAGGCTTGTCCATATATTTTACGCTGTTACTGATAATATTATTGATGACCTTCTTCATCTGCTCCGGATCCGCGATGACAACTGTGTCAGGAGATACCAGATTCGAATAGTTCAGCTTGATACCCCGCTGCTCCAGATCCAGTCCGACTTCTTCCACACAGTCACCGAAATAATCCGCCACGTTGATCCGGTGGAAATTGTACGGGATCCGGTTATTATCAATTCCGGAATAAGTGGTCAGCTCGTTGATCAGACGATCCATATCAATGGCTTTATTGTAGATGGTCTTGATGTATTTGTCCATCTTCTCCGGCGTGTCTGCCACGCCGTCCATGATTCCTTCCACATAACCCTTAATGGCTGTGATAGGGGTCTTCAGATCATGGGAAATATTGCTGACCAGCTCTTTGTTCTGCTTCTCATGCTGAATGTTCTCTTCTGTGGATTCCTTCAGCCGCAGACGCATATCCTCGTAATTGCGGTAGAGATCACCGATCTCCCCCTTGGCATCTGTCTCCAGAACATAATCAAAGTTGCCTTCCTTGATCTTGCGCATTGCCACGTTCAATTCATTGATGGGTTCAAATACGCCCTTGTGGATCCACTGGGTCAGCATCAGGCTGGTGAAGATCAGGATCACTATGATAGCCACGAACATATCGATCAGCAGATGTCTCGAGATCAGCGAATTGACCTTCGTGACGATAAATACGCTGCCCGGTGTTCCATCCCGGAAAGTGAAATCAATCTGTTTTACATACTTCTCCAGTTCATTGTAGAAATATCCGCTGTCATCCGACAGATTCTCTTCACCGTAGGCAGGCAGTTTTTCAAAAATCTTCTGTGCGGCATCTTTATTGCCGGCATAATACATCTTATCACCTTTTCTTACAATAATGTAAGTAGACTTCCGCGATACCTCCTCATTAATATGATCCAGATATTCTTTATCTTCCAGCCTGCTGCTGTCTTCCTTCACCTGGTCCAGCAGCACATAATACGCCTGATCCGTGGTATTGGTGAATTCCCTGAAATTCTCCGACATCATGGAATAATCAATATCCGTCAGGCTGAGACCCTGAGAGTAATTCATCAGGTAAATGGCAATCATCACAAACGCCATGATCGTCAGCAACAGCGGAAGTAATATAATACTTATAAATGTTACACGAAGTCTGGTTTTAAATTTCATATTACTCTTGCCTTTCAGCAAACTGCAAACTTTCCGTGACTTTAGTGCCATGTACTTCTGTACACGGTGTAACACAAGTTTGCGCATGTTAATTTATGTTTTATACTTTGCTTTCGCTCATTATAGCATGATTCCCAACTTCTGTGTATAAAGGAAGCAAGAATATCATTAAAAAAATATAAACAAAATTTTTTCATTTTTCTGTTGACATTATTCTCGCATCATGTATAATAAGCTTATAAGAAACAGTAATCATTACTATTATTGAGAAAGGGGCTTATCATGGCACTGAAACGAAGCAGACAACGGGAAATGATCAAATCCTTTCTCATGGGACGCAAGGATCACCCTACCGCTGATGTGATCTATTCTAATCTGAAGCAGCAGGATCCGAACTTAAGTCTCGGTACCGTCTACCGTAATTTGACACTTTTGTCAGACATGGGAGAAATCTTACGACTCCGGGTCGGTGACGGTGTTGACCATTTTGATGCCGATACTTCCGAACATTATCATTTTGTGTGTACGGAATGCGGAAGCGTCATTGATCTGGACATGGATAGTATTGATTCCATCATGGAGACAGCCGGAGAGAGATTTGACGGCCGGATCCGGGGACATATCACTTATTTCTATGGCACTTGTCCCGCCTGCACCAGGGTTGCTACGAAGTCCTAGTTTTCTGAATGAAAACAGACTTCGTTCCATAATATATTTGTGCTGATAAAGCACACGCAAAAAGAGAAAACTAAAAACAAAACATTTCATTTGAGAAAAGGAGAAAAAATTATGGCAAAGTATGTATGTCAGGTATGTGGTTATGTTTATGAAGGAGATGCGGCTCCCGCAGAGTGCCCCATCTGTCACGCTCCCGCTTCCAAGTTCACCAAGCAGGAGGAAGGTAAGACCTGGGCTGCTGAGCATGTAGTAGGTGTAGCGAAGGGTGCTCCCGAGGATATCATTGCAGATCTGCGTGCGAACTTCCAGGGCGAATGCTCTGAGGTTGGTATGTATCTGGCAATGGCAAGAGTAGCTCACAGAGAAGGTTATCCCGAGATCGGTCTGTACTGGGAGAAGGCTGCTTACGAAGAAGCTGAGCACGCTGCAAAATTCGCTGAGCTGTTAGGTGAAGTCGTAACCGATTCCACCAAGAAGAATCTGGAGATGAGAGTAGATGCCGAGAACGGTGCAACCGCAGGTAAGTTTGATCTGGCTAAGAGAGCCAAGGCTCTGAACCTGGATGCTATCCATGACACCGTTCATGAGATGGCTCGTGATGAGGCAAGACATGGCAAGGCATTTGAGGGTCTGTTAAAGAGATACTTTGGCTAAGCTACAAGCCATGCAAGGATAAAATAAAAAGTCACCGGAAGGACATTTATGTACTTCCAGTGACTTTTTATTTTAGATTTATACGGCGACAGCCGTCCATGAGCAAGTCACGCAGTGACTGCGAATGGGTTGCATGGCGCCAGCCTTAGGAGCGCGACAGCCCTTATACGGTTCCGGAGATCACCAGCGTGCTGACGCCGGGGTTGATCCCCCACGCTCCTGTAACGGGATCCTGGGTGTAAGTCGCTGCGGGTACGGTAATACCTCCTGCAGTTCCGGTAAATAATCCGGTAGTCGTATCATACGTATAGTTTGTTCCCTCTGCCCATGCAGTTCCATTAAAATTCACAGTCAGATTCTCCAATACGGGATTAAAGGTATCTGTGATCACGACACCGGTAGCTGCATCTGCTGCCGTATTCCCCAGATTCTGTATCAGGAACGTATACGTCAATGTTCCATTCTCTGTCACGGGTACGGGACTGACGGACTTTGTGATCGTAAGAAGCGGTCCGCTTACCGCATTTACTGTCTCGTTCACAGTAACAGGAGTGACCCCTGCCCCGGCAATCGTCGCCGTATTCGTAATGGAAGCCTCTGCTGCCAGCGGTGCATAAGAGTTCACCTCAGCCTCATAGGTAAGTGTCACATTACCTCCCGCAGGCACGGTAATTCCCGTGATTGTCAGAGGAGGGCCTGCCGTTACAGCCGGTGTTGCCTGTAAAATTCCGTTTGCATAGTATTTTACGGTCCCCGGAATATACGTCAGAGGTGTCAGTTCTCTGGTATTAAACAAATACTCTCCCAGATTATCCGTTACTGTAATTCCGTTAAATGCTGTAGTGCCTGAGTTCACAATGCTGATCACATACGTCACATTTTCATTCTGCCCGTAGGTATCCCGCACTGCTGTCTTGGTTGCAGACAATACCTCCGTGATCTCACCCACTGCTATATTGGAGTTTGTAATCTCATTTCCATAGCGAAGCTGTGCCTGATTTGTAAATCTAGCCATATATTTTTGTATCCTTTCATTGTATTTGGATTTACTATAATATATGACTGTTTTTAAGAAAGTTGACGGATTCTGTCACTGCATTTCTTGACTTTCCTCTTCCACCTCCGTATGATGGAATCACAAGCATTCCCTTGCGCTGCCCCGGAAAACAATGAGGATTCAACATGAAGAAAAAAGTATTTAACATCATCCAGATCGGCGACAAAAGTAACCGTCTGAGCCGGCTCTTTGATATTTTTATTGCTATCGTTATCTGTGCAAATATTCTGGTGACTTTTCTGCAAACCTTTGATGAGCTTGCTTTTTTATTTCCGATATTTCATGTGGTCGAGGTTCTCACTATTCTGATCTTCTGTGTGGAATATATCCTGCGGATCTGGACTGCGGACTATCTATATCCTGATAAAAACGAGTTCCGCTCCCGGCTGCGGTTTCTGATCTCCTTCGACGGCATTATCGACCTGTTGACAATTTTACCCTTTTTCTTCCTGTCCGGTATGGTCATCTTCCGGATGCTGCGGGTGGCAAGGATCTTTCATTTGTTCCGCCTGAATGCACGGTATGATTCCTTCAATGTCATCACTACGGTATTGTATGAAAAACGCAATCAGATCATTTCCTCCGTGTTCATCGTACTGATCCTGATGCTCGCCAGCAGTCTGTGCATGTACAGCGTGGAGCATGATTCCCAGCCGGAAGTATTCCGCAATGCCTTCAGCGGTATCTGGTGGAGCATGTCAACGCTGCTCACCGTAGGCTACGGAGACATCTATCCCATCACCACACTTGGCCGGATCATGGCGATCTGTATCGCCTATCTCGGTGTCGGTGCCGTGGCTATCCCCACCGGTATCATCAGTGCCGGCTTTGTGGAACAGTACCAGCGCAAAAGCAGTCTCTCTAATATTAAAGAAGCAGATATTCATGAGATCGCCGAGATATTCGTAGATAAACGTTTCGCCGGCAAATCCGTGGAGGAAATGGAAGAGGCAGAACAGGTCACGATCTTCCTCATTCTGCGGGAAGATCTGTCCATTCTGCCTCAAAAAGATACGATATTAAGGTTAAATGACATCATTGTCATTCGTGGGGAGCATTCCTAATCTGCTTCCGTCGCTGCAGTTTCCGTTTCCACAGCTTCCGTGGTTTCTGTTTCAGCAGTCTCCGTCGCTTCGGTACTTTCTGTTTCTTCGGTAGTCTCCTCCACCAGATCATCCAGTGTATAATTGAAGCCTGTCACCACGTTGGTGGCCACGACATACACTTTCATTTCCGAAGGAAATGCAATGTAATACTGGCTGGTCATGGAATTCAGATTACCGACATTAATGATCACGCTGCGATCTGCAGTCTCGTACTGAATGGTACGCTCCGGGTTCGCCAGTCCATACTGTGACATATCCGTCACATTTTCAATCACCTGATCTGCCTTTAACGGTGCCACCTTCAGGATCATAGCCTTGATACGCTCCTGGTTCAGATTCAGGGAATGATCGTCCGCATAGTACCATGTATCATCCTCTTTTTCAAAGGCATAGGGCTCTCCCTCATATACATAGCTAAAGCTGGTAATATCATCGGAGTTCACATCCAGCACCGTCTCCTGTGTATCCTCGGTGGTGGAAGTCGCGGACGATGCATTTTTATTATACTGTCGGATGCCTAGGAATGCTGCCGCCAGAACCACCAGTGCCAGCAGCATTCCGATCATCTGTCTTTGTTTCTTTTTCATATCTATATCTCACGCCTTTCAATTATTTCTTCCGTCTGCGGAACCAGATCACGAATCCGGCGATCACACAGCCGACAGGCAGTATCACGGTAACCAGCAGCCCCAGCAGCAGAATCTGTGCGGAATCCACTACCAGATTAGAGACCTCATAACTTTTTACCGGAATAGATACCGAGGTCTCATGATCTGCCATTCCACTGAATGTATTGGTGAACAGGGTCAGGTTCGCACCGCTGACGACAGAATTTGCATCATCCGTGAACAGCTGCTCGCAACCGTACACGACCAGTGTCGCATCCCCATCATCCAAAGTCTTTACTGCCTCAACACCTAATGCGAAGGGACCATTCACATCATTTTCACCCTGTGAAAAATCCTGTGTATTGTTGACATCCTGTTTTGCAAAAGAGCTGTCGGAGGTGCTCAGGAATACATCATAGGTAATATCACCGGTGGCTGTCTCGTCGGTACTTACTTCCTCCGGGACGATGATGCCCTGAGAATACGGCAGGAACAGATATTTTCCGTAGGTACCGGAGGTATAGCTGTCAGAGCTCTGTGTCGGCAGGATATAATAAGGACTTCTGTAGTAGCCGTTGGAATCATTCTCCACTACCAGTCCTTTGGCAATGCTCAGATTCATGTAGCTTAAGATAGCATCTATATTGGGTGTCTCCTCATCGGTATAACCGGTTACCAGGATAACTTTTCCACCGTTGTTCAGATAGTCGATCACCTTATCCTTATCATCGGATGAAAAATCGCTGGTGGCGCCGTTGATGAACAGACAGGCCGCATCGTCGGGGATAGCATCCAGATCCATCAGATTCACGGTCTCATAATCCACATTTTCCTTGTTCAGTGCGGATGTAAAAGTGTTACTTAAACTCAGTTCATTATGTCCTGTTGTCATATATACCTTGGGCATATCATCATTTAACACATAATCCAGCGCACTGGTGATCTGTCCTTCGCCATCATAACCGGTAGTCGTGGTGTTATAACTGTACGTCGAATAGTCAAAATCATAGGAAGACTCATAGACATCGTTGTAATCAATGACCTTGCTGCGCTTGTCGCTGACCACGATCAGGCTGTTCGTGCTGATGTTGCCGGTGGTGTACTGGGTATAGAACATCGGGTTAACGGTGGGATCCACATATTCCACGGTGATATGATCCGACAGATCATCGTATCTCTGCAAAGTCTGCCCCAATGTGGTATCCTGATTGTCCTGATTTACCAACACATAGATTGTCACATCATCCTGCATATTTTTCACATAGTCAACGGTCTGATCTGTCAGGGAATAGAGCTTCTGGCTGGTCATGTCGATTGCTGTCCAGCTAGAAGGCATCTCGCCCATGATAATATTAACGACTACTACCAATGCTACCGCTACAGCGATCATACCGGTACTGTAGGCACTGAAGCTTAAGTTCTTCACGGACATGCTGTAACGGCGTTTCTGAATGGACTGTACTGTCAGGAACAGAACCAGTGCCGTAACGGATGCATAATATACGATAGAAGATACATCCAGCGTGCCGTTTAGCAGGTTGGAAAACGGTGTGTAAAGGTCAAAGCAACGCAGCAGCTTTGTCAACAGATTGCCGGTGCTGGAAATAATGGAGCAGATGGAATCCATCATATATCCAAGGAACAATACTAAAAAAGTAAGTACTGCTGCGATGACCTGGCTCTCTGTCACGGAAGACAGGAACAGACCGATGGCAATGGCGGTCATCCCGAAGAGGAAATATGCCAGGATCGACAGATAGGCCTCTCCCATGGGAACACTGCCGTACTGCGCCATGATCAGCGGGTAAAAGCAGATGATCACTACGGGAATGGCAAATATAGTTAACAGCGCCAGGAATTTTCCCATAACGATGCCGCCTACGGACACCGGTGCCGTCAGGATCAGCTGATCCGTCTTGCTCCGCTTTTCCTCCGCCAGAATACGCATGGTCAGGATCGGCACGGTCAGCATGAATAAAAAGGTAACACTGGATACCACATACGCAAAATAAGGATATCCGTTCATCAGGTTATAAACGCTAAAATACAGTCCCAGGAAAAATAGGGTGACTGCAATAAATAAAAATCCGATAAAGGAACGGAAATAGGATTTCAATTCTCTCTTATAAATGGCTAGCATATGATTCCGCCTCCTTTGTAGTTACAGTTTTTTTTTCTTCTCCGGGCTGTGCTTCCTCTTCCGAAGCTTCTGTCTGCTGTGCGGCAGCATCTGACATTTCCGGTTTTTTTCTTTTTGAGAATAATTTGTGCTTCTCCGGCTGTGTGGGTGTCACATCCTCAGTCAGTTCCAGGAAGATGTCTTCCAGAGACTTCTCCGCATGGGTCATCTCTAAAATAGGCAGCTTTGCATCTGCCAGTGCATAGAATACCTGCTCTCTGATGTCGGCATTCTCTTTGGAGATCACTTTCAGTTTTGCAATATCTTTGGGAGCCTCGGTATTTTCTTCGATCCGGTCGATCTGTGAGATCTCCTGCAATGCACTCTTCACCGCAGCGATGCTTCCCTTTACTTCCAGATCCAGTTCCATGGAACCACTCATAAGCTTCTGCAGATTCTCCGGAGAATCACTGGCTATCAGCTTACCGTGGGCTATGATCATAATATGGTCGCAGACCGCACTGACCTCCGACAGAATATGGGAGCTGAGGATCACGGTATGATTCTCCCCCAGCTTGCGAATCAGATCTCGGATCTCGATGATCTGTTTCGGATCAAGACCTACCGTGGGCTCATCCAGAATAATGACCTCCGGATAGCCGAGGATTGCCTGCGCCAGTCCGACTCTCTGCCTGTAACCTTTTGACAGGTTCCTGATCAGACGCTGCTGCATATCGGTGATCTGTGTCATTTCCATGACCTCGTCAATCTGCTGCTTCCGCTCTTTTTTCGCCACTTTTTTCAGTTCTGCCACGAAATCCAGGTATTCTCTGACAGTCATGTCAACATACAGTGGCGGAAGCTCCGGCAGATAACCGATGGCACGCTTTGCCTCCTCCGGATCTTTTTGGACATCTTTGCCATCGATGGTCACAGTACCCTCCGTGGCTGCCAGATAACCCGTGATGATGTTCATGGTCGTGGATTTACCTGCTCCGTTTGGACCAAGAAAGCCGTAAATCTGTCCCTTTTCCACACGGAAAGAGAGATGATCTACGGCAATATGGTCACCATATTTTTTTGTAAGATTGCTTACTTCTATCATATTTGCCTCCCTGAGATGGTGTTCTTTCCCCCACCTGTTGATATCCCGAATTGCTGCGCGGTAACCCGCTCCCGCAATTCGACTATATTATTGTATGAGGCAAATGTCATGAAAAGGTGATTTCTTTGTGAAAATTGTGTGAACCCGAAGGGATCCGGCTGATCGTCAGCGCCGTATTCAGATTCCCGGCTTCCAGAGCCAGCCGCAAGGGCAGCTTCGCCACCGGGATATCCTCGAAGATATATTCCGGTCCGCCGGACTGGAATAAAAAGAGCACTCCCTCGATGTAGAGCGCTACCTTTTTCTGATTGCTGTAAACCGTCAGAGCGAGCATTCCGTCCGGCTGTCTATGCAGGGTCGAGAGCGCCGGACAGAGCACGGGCTGTGTGCCCCACTTTGCCTGATAGCGGTAATAGTTCTCTGTCAGCGTCCTGCCGTCAGGAGCCAGCAGCTCCTCCGGTGACTGGGCGGTCGCGGTTTCTTCCCGCACGGTTTCGCCGGGGCAGCCTGAGGATCTCGGATATCCACGATACACCGGAATCTTTTCCTCGGTTATCCACCGGTTTCCCGTGAGGAATCCACGTTCGAGACAGATCTGGTGGAAAAAGCGCATCTGTGAGCAGTCCGGCTCCTCCCGCACCAGCAATGCATTGGCTCCCATGCAGGCAAGCAGCTCTAAATCCTGTGTAACCATCTCCGGATCCCAGCCGCCATCCTCCTCTCTCTGATCCGCGTTCCCGCTCTCCCACGGCAGATGATATTCCACGACGTGCAATGGCAGCTCTGCATCGTTTAGAAAGATTCCCTTTTTCTCTATGACACGCAGGTCATAAATCGCCAGCTTCTGCCGCCACCACAGCTGTGTCAGCGCGTCATCCACCCGGAAGTTCCCGCAGGCTTCCACCTCATATAAATACGGATCCCGCATCCCATTCCACAGATGCGGCCGCAACAGCAGCGCCGTCATCGGCTCCAGCTCCCCGGGATCATACTCCCCGCAGAATATCTGCCTTCCGTCTCCGGCTTCTCTGATCACGATCCGGAGCCGCCCGCCACAAGCGTCTCCCTCCCGCAGCTTCTCCGGCAGTGTGAATTCCAGATACGCTTTTCCGTTCTCTATTCTCGTCGTTATCCCCAGATCATCCCGCATGGCAGCCTCTTTTCTCTACAAATCCCGATCCTGACGATTGTCCGGTTTCTCATGAAAAAAGTGTTTGCCATTGACTTCCTTTGTATACATTGTATATATTTTTTCACAAAAAGCTTTTACAAAACCCTTGCTTCCGACCCATTCCGGATTTACTATGGAAGAAAGACTATATAATATACAAGGAGGAACTATTATGCCTTTTATCAATTCCAAGATCAGTACGTCTGTCTCCGCAGAACAGGAGCAGGCATTAAAAACCCGCCTCGGACAGGCAATCTCCATCGTTCCCGGCAAATCCGAGAACTGGCTTATGCTGGGCTTCGAGCCGAACTACAACCTCTACTTCCGCGGTGACAACAGCGAGCCGCTGGCTATGGTCGATGTCAGTGTCTTCGGCGACGAGGATGCCGCAGCCTTCTCCGCACTGACCGCAGAGATCTGCAAGATCTTCGACGAAGTCATGGGCATCGCGCCGGATCACGTCTACGTGAAGTACCAGACCGTAAAATACTGGGGCTGGAACAGCGACAATATCTGACGCTCTCCCAACCCCATATACTCAAAAGTCTGTCATCTGCAGGGTCTCCTGCATGATATGTCCCCAGCGGACTGCGATCTGCTCAATGCCTCTGACACTGGGATGTGTGCAGTCCGCGGAGATCAGTGTCGGATCTCCCAACAGTTGCAGACCATCTGTGAATATCAGACGTTCTGCCGCATATCTGCGCACGATCCGGCGCATCTTCTCCGCCAGTTCCTGCTCTGCATCCTCTCCATTGAATACGAAGATCGATGTGGCAAATACCGGTCGGGGATCCGCCGCCAGGATCTGTGTAAACCGATCGATCCTCCGCTCGAATTCCGCAAGCTCCAGTCTCCGTTTCTCTCCTACCGCATTGATTCCCATTTCCACCGAAGCAAAATCCCAATCTTTACGGGATATGAGATATTCCGCCATCTCCTCTTCCATCAACGCACACCCGGCAAATCCCAGATTCAGATAATCTGTCCCCAGCTGCTGTGCGATCCGGAATGCATAGGAATCCGGCTGGATCAATCCGAGACTTCCATGTGTGATCGACGAACCATACGCCAGATACGTCTTCTCCGGCAGGTCTCCGCTGCGGGGCGGCTCCACTTTCCCCTTCACTCCGACGTAATAACACGGAGTATAGGGCATCACCACCCGCACCACCTCCGGATCATAGGGCAGATGATACTCCTCCGCAAGCTGCCGCAGCTTCTCCATGCCTGTCGGATATTCTATATGGATCGTCGTATTTCCGGGACCGACATTTTTCGAAGAATATTCCCCGCCTCCCTGAAAAGATCCGAAAAAGATATGTACCGTAGCGCTTTCTGCCACCAGTTCGCTGCTCAGCGTCAGATCCACGGCACCGTCTGTCATCCGGAACCGCAGCTCTACGCCGGTGGCAAAACGATTATTCTGCACACCGTCACTGATCCCGTCCCGGACTTTCTTACAGACTCTTCGCAGCAAATACCCTTTTTCCGTCTCTTCCAGTTCTTCTACATTATGGAATAAAATCTGATCAAATATCATGTCCCTCTCCTGTTTTCTTCCTATCTTTTCTTATCTTTTTTATTTTTCCTGTCTTTTTATACAGCGCATATCCTGCAGCTGCCGCTTATCGTGAGATATTTTCCCTGCTGTATTTCCTCTGTCTGCTCGTAAGCGATCTTTACCTGCCGCTCTCCCCATGGATTGCGCAGCACCATTTTGTCCGTGCTTCCGATCAGACGGATCCAGCTGCAGATACCATCCTCCGCTACCGCCTCTGCCAGATAGCCATGTTCGGTATTCACCCGGATATGCGCGTTCCAACCACTGGGCAGAGATGAGAATAGATAGAGTACCGGATCTTCTCCGGGCGCCTTGGGATACCCCTGACATACCGCATTCGCCATCGACGATGTGATATGTCCCAGTCTCTGGACATCCGGTGCCTGTGGTCCCTCTCTGAGCGTCATACGGTTTGCCAGGATCTTTGTCTGTGCGCACGCCTCCAGATCTGTGAAATCTCTCTCATAATCTTTCAGATCATGCATTGCTCCGACAAATTCTTCCATCGCTTCCGGCTGACAGCAACGCGCCACCGCATCCACGCACATATCCAGCGTATTTACCTTCACTTCCCTGCCATAGCCAAAGTGCCTCATTGTCATCGCCAGTGTATTCTGACCCAGCCTGCAGATCTCCTCATTTTCCGTCTCCGGCGTACACAGATCATACAGGATCAACGGATCGGAAACGTGTTCATGGCTGGCATTTCCCTTTCTTGCCTGCGACCGGGCGCTTGCCCAGCATTCTTCCTGCTCCTCTCCCGTCGTCAGTGCCTCGGGTTCCGTGGATACCGGCATCGGCGCAAGCTTCCGGAGGAATTCCTTCCACTCTGCTGCCTCCTCCTGATCGATTTCCAGTCTCTCCGCTGCCTTGATGGCGATCGGCAGGATCCCATGCATTGCCGCCAGCTCGGATACCGCATCCCTGCAATCCCACATCACCTCGTGATTATTGGTATGTATGATATGGAGCTTTCCGTCCTCTTCCTCCCGGATCAGCGGCAGATTCACATACAATTCCGCACATCCCTTCAGGAAGGGATAAGCATTCTCCCGCAGCCAGTTCTCATCATTTTTCATTTCTGCCAGCCGCCACATCCAGTAAGCGATCTTCGCTGTCGTGGAGAAAATATGACTGACATATCCAAACGGTCCGAAACCGCGTTCTTCCCTGCCGTCCGCTCTGTGGGAGAGATAGCTGTAACGGGAATCGAAGCTGTTACGTCCTTCTGCGAATTTTCGGAATGCTTCCGTCCGCTCGCTCCAGTCCCGTTTGCAAGTGTACAGTTCCTGGAATTCCGTCTGCAATTCCTCCGGGATCTCTTCCGGTCCGTTGAACCATGTGGTCTCCGGGATCCAGAGTCCCCTGCTGCCCCATTGCTGTACGGCTGCCTTTTCACACGCCTGCTGCCAGTTCTTCATATGCTTTACAAAAGCTTCCGCCAGCTCTGTGCAGCCCGACGAGATCAATGCGGCATAATAACAGGATGAATTGTGCCACCAGTACTGTGCACCCCACATTTTGAAGTCTCCGCCGGTGCTGAACAGCAGTCCTCCGTACCGCGGCATATAACTGCCTCTGGATGTGATCGCCATAATATAATAAAAATAGTCGATATCCTCTGTGATCTGCTGTCCTCTGCCATTTTCACTGGTGAAATCATATAGCGGAGTTCTCTCCCAAAAGCTCTTCCACCACGCTTCGTTTTGCCTCCGCAGAGCTGCCATATCCGCGCAGCGCTCTGCCAGTGGAATCTTCCGGAACTCCATATCCTTCTGCAATGTTGCGTAGGACGCGATGGCAAATACGTAATTCCCATCCTCCGCCTCTGTCTCCAGCACCACCTCTGTAGGATTGCGATACCAGGTATTCACCCTGCTGCCCGGCGCCTCCACCTCCACCAGACTCCGACAATAGAACGCCTTCTCTGTGAAGATCTGCTCCAGTCCAATCCGGTGTGCTTCCTTGTGCAGCAGCGATTCTGACAGCTGGTAGTTCTGTTTCTGGTAGGAGACAACACCTTCTTTGTACATCACCGGATTCCGATAGTTACGGTTATTGCATCCGACCGGGTACTGACTTAAGAAGCGCAGTGTCCGGAGATCGGCACGGAGCCGTTCCTTCTGCGGTCTTCTGTCCTGTATTTCCACGATGAGGAAATCCTCCTCACCATGCTCTTCCGTCATATTTCCATAACAGCAGATTTCCACACCATTGCCATGGATGGTCATACGACCGTTCTCGACCGACAGCTCCTGTGTCGTATTTTCATCAAATACCGGCTGATCCATCCTGCCCAGTTCGATATCAAAAAAGGCACATCCCTCCGAAAAATCCGAATCCGTTCCGTTCACGGAATGGGAGGAAGAATCCATTCCAAAGACATCCACCCGGTTGATCTGCATATGCAATGCATTCGGCGTCAGCCAGACGAGTGTCCCCATACGACCTGTTCCGACAGGCATTCCATCCTCCGGTAACACTCCGTCCTCACTGTAGTTTGTCTGCGGGGACAGCCGACCGATTCCTTTATAACATAGATTTCCCTTTCGTTTCAACTCTCTGTCTCCTTATATCTGTATATTTCTATTATTTTTTATCTGTTACGCAGGTGTATACTGGAACCAGTCGTATTCCGCATAATTGTCACTGTCCGTAGCTGCCACAGCATACATTCCGATATACACGCCGGTGAATCCGTCACGATATCGGGTACTCAGAACCGCTGCCGGAGCCTTTTCATAGAACAGTTCCTGACTGCCTTCTTCGGATGAAATATAGAAATTATAATATTCTGCCTGCCCGCGTATGGTCATATACCATCTGCCCTGCTCCGGAAGGACACAACTCTTCAGCAGCATCTTCTCACCCTGCTCTACCTGATACAGGCGCAGGCATTTCGCTCCATTCTCACTTCCGATCAGAAACTGATAATTGTAGCCTTCATCCTGTAACAGAGCCAGTCCTGCCTCCTGATCCTCCGACTGCGGTTCGAATTCCATGGCAGTCTGCACCTGGAATTCCTTATGCTCCTGTCGTCTGCCGATAAAGGAGGGTGTGCTCACGGTTTCCAGTCTCTCACTCCGCAACCGCAGGCTTAAAAAGCTGCTTCTCCGCGTCAGGGAATATGCTCCCTCCGGAAGCGGATGCACACTGTTCCACTGCAGTCCCAGCCTGCCTCCTTCAAATCCGGTAAAGCTCTCACGCACGGGATATACAGTCTCCTCCAGCTCCGGCTTACGTTCTCTGGAATTCACCTGTCCATTGGCATTGTCTATTTTCAGCCATTCGTCCTCAGTATCCCATGTCACCGGAACGAGGAACGTCTCACGACCCAGATTATAGTGGAATCCTTCATAGGGACGGACTCCCAGCAATACCATCCACCATTCGCCCCGGGTGGTTTCCACCAGATCTGCATGACCCACCACCGATATCTCGCTCATCAACGGCATATGTCTGTGAGTCACGATCGGATTTCTCTGGCAGATCTCATAAGGTCCCGTAATTTCGCGGCTTCTCGCCATCATCACACAATGGTTGGTAAAAGTGCCTCCCTCTGCCACCATCAGATAGTACCAGTCCCCATGATGATAAATATGCGGTGCCTCCAGCCATTTTCCCTGTGTCTGTATTCCGTCCCACAGAACATATCGCTCGCTGCAGAACTGAAATGTCTCCGGATCGATCTGCTGCAGATAGATCCCATGATGTCCGTCGTACTGTTCCGGCTGGCAGATAAAGTTACCGATATACCACATTTTTCCATCTTCCCCGAAATACAGACTCGGATCGATGCCATCCGCACCTTCCACGACAACCGGATCACTCCAGGGACCTGCGGGATTCTCTGCTGTCACAATATAATTCATCCGCTTTTCATGGAGTCCTTCTGATACAAAGGTATTGATCAGATAAAATCTTCCCTGATGAAAGCGTAGCGTTGGGGCCCAAAGCCCCAACGCCATCTGACAGTTATCAAAATCCAGTTGTTCTCTTCTGTGGATCACATGACCGATCTGTTCCCAGTGTACGAGATCTCTGCTGTGAAACAGCGGAATTCCGGGAAAATATGCGAACGAAGAAGTTGCCATATAGTAATCTTCTCCCACTCTGCATATGCTTGGATCCGGATGGAATCCAGGCAGAATCGGATTGTTAAAATATCCTGTCATATTGCTCCTGTCTCTCCTTATTTTGCTGCATTTGCCATATAATTGTCATACTGTTCCTGATAGATCTTCAGATAATCCTCTACGCCCATATTTTTCAAAGTCGTAATATAGTTATCCCAATCTGTGTCGATGTTCAGATCACCTGTGATGAACTGTACGGTAGCCTGATTCACATATCCGCCGATCGTCAGAGAGTATTCGGAGATCTTCTGTGCGGATTCGGTATCAAAGGCAATATTGGGTACGAGTGTATCATCTGCGGGAGCATACTTCTGATACTTCTCTGCTGCCTGCTGTAAGATATACTCCAGATTCATCTTCGGGTTCTCTACCAGTAACTGTCCACGATATTCCGCATTGTCAGTACGGATACAAGCATCTGAAGGCCAACTGTAATGCTCATAAGATTTCGCAAAACCTGCTGCTGTCCAGTCAAAATCATCGGTGAGCTTTGTTACCTTGTAAGTTGCGGTTCCACCGCCCAGACCGGTTCCTTCTGTTACATAATCCCATGCATATCCCTGAGGTCCTTCAGACTGTGTATGAGATCCGTCTTCACTTGCCAGGAAATCAAACAGTGCCACTGCGATCTCCGGATATTTGCAGTTTGCAGATACGATTCCCAGCGCGCTGGAGAAATAATTGTTCAGATCTCTGGCTGCCAGACGGATACCGTTCGGACCAGCTACCGGCTCCAGTACTTCCCAGTTCTCCCAGTCACCGTCTTCACCATTGTTAAATGTTGCCTTATCTGCCTGATTTCTGCCACTTGCATGGATAGCTACCAGATGCTCTTCATTATTCAGAGATGCCGCAAACTGATTGGAATCCTGAGTAAAGGTCTGTGTATCCAACAACCCTTCCGCATACAGCTTGTTAATAAAAGTCAATGCCTGCTTATATTCATCGGTCATAACGGAATAATTGACCTTACCATCCTTCACAGTCAGCCCTGCACCGACTGTAGGGTTCGTATTGCTCAGAGGATTGTTGCACTGTACAAACGCATTGATCAGCCATACAGTAGGATCGGAACACCAGCCTCCGATATATCCACTCATGGGGATTTCATCATTTTTGCCGTTTCCGTTAGGATCCTGTGTCTTGACCTCCACGAGGAAGTCATACAGTTCATCGGTAGTCTCCGGCATCTTGCCGTCATTCAGCTGATCCACCCAGGGCTTATAGATCCATACACGGTTCTGGTAGTTATTATGGAAGCTCTCTCCATCTCCACCGTAGGTATAAATATGTCCATCCGATAATACAAGGTCGCCCTTTCTCATCGGACTAATCTCATTCAGTTCGTTCCATCTTGTAGCATCCTTCAGATAATCATCCAGCGGCAGAATCAACCCCTGTTCTGCATATAATGCAGTCTCTGCCTTGGACCATCTCGTAGCCAGGAAGATATCCGGCATACTGTCCGGATCTGTCATAACCAGATTCAACTTGGTCTTCGCCTCATCTCCATCTACGTCATATACAAAGTTCAGATGAATATTGGTCTTCTCCTCGATCCAGTCGGTCACATAGTTGTCCTGCATTGTACCACCACCGGTATTGGCAGCATATACGAACACATCCAGTGTCAGCTTCTCTTTCAGAGGGAATGTCACATCACTGACAGAATCAAACGCGAACGGATCCTCCTCTGTCGTGCTTTCCTGCCCGGTGCTCGTATTCTCCCCCTGCGTCTCCTGTGAGCCACATCCGGTGAGCATACTTCCCATCAGAGTCGTTGCGGTTGCCACAGCCACCAGCTTTTGTAAAAATCTTTTTTTCATGAAATACCTCCTGTTTAAAATAATTTTATCATAATAAACCTTCGGTTTACTATTTTTGATTGATATTTGATTTATTGTTTTTAGCCCTTTACCGATCCGATCATAACGCCCTTGGCAAAATATTTCTGAATGAACGGATACAGTATCATCAGCGGCAGTGAACTGAGTACGATGGTTCCGTATTTCAGCATTTCACTCAGATACTGATTTTTTGCCAACAGATCAAAATCCAGAGATGCTGCATTGGAGAAATCTACCTGAGACATCAGCAGAATTCTCCGCAATACCAGCTGCAACGTGTATTTTTTCTCATCCTGAATGTAGATCATGGCATTGAAATATCCGTTCCATAACGGCATCGCGCACCACAGGCAGAGCACTGCGATAATCGCTTTTGACAGCGGTACAACGATCTTGATAAAAAACTTGAAGTCCGAACAACCATCCAACTCTGCTGCCTCCAGAAGCTCCTTGGGGATCGACTGCTTGAAAAAGGTTCTGGCAACGACCACGTTATAGGCGCTGACACAACCGGGCAGGATCACCGCCCACATCGTATTCAGCAGATGCAAATTCTTGACCAGCAGATAACTGGGGATCATGCCTCCGGAGAACATCATGGTAAACACAAACAACAGTGTGAATCCCTTCCGCCCTCTGAAATCATCTCTGGACAGCGGATATGCCGCCAGCAGCGTCATCACCAGACTGATCACTACACCAATAAAAGTGTAAATAATCGTGTTTTTATATCCGACCCAGATAGAAGTATATCCAAATACCGTCTTATATCCTTCAAAAGTAAAATCCACTGGTAACAGACGCACCTTTCCCCCCATCAACGCATCTCCCGAGCTGAAAGAGCAGCTTACCACATAGATCAGAGGATACAGGACAATGACTGCGAAGATCAGAAGAAGTATATTGTTGATAAAGTACACGACTTTATCCTGCGTAATTCCTTTCTTTTCCATAATCGTCTTCCTGCCTCCTATACAAATCCATTGCCGGATACCTTATCCGCCACTTTATTCGCTCCCAGTACGAGGATCAGTCCCACCAGTGACTGGAAGAGTCCGATCGCCGTAGAATACGAGAAATCGGGGAACGAGGAAACCAGTGACACCTTGTAGGCATAGGTATTGATGACCTCGGATGCGCTCAGGTTGTTCTGGTTCTGCATCGCCAGCACTTTTTCGGATCCTACATTCAGAATGCTTCCCATATTCAGGATCAGCATAATGACTGCTGTCGGAATCACCTCCGGCAGATCAATATAGCGGATCCGCTGCAATAACGTTGCGCCGTCGATGATCGCCGCCTCATGGAGCTGCATATCTACGCCTGCCAGCGTCGCCATATAGATGATGGCTCCGTATCCGGCTCCCTGCCAGACACCACTCCATACATACAGAGACGGGAATGCGGATGCGCTGCCCATGATGTTAAGACCGAACGTATCATATAAGAAGCTTCCGATCACACCGATTCTGGTATCCAGCACCAGTTTGATGATACCTACAAACACGACAGTAGAGATAAAATAGGGACAATAGGTAATCATCTGTACGGTTTTCCGGTACTTTACATTTCTTGCATAGTTCAGACACAATGCCAGGATGATCGAGCAGGGGGTAGATACTAACAGGGAATACAGGGACAGGGTCAACGTATTCCGTATACACTCCCAGAAGTTATAATTTTTGAAAAACTTGATAAAATTGTAGAACCCGTGGTTTTTCGCCCATGCGCTCCCCCAGATTCCCTGCGATACCTTGTAATCCTTGAAAGCGATCAGGATACCGTACATCGGTCCATATGCGAAGATCAACAGCATAATGATCGGTGGCAGGATCATCAGATATAATTGCCAGTGCCCCTGCAGATATTTCAACAGGCTTTTTTTAGAGGAGGCTCCGGCTGATTTTTTTTGTGCGATTGCCATCTCCCACAACTCTCCTTTCTCTTTTTCTTTTTGTTTTTTGTTTGGCAGCTTTTTGTCTGCCCTCCTGATAGCCCGATTAAAACACACCCCATATGGTGTTGTATATATCCATCTCTTTTTGACGCATATGCAAAACTTCCTCCCCAAAAAAGGCGCAAAAAAATTGCATATTCATTTACTTAAAATGAATATGCAATCCTTTCAATATGTCCGAAAACCCTTATTTTTCCTGGGTTTTCCATTCCGTCGTGCTCATACCGGTCACTCTCTTGAACGCCCGGCAGAAGGAATTCTCCGAAGTGTATCCCGTCCGCTGTGTGATCTCCCGTATGGTCATGGATGTTGTACTCAGCAGCTGTTTTGCCTGCTCCATTCGAAGCTGTTCCACGTAGGAGGAGAACTTTACTCCCGTTTCCTGTTTGAAGAGTGTGGACAGATATCCCTCACTTACCTGCATGGCTTCCGCCGTACTCGTCAGCGACAGATCCTGATCTGCATAGTGGAGGTTCAAATAGGCGATCACTGCGGACAGCTCCACGACCTTGCCGTTTTTCCGCTCGTATACCTTCTGTCCCAGCTCCAGATACAGATTCCTCGTGATCCGGATCCGCTCCAGCATATCGTCATTATGATTGCGCTCCAGTCTCTGGCAGAATTCCTGATATTCGTTGTCGGATACCCGCAGGATATCCATGATCCGTACCAGATTGATCTGCAGCTCATCCAGCAGCAGATTCTGGAGATAGGGATTCAGGCTTCCCTGAATAAAATACTCTTCGATCACATCCGCAAACGTCTGATAGACATTTTCCACATCGCCCTTCAGTACCTGATGGAGCAGCGCACGGCATTTCTCTTCCGTCGGATAGGTATTCACCTGCTTCTGCTTTTCATACCAAATAATATTCCGGGAGCCGTCTTTTTCCTGATAGAGCTGCATCAACATGGCATTTTCATAAGAAATACTGATCTGCGCCAGATCCTCTGCCACGGTTCCGCCGTATACCCCGATCCCGTCTGCCAGCGCTTCCGGCAGCTCCTGTCCCAGCTTTTGTACCAGAGCTTCGGATTGTCTGTGGTATTCCGCCCGCTGCTCTTTCGGCAATTCCATGATCACGATAACTTTGTCTTCACCGGCTGTGATCACCTGTCTGTCCGGGAGGAATTTGCGGATCAGTTCCGTCAGTACGATGGTATACAGATTATGCGCCTGCAAGGGTCCCTCCGGCAGTTGTTCCGTTCTGCCGCGGAACAGCAATACCCAGAATACCTTATCCCGATAGGCAAACTGTACGTAATCCGCATTTTTATAGATATCATCGTCCAGACCGATATTGCCGTACAACAGCTGATAGCTGAACACCTCCTGCAGAAAAGGCTTCTGCTCTTCCATCGCGGTCTGCAGCTCGCTGTTGGCTGTCATAAGTCTCCGGTACGAATTGTGCAGATGGGAAAACATCGTATTTCCATTGACTTCATTATCATTCACCAGTACTTCTTTCAACAGTTCGTTGATCGGTCGCGCTGTCTTATAAGACATCCGGATGCTGAGGATGATTCCCACCAGTCCGGCGAAGAGGATCAGCAGCACCATATACAGCACCGTCTGAAGTCCTCTGACTCTGACGGCAAGGGACGGCTGCAGGAAGGAATATGTCAATCCCGTGCGTTCCGAAGTGGCGGACAACAGCAGATACTGCTCGCCCTGATAACGAATATATTTGCAATGTACGCCGTCATAATCCTTTTCCCGACCGGAGGCTGCGAGGAGTTCCTCCGTCTCCTGTGCATCAATCATTCCTTCACAATATAACAGCTTCCCCTGGTCATTTTGGATCATCTGTGCCGTATCCTCTGCCAGTGTCGGCATCAATGCTTCCACCGCAGCCTTGCGGATACAGACTCTGACCAGACTGTTGTCTTCAAAGGAATATGACGGAAGCGGGACATCGTAGGTCATCATCTCTTCGGTGATGCCTGCCTGTCCGAAGAGATATTCACGGCTTGCGAGAATACCGTATTGTCTGTTCATCCCGGTCTTATTCTGCAGCCACTCCTCATAGGTATCATATTGCTGTTCATGAAAATACAGCTCATAAAAGTCCGGATAAGTGTACGCAATGTTCCTGTTGATCACCAGCTGGCTTTGATCAAAGAAAATAAAATATCCGTAGATATTTTCATTTGTATAGGAAATATCCGGCAATGTCCTCTGCAGCTCTATAATACTGTAGGTATTCGGATATTGCAGCGCGTCTGCCTTGCCGGTAAAATTCTGCACCGCTACATTATTAAGGATCATACTGCCGACGCCTTCCGCCTCTTCCAGCAGCGTGTCCACCGATGTCTCCGAATAGCGGAGCTTTTCCACCGCCTGAAGCGTATCGTCTCGCTCCAGGATGCTGATCACCCGCCCGCAGTACAGAGAGCAGATGATCAACGGTATGATCAATACGATCAAATAAGTTCTCAGATAGCTGAATACGATTGTATTTTCCGAACGCCTGTCACTGTTTCTCTTCATAATCCACCCATATCAAAAGCTTATTTTAGTTCTGCTTTTTCTGTGTACTATTTTACTATATGCATCTGACACACGCAAGCTGGAAAAGGGGGCGTCTTTTACTCCTGCAACTGTCCGTCCACGATGCGGACAATTTGCTTCGCGGACTGGGCAACGCCCAGGTCGTGGGTGATCATGACGATGGTGTTGCCCATATCGTTCAGTTCCCGGAACAGCTTCAGTACTTCCTTACCGCTGGTCTGATCCAGTGCACCGGTAGGCTCATCCGCCAGAAGGATCGCCGGCTGTCCCACCAGTGCTCTGGCAATGGATACTCTCTGCTTCTGTCCGCCGGACAATTCGTTGGGCTTATGTCCGATACGATGATCCAGCCCCAGCAGTTTGATCGTATTTTTACACTTTTCTTCTGCTTCCTCGTGGGTCATGCCGCGCATCAGCAGGGGCATGATAATATTCTGCATGACATTATAGGTCGGGATCAGCTGATAGTTCTGGAAAATGAACCCGATCTTTTGGTTGCGCACCATGGTCAGATCGTCCTCTTTGGTCTCGTGGATTGCCATGCCATCCAGATAATATTCCCCACTGTCCATCACATCCATACAGCCGATCATATTCATTAACGTAGTCTTACCGGAACCGGAAGGGCCTAAGATTGCCACATATTCTCCCTTATTTACCTGAAAATTGATGTCCTTCAAAATCGGCAGACGCTCCTCTCCCAGCATATAGCCTTTATTTATATTTTTCATGGTGATCATTGCGTTTTCCATCATAATCCTTACACCTTTCGCACTACTCCTGATTTAAAGCTTCTACGGGAATCAGTCTCGATGCCTTATACGCCGGATAGAAGCCGAAGATACTTCCGGTGAAGACACCAAACAACAGCGACAATACTGCACCTTGTACCGACAGGGACACTCTCACGTTGAACAACTGCACTAACGGGGTGATTCCAAGCGCCACCAATACCCCCAGTACCGCTCCTACCAGACTGGTAAAGCTTGCCTCCAATAAAAACTCCAACAGGATATCCTTCCGGGAACAGCCCAGCGCTTTCAAAATACCGATCTCATTGGTACGCTCCTTGATGGATACAAACAGCACGTTCATAATACCGATACCGCCGACGATAAATACGATCACTGCCATAGAGATCAGCAGTAATGTCAAAGTCTCATTGGAAGCGGAGGCTGCCTCCATCTTGCTTCCGGCATCGCTGATGGTAAATGTGGTGTTGGGATAGCTTTCTTTTAAGGCACTCTCCACATCCGTCATTACGGTATCCACCTGATTCACATCCTCCGCAATGACCGTGATGGTTGGACTGATATTCGTACCGGTAATGTATTTGATGCCGGTTTCGTAAGGTACATAGATTGCCGTATCCGGGCTGATGCCGGATGCCACAGTTCCCATCTCGGATAGTACCCCTGACACTATATAGGGGCGCCCATCAATATAGACTATACCGTCATAAGCATCGTAGGCGCTTCCGAAAATTTCCTTTGCCGCGGTGGCACCCAGTACGCACACCTTTTCCTTGCTCTCGTTGTTTTCTTCTGTGAGGAAATCCCCTATGGCCATTTCCAGATTACTGATGGCAGCATAATTGTCCTCCACACCGGCAATGGTGTAATAGGAAGCAGAGGTCATGTCGCCTCCCTCCACCGATGCTGTAGTGGAATAAGAGATCGTAGTTGCAGAGATTCCGGAGACAAAAGTCGCCAGATCATCACAGTCTTCACTGGTCAATGTCACGGCTTCGCTCTCTTCCTCCTGTCCGAATCCGAAGAATCCGCCGAAATCCATGCCACCGCCGGAACCACCAGACGTACCGCCGCCGGAACCTCCTCCGGGTCCTCCGCCCATGTTGGTGACGGTAACGCTTCCTCCACCGCCCGGCATTTCAAAGCTAAAACCGCCGCTGTCACTGCTGTCACAGGAAATATCAATGGCTCCGGCATTCAGGTTCTTGAACTGCTCCGCCACTTCTTCTTTTCCACCGGTACCTATCGCCAGCACCAGCATTATGGTGGCGGATCCCACAACGATACCGATGGAAGTCAGGATCACTTTGAATTTATTCTGTGACAGGTTCAGCCACACCAGACGCAATATTTCGGATAATCTCATATTCTACTTCTTCCCTTCCATTGACCTTACTTTCCCACAGGTCTCCGCTCTACTTCGTAATGCTGCTTTCGATCAATACGGTATCTCCTTCTGCAATATCTCCTGAGATCTCCACGTTAGAACCATCTGACAGTCCTGTCGTTATTTCCTTTTTCACAATGCTGCTATCTGCAGTCTTCACTTTTACATAAGTCTTGTCATCCTCTGTGATAATGGCTCTGCGTGAGACATACAGCACTTCTTCCGTTTGTTCCGTAACGAAAGTCACATCTCCTGTCATGCCCTGGAACAGTCCTGAAACATCCCCTTCTAATGTGACAGTTACGTCATAAGTTATGTTTCCACTGGAATCCGATGTTGCATCTCCGATAGCCGTCACCTTTGCCGTAAAGGTATCTTCCGGATATGCCGTCAATGCAATATTTGCCGCAGATCCCAGAGAGATATTCGTCATGTCATCTTCATCTACTGTTACCGTCATGGTCACTTCGTCCATATCGTATAAGGTAACCAGAGAGGTTCCGGTACTGATTTTGTCTCCGGCCTCCAGCTCCACGCCGGTGATGACACCGTTGTATCTTGCACATACTGCATTACCATCGATATAGGTGCTGAACTCGTTCCATTTTTCCAGTGTCTCATTATAGGTTTCCTGCTGATCGGACAATTCCTGCGCAAGATACCCCAGTGCAATGTCATAGGTCTCCTGTGCGGTATTGTAAGCCAGTGTCCGCAGTTTTTGAGTCTCGGCTGCGGTCAGTTTCCCCTGCTCCAGTTCTCGTTTTGCCTTATTGTAGGCGGTTTCGGCAGTGGTTACATTTTCCTCCGCCTGCTCTACTCTCTGTTCCAGCTCTTCCTTCTGCTGCTCCAGGGAATCTGCCGTGAACTGTGCCTGCTCCGTCAGCTGCGCATAATAGACATATCCGTAAGTATCATCTGCTGCGTCCGTACTGTTCAGGCTGTATTTACAGTTCGATAATACCTGTGCCGCATCCTCATAGGCTGCCGTTACTTCCTCCAGCTGTGCCCGGTAATCTTCCAGGCTGCTCTTCGCCTGCTCCAGTGTGCTCTCCGCAGAATCCACCGTATTCTGAAGCTCCTGCAATGTAGTACTGTACTCGGTGTCAATATAACTGCCGTAAGCAGTGCTGCTGTCATAAGTGTATTTTGCCTGTTGTTTTGACAGGGTCTGGTCGGCTTCCACCGCCTCCAGATCCGCTTTTGCTTTCTCAACGTTAGACTGCAATTCGTCTTCCAGGTCGGAGACGCTGTCTTCTTCCAGCAGGTACAGGGGATCTCCCTCGGACACCTGCTGCCCCACAGAGACCACTACCTCCGCCACGGTCAGAGTAGAATCATCACCGTTGCTGCCAGAGCTGCTGCCTCCCATATTGAAGATCTGCCCAAACATGTCTAAGCCTCCCTGGGCTCCGCCGCCGGAAGCACTCATGCCGCCAAAACCACCAGAACCAGAGCTGCTGCCGGCAGTACTACCGGAGGCGCCGCCAGAGGAACGGCTGCCGGAAGTATCCGTTCTCTGCAGGGCACTCATATCCAGATCAAAGGTCTGATCCACCGTACCGATATCCACAGAGCCGCTCTCCGTCACACCTTTGACCAGTGTCCCATATTTTACCGTGGTCTCTTTATAGATGACTTCCGTATCGGAACCACCGGAGAGACCAATGGCACCAGCCACTACAGCGATCACGCAGACACCACAGACACCTGTGGTGACCTTGCGTTTTTTAGACCAGCTTTTCCATGATCCGATCCGGCGCATTTGATTTCTTATATTTTCTTTGATCTTTTTCCCATTTTCATTCTGCTTCATAACTGTTCCCAATCATTCCTGTCTGATTTTCAACATTTGCTCCATCCGTCTGATTTATTGTCCTCCGGGACCGCCCGGCATTCCACCGCCGAAGTTGCCGGAATTACCACCCCCGGGACCACCCTGTGGCATGTCACCGCCTCCCGGCATCTGCATATCCTCCGACATCCCGAACTCCGTATCACTGCCCACTGCGGTATCAGAACTGCTGCCGGAATCAGCAGTCTCCTCCGTACTCTTGACTTCTTCCTCGGAGCTGACTTTACTTGCCAGGTAGATGGTATCGCCCTCTTCCAGTCCTGACAGGATCTCGATGTCCACACCGTTGGTGATACCGGTCTCTACCTCTGCCAGTTCCCTGCCGCCCAGTGCTGTCTTACGATAGACATAAGTCTTGCCGTTCTCTTCTACGATCGCCTTACGGGATACATAGAGGACATCTTCTTTTTCTTCAGTAACGAAGATCACATCTGCGGTCATGCCGCCATAGAGCTGCTCCAGTTCACCTTCCACGCTGATCTCCACAGTATAGCTTACCGTGTTGCTGTAATCGGAAGTAGCCGTGGTATTGATGGAGAGAATGCTTCCGGTATAGGAATCCTCCGGGTATGCCGTAAAGGTGATATCTACCGCATCTCCAACCTTCAGATCCACAATATCCTCCTGGGTCACATCCACGGAGATCCGCATGTCATCCGACGTTGCATAGGAAGACAAAGCTCCTGTCGTCGTCAGGCGGTCTCCCGCTTCGTAGCTGACCTCTGTGATCACACCATCTTCTGTGGCATAGATAATACCATCACTTCCGACAAAATCTTCAAAGGCCTGTAACTGTTCTTCCCGTTTTTCCTTCGTCTCTTCCGCTTCCTGTAAGGTCTCCTTCAGATCTTCCACGGTCGCATTGTAAGTGGTCTGGGCGTTCTGCCCGGTGATCACCGCTTCCTGATAGGTCTCTTCTGTATCCAGCTTATCGATTTTTTGCTTTGCCTGTGCCGCTGCCAGCTGGTTCTGCAGATCGGTAATAGCACTTTCATTCTCCGATAAAGCATCCTCTGCCTGCGTCAACGCTGATTTTGCCTGCTGGTATTTGGATCTGGCACTGAGATAACCATTCTGGATCGTCATAAAATTCACTGTATTATCGGTTCCGGCGCCTTCATAACCTTCTTTTGCCGCTTCATAATCTTCCAATGCATCCTGATAATCTTCCTGAGTTTCTGTCAGCTTCTCCTGCAGAGAAGCTGTATTCGCCTGCTTCTGCTCCAGCTGTACCTGCAGAGATGCCACTTTGTTCGTCACGCTCGTACCGGAAGTATTGCGGATGGATGCCGCATAGGAAGCACTGATCTTCTGGGTATCGTAGTCGGTCTGGGCTTCCAGCAGGGACAATTCATAGGTACTCTCTGCCTCCGCATAGTCTGCCTGCGCCTCCACTACCGCATTCTGCAACAGCGCCCGAACCGCCTCCACGCTGTCTTCCGTGAATTTCAGCAGTTCCTCGCCTTCGGTGACACGCTGCCCGCTGGCAGCATAGATCTCCTCTATCTTCAGATATTTCTGTACGGTATCATCGTCATCTTCCTCACTGTCATCCTCGTCATCGTCACTGACGTCCAGATCCAGATTGTAATCTATGGATTTTGTGTTGTATTCCAGAGAGCCGCTCTCAGTAACACCTACCTTTAAAGTACCACGCTCCACGGTCTCTTCCTTGTAGATCCACTGTTCTTTCTGAAGTAACGGTGCGATGAACACGGTATAACTGGCCGCCAGAATCAGCAGAAACAGTGCGATCCCCGCCAGGATCAGTTTTTTCTGCTTCTTCGTGAGGGATTTCAGTTTATCAAAATGTGGTCTTTTTAATTTCATGACTGTGTCTGTCCTCCCTGCATACGCTGTCTCTGTTGTAATTGTTCGATCTCTTCCTCCTTCATGCCGAACACTACGGTGACGGATTCGTTGGCACTTAAACTGTCCTCCTCATCTTCTACATTGATCTGTACCGTCACGCTGTAAGTGACACTGGTACGGCTGCTAGACGAGGATACCGGATCAATGGCTGTGATCACACCGGTATATCCGCTGCCTGCGGAGGACTGCACATAAGCACTGTCGCCTACAGTCAGTTTTGTAATATCCGACTGATCTACCGATACGGTGACCGTCAGCTCCTTCGGATTGCTGTAAACGAATACCACTGCATCGGAAGTCAGAGCCTGCTCCGCCCGCACCATGGTCCGCAGGATCGTTCCGTCCTCCGAGGCATAGAAATATCCGTCTCCCACACTGCTTTCAAACAGTTCCAGATTCTCTTTGGCATCTTCATAAGTACTTTTCAGAGCTGCCAGATCGGACTTAACTTTTTCCACCGTAGTATTATAATCGCTCTCTGCCCGTTCTGCGCCGGACAGGGAAGTCTCATAGGTCAGCTTTGCCTGCGCCTGCTGGATCTCATAATTTTCCTTCGCCTCCGTGACGGCCTGTTGGAGACTGGAAAGCTTTAACTGCAATGTCTGTAAGTTAAAAGAAGCATTGGTGACTGCATCCTCATATTTATCTTCTGCTTCCTCCAAATCTTTCAGATTTTGTTCCAGAATACTGTAAAGAGAAGCCAAAATGCTGGCGTTGGAAGTTCCGCCGCTCTGAGGCTGCGCATTATTTCCGGAAACATCAGCACTCAGCTGCGTTGATCCACCACCACTGCCGGTGACCTGAGACCAACTGATGCCCCACTCATCCATCTTGTCCGTCAGGGCTTTCAGGTTCTCATCATAGATTGCCTGATATTCATCCACCTTGAAATAGCTCTTATAGGAACCGTCATTCACATAGGATTCATACTCTGCTATATCATCCTCCGCATCCTGCAATTCCTCTTCCGCCCTGGTCACAGCACTCTGCAGACTTGCTACCGTCTCATCATAGACATCCTTAGCCTGTTGTCCGGTGAGAATGGCACTGTCTCTCGTATACTCCGCTGTGATCAGGTTCTGCTCATGTTCAATGGCTCCGGTACGATACGCAAGCTCCGCATCCTCCAGCGCTCTCTCCAGTTCTTTTCTGGCTTCCTCCACACTGTCCTCCGTAAGCTTTAAAATCTTATCTCCTGCCGTTACCTCTTCCCCGGAGACCGCGTAGACTTCCTCGATCTCTAACTCTGTTGTCAGATTTTCCACGTCAAAGCTCGCCTCCGTGATACCGACATTGGTAACACCTGACGCAGCAATCATATCCTCCGTGAAGGTCAGTCCCGCCATATTACCCGGCATGGAAAATTCCGACTGACTGTTGTTTTTATGTAATATCACCACTGCTGCCACAGAACCGCCGCCCAGCGTAAGTACCAGTACCAGCGCAACGATGATCCATTTTTTGTTTTTCTTTCGGGAAAAAAATATCTGTTTGATCTCTTTGTTCTTCACGGCGAACCTCCAATTGCTATTCCGTCCAATTTCCGTTGTTTTCTCAAGTATAGTTGGATTTTGTATTGAAAAAGTGTTCAGTCTGTGAAAAATCTGTGTCCTGTAGAAGCTTTTCCCCCTGCCTGCTTCTATGTAATTACGCAAATTAAGCACAAAAAGAAGGCCCTGTTGGAGGCTGCTTTCGCAGAAGTCTCTAACACTGCCTTCTATTATAAACTCATGTATAAATTCACAAATTCGTGCTATCGCACTAATATGCCCGGGAAAACAAATCACCTCTTCACAGCCATTTGTTTTCCCTATAGCTTATTTATTTTTCCGGGAGATACAGATATCCTCCAGATTCTGCGCGCTCTCCGGTCCGATGGGTCTGCCGCCCGTGGTAATGCCCCATCCTGCACGGATGCGAATGATGTCATCGACCTGTCCCTGGGATAGCAGGGTCTTTTTTCCTAAGATAAAATTATTCATCATCAGTATCTTCGCATAATATTCCGTAGTCTCCATACGGTAATAGGCCTGCATGAGATTATCCCCCCAGGTCAGTGCGCCATGGTTTGCCAGTAATACAGCATTGTATTCCCGACAATAGGGTGCCACCGCTTCCGGCAGGGCAAAATGCACTAACGGCACACAGCCCAGTAACAGCACCCCTTCCATCAGCACCGGCTCCTCCAAACTGATGCCCGCACAGGCAAACGCCGTCGCCGTCAGAGGATGTGCATGTACCACGCCTTGTACTTTCGGGTTCTCCTTAAATACCCTGAGGTGCATCTTGATCTCGCTGGAAGGCTTGTGCGTTCCCTCCAACACATTCCCCTCCAGATCCAGCTTAACCAGCATGTCCTCTGTCATGAAGCCTTTCGAGACTCCCGTGGGTGTCGCCCAGATCTCGTTATCCCCCACCTTACAGGAGATATTCCCGTCATTCGCCGCCACGAAGCCGCCCTGATACATCCTCCGGCCTACCTCCAGGATCATCTGTTTTGCCTGTACATCTGATATATATTCCATACTAATCTCCATTCCGCAGACGATTCCTTCCATCGGAGGAATCCGCCTTTTCCGTTCCAGCATGCATTAATATATTACCTTATTGCCCTTCTCCTTGTCCAGCCGATACAATACTTTATCAAGCTGGGATAATGCTATTCCCGGACACTTTTCCTGCTGATATTCCCAACAATCTTTTATGTATGCTTCCTGCCATATTCTTTCGTAACTGATTATCTTTCCCTAGGTATTGTACCAAGTCGCTGGTGCGACAGCCAGCCCTAAGTACATCAATCCACTACTTTTTTACCTGTCAATACTGCATTATATCTTTGATCTCACCTTCCTTTAATTGCAGTCTTTTTTCGGTCTCCTTATATTTCACCACAGTATCCACATCCGAATATGCAGTAAAAACGGCACCAGTGATTCTTCCGTCTTTCCAGCTCATGGAAAGTTCCAGATTTCCTATCAGATGCATTCCCCGTACGGAGCCGGTCTTCCATGCAGCCGGCAATGCAGGGAGAAGCAGGATTCTCTCCTCATTGCTCTGAACCAGCATCCCATTCATGGCAGCGCAGATCCCAAAATTGCCGTCAATCTGGAACGGAGGATGTTTGTCAAACAGATTAGGATAGGTCGAGACCTCCAACATCTTCCGGATGTTGTCATATGCTGCTTCAGCATCCCACAGGCTGACATAGTGATTCGTGATCCATGCCCTACTCCATCCGGTATGTCCGCCGCCGTGGGACAGGCGGTATTCCAGGGTCTTGCGGCAGGCCTCAGCCAGTTCCGGGGTGCCGTCTACAGTAATCTCTCCGGCGGGGTACAGCCCATACAGATGGGAAATATGGCGGTGTCCGGGTTCTGCTTCCTCGTATTCCTCCATCCATTCCATCAGGCGTCCGTCACTGCCGATCCTGTTTGGCGGCAGTCTGTCGTATATTTTGCGGATTGTTCCCATCAGTTCCTTTATGTCACCGACTTCCGGAATCTCACAGGCTTCCGGTACCTGTTCTCCCAGTTCCTTCCAGGCTCCCAGGCATCCTCTGAACAGATCTCTCAGAATCTGATTGTCCATGGTTGCACCGATGCAGCAGCATCCTTTTTGTCCATTCGGCAGGATATATGTATTCTCCGGTGAAACAGAAGGATTTGTCACCAGATATCCGTCTTTTTCTTCCAGATAATCCACAAAGAATAGTGCTGCCTCTGCCATGACAGGGAAAGCTTCCCGTAAAAATACCAGATTCTTTGTATAGCGGTAATGCATCCATAGGTGCGTACACAGCCATGCTGCTCCCATCACCCAGTAAGTCCCGGGATACCATGTATCCTGTGGTGCGGTATCTCCATGAATATCCGTATTGTGATGCGCCACAAATCCCCGGCACCCATACATTTCTCTGGCGGTATATCTGCCGTTCTTCTGCACCTTTTTTAACAATTCAAATAAGGGAATATGACACTCTGGCAGATTGCAGTTTTCCACATGCCAGTAGTTCATCTCTGTATTGATATTGATGGTATACTTACTGTCCCATGCCGGGAAAAATTCATAATTCCAAAGTCCCTGCAGTGTGGTCGGCAGTCCTCCCTCCCTGCTGGCAGCAATCGTAAGATAGCGTCCATAATCATAGAGCAGTTTCATCAATCCCACGTCTTCTGTCTGTTCTGTTTGCTCCTGCTTCCCTTTCCGAAGTCTCTCAAGGCGCAGATCCGTAGGCAGATTCTCGTACCGCTCTGCGCCTTCTACTTCAAAAACAAAACGGTCATATAAAGATTTATGATCTGCCACATGCTCTGCTTTAAGGGTATCATAAGACAGAAGCATCGCCGCCTTTAGGCGCTGATCCATTTTCTCTGCCAGAAGTGTCTGCATTGCCATCTGGTATAGGAACTCTGTTCTTGCAGAGCCAGTCAGTTCTTCATCCAGCCCCACAGGCAGTTCCCTGCCAGCTTTCAGATACGCTTCCGCATACCGATCCTTTTCTGGTGTACTGTAGTGATAAGTGGAATCTGCAGTAAACCACAGCACCACTTCCTCTGCCCCTTCTGCCCTCAGACATTCCCCCTGGGTCAAAATCCGTCCGCCAGTAGACACAGCACGCAGTTCCATGGCAAATTCATATCCGCCTCTTCCCAGATTGCCATAAAGTCTTATGCCATTCTCTCCAACCTTACAAGTTCCATCAAACCAGCTCTCTCTTCGAAGTTTCGCCAGAAAATTCACTTTCCCCTTGCCCCTTGTGCGGAAGCGCATCACCAGACAGTCCGCCGGGTGAGAAGCAAATATTTCCCTCTCATATATACTGTCACCAACAGTGAACTCTGTCCGGCAGATTGCCGTTTCCAGATCCAGACATCTCTCATAATGTTTTGTTCCTTCACA
Organism: Waltera sp.; assembly: GCF_046969025.1. Lineage (NCBI taxonomy): Bacteria > Bacillati > Bacillota > Clostridia > Lachnospirales > Lachnospiraceae > Waltera > Waltera sp. The sequence goes on along the minus strand of NZ_JBKVQF010000008.1, from coordinate 78,304 downwards.
GAGGATCATATCCCGCAGTTTACCGCTTTTCCGTTCTCTGCCGCCTTCGATCCCATCAAAGAAAAATTGTACATCCCCAAGTGTCTGATAAGGATGCATTCCTTCCGGGCAGGCCGATAATGCGGTCTCCATCAGATGCTCAGCCTCCGGAATTCTGCCGTCCCGAAGGAGTTGTCGTATCTTCGGCAGGTTTGCTTTTGCATCGGGATTGTGACGGTTTACAGGTCCACCCAGCCAGATGCTCTCTTCATTTACCTGGAGCCGTTCTCTGTCCGTACCTCCGTAGACCATGGCACCGATTCTGCCATTTCCTATAGGAAGAGCTTCTTCCCATTCCGATGCCGGATGATCATACCATAACCTACTCATGCCATTTCTCCTTTTTTCCTGTTATTATATATTTTTTTGCACACATTTCCCTGATCCTGACTGTATTCTAACATGTTTTTCTTAACAGCAAAAGCATCCGCTTACCGCCGATGCTTTTGCTCCTGTTCTTATCAGCTGCCTTATTCTGTTACCACACCTTTTTGTAACATGATATTGGCATATAGTGCACTCTCTCCGGTTGCAATAATGGCATAGACCTTTTTTGCCTCCTCATAGAAGGCAAAGCGCTCGATCTGTCCAATGGCACTGCCACCTCGGGAATCGTGTTTTGCGATGATTTTTTCATAATTCTCCCAGATCGGCGTCTCCATCGGATCCCCGGGCATCACCTCCATCAGATTCAACGGATGCTCCACATAACTATCCAATGGAAACACCTGCAAAATGGCATCCAGAATCTCAGTCGTACCATGTCCGTCCATCCGAATCACGATTGCATCCTTCCCCATGGACTCAGCCGGAAAATTACCGTCTGCGATAACCAGTCTGTCACTGTGTCCCATTTCACAAAGTACCTTTAATAACTCGGGAGATAATATCTTCGGAATTCCTTTTAACATGCGCTTACCCCTTTCATGACGTGATTTCTCCGTCCACATCCCACAGATCCTGCCAGTCGGTTGCGCCGGGCCACAGAAATACCTGACCTTTGATCAGGCGGCAATTCTTGTCTGCTTTCCGGATTGTCTCCATCTCTTCCTCTGTCAAGGGATCTTCTGTGATGCATTTCAGATTATCCACATATTGATATTCCTTTACTGAAAAAGGAATCGGAATCTGTCCTCTCTGTACCGCCCACTTCAGGCAGATCATAGCAGGATGTACGTGATGATGCTCCGCAATCTCCATAATCTCCGGCATCCGGGTATCTGCTATATCCTCTGCCGTCCGGTCTCTCTCCGGTCTGGAGGGAGATCCGATGGGGCAATAACCGATGGGTTGAATCCCCTGTGACAGTGCATAGTCATACAATTGCGGCTGCTGAAATCCGGGATGCAATTCCATCTCTAAGAACATCGGCTGAATCCTGCACAGCGGCAATACTGCCTGAAGTTTCGGTACTGTCATATTAGACATGCCAATGTATTTTACCCTGCCTTCTTCCACCAGTGCCTCACACTGTCTCCAAGTATTCAGAAATTCTGTCACAGAAAACGGCCTGGAATCCGGATTACGGGAATCTCCGTCACAGCCGGGAGCATGATAATTGGGAAAAGGCCAGTGCACCAGATACAGATCCAGATAAGATACCCGCAGATCCTTCAGGCTCTTCTCACAGGACTCCTTCACTCTATTGTGCATATCATTCCAGAGAGATGAGCAAAACGAATTGATTTAACAGTTGGATTTGGCAGTTAGCTTTTGCAAATCGGAAAGAATGGGAATTTATGACATAGCAAAGCTGACGTAAGTCCAGAACCTACGCAAATGGGGAGATATGAATAGCTCTTTATTATGCGATCCGCTTTACAGCTTTAAGCTTACGATAGGATTGCCCTGTGCCGGTGGTGATTGCCGCAACAGCAACCGCTAACAGACTTATATGGGCAATTGTATTCAAGTTGGTAACAGATGATTTATTTCTTACCCACATACGTTCCTGCCCTGTATTTTTGAAACGTGAATTGTATCTTTCACATTCTGTACGAAGAGAGTAATTACTTTTGAAATATTTGCTGTCTCTGTCGACGGAGAGTCTTAAATCATCGGGAATGGTGATGTATTTTGTACAGCCGCGATGCTTCTTGCCGTTGTAAAAATTTTTGTGATGGCAGGGACAATCAGCGTCTTTGCTTGATTTTAGTGGGCAGCAGAATTTTTGGCGTGTACGTCCATTATCAGAAAATTTACCATCCTTCCACATGGCAAGCCCGGCATCGCAGACAGGATTTCCCTGTGGAAGAAGTTTTGGATTTTTGGTGGATCGTTTGTTTAATGGAATAATACATTCGCCTTGGTAGAGTTCCTGTACCTGATTATAGATATTTTTAACATCATAGCCTTTATCAGCAAGGAAGGTACATTCGGTTATCGGCAGAAAGGTATGTGTGTCAGCCAAAATATCAAGCGCAACAGTGGAATCATGGACATTGGCGGTAGTGGTCAGTTCATAAATGGGAAGACCTGAAATACAGTCAACAAGGACGTGGTTTTTGTACCCCCAGTAGAATTCATACTTTTTCTCGTTTGTTTGGTTAGAAGCAGTATGTACGCCAAGTTTGCAATCAGTATCTGCTTTGGGCTGGTTATCAGGCTTAAATTTGTTGGATAGAAAAGATTTAGGATTATTCTGTGAAGTGTTTGCAGCAATCGGAGTAGAGTCCAAACCAATAAAAGATGTATCAACAATACCTTGTTTTGAAAGATAAAGAACTTGGGATTTCATAATGGATGAAAGTACACCGTTATCAAGCTGTTTTAGAAAACGATCAAACGTCCAGTAAGAAGGCAACGGAGCAGAAATATCAAAACCGCAGTAATGGGCGATTAGAAGGTTGTTGTTAAGATAATCAACAAGATCCGTAATCATTGAAAAGCCTTCACATTTCATAACGATAAACGAACAAATCATGGCATGATTGGAAAAGCCTTTTCGTCCGGTTTTAGGGAATTCAGGGACAAAGGATAAATCGAGATTCAGAAAAAGTGAATCGTAAAACTTTGCAACTGGTTGTGAAGTGAAAAGACGGATGTCTTTCAAAATTTCTTGACGATAGATAACAATCAGCTCCTCTCGGTGAATTGATTTTGACAACTTAATTATACCATTTGGAGCTGGTTGTTACTATAAATTTGGAGTGATAAAAGAGGTTGCCATGCCTCGCAAACATGCATAAATACTGAGTATGTGGAGTTTTGCTCATGGCTATATCATTCCATACTTTGGAGGTGATAAACAAATCCGCTCTGTCCACGATTCCTTCTTTCAGGACACGCTCGATGCTCTCTCCGATACGATTCTCATTCTGGTATACGGAAGCACAGTCGATCATACGATATCCTGCCCGGATGCCGCCATATACAGCTTCTGCAATCTGATCGCTGTTATATTTATCGGATCCGAAGGTTCCAAGTCCGATTGCCGGTACCTTAGATCCGTCCACCAGAGTCCGCTTTGGGATCCGGCTCTGTTCTATGATTTCTGCCATATGATAACCTTTCTTCCCTTAGTCTTCGGGAAATACCACTGCTACCTTGCCACAGTTTCCACTTGCCATCAGTCTGTAAGCTTCCCCTGCCTGCTCCAGAGGGAATTCGTCCGTGATCAGATCTTCCGGATGAATTCCCCAACGCACCAGTCTTTCTACCAGTTCTTCCATTCTCCACAGCGATGTTACCCAGCTGCCGTAGATTGTCTTCTGACCATGAATAATGTCCGGACTGGGATTGAAGGTACAGGTACCTCCCTCTCCCACGAATGCGATCCGGCCCCATTCTCTGGTAGCACGGATTGCCAGCTGTCTTCCTGGATCACTGGCGCTGGCATCGAACGCTCTCTCCACACCATTGCCGTTTGTCACTTTCATGATCTGATCATAAGCCTCATCCGGTGCAAATACATAATCAGCCAGTCCCATCTTCTTTGCCAGTTCAATACGGTACGGATTCGTCTCTACGCCGATGAGCATATTGGCTCCCAATGCTTTTGCCAACATCAGTGTTGCCAGGCCGACAGGCCCCAGACCGGTTACCAGTACTGCATCATTGCCGCTGACACCTACCTTTTCGATAGCTTCATATACGGTACCGAAACCACAGGCCACCTGTGCTCCATCCTTGTAGGTCAGTTCATCTGGCAATGCGATCAGATCCTTCTCATCTGCCAGAATGTACTGTGCCATGCCACCGTTTCTCTGCCATCCGTATGCCTGACGGAATTTACTCTTGCAGGAAATATAATAGCCTCTTCTGCAATCGTTACATACACCACATCCGGAAATGTGATAAATAATAACACGGTCGCCCTTCTTGAATCTCTTCAGGCCTTCTCCTTCCTCTACGATCAGACCACAGGGTTCATGACCTGCCACGGTTCCGGGAATATAGCCTTCCGGACCTTTTCCCACATGTTCCCTGTAGATGCAGCGGATATCACTGCCGCAGATAGTTGTAGCCATTGCCTTGACCACAACCTGTCCATGTCCCGGCTTCGGCATATCGAATTCTCTAAGTTCTACTGTGCTGTTGCCCGGAAGAATTGCTCCCATCATCTTTTTCTGTTTCATTTCCTGTCTGTCCATCTGTTAACCTCCTTAAAAATAAAATATTATATGTTCTTCTGTCATATTTTCTCTCCCCGTGTGGGTTGCTGTGATACATTCATTCTAATCCTACAAATATACGATTAATAGACATATTTGCGACATAAGTTGTGTGTATTTGTCGTGTTATCGTACTTTTTTATTTGACTTTTTTCTTTGCCGTTGCTACACTTAATATCATCAGACAGGTCACAGTAAATCCGGACAGCAGGAGGCTCCATGAATCAGGCAACGAACAATACCATCTATGGTCTCGATGTGAAAACCACTATCGACAACACAACTTTTCTAATTCTGAATATTGCTTTCGAACACTTTTTTAAGCCACTGCCACGCCACAGCCACGGTAACAACAGCTATGAACTGCACTACATCCCTAATGGGCTCGGGCAGGCAGTCATTGATGGCAGTTCTTATGAGCTTACGCCTGGCACACTATATATGACAGGCCCCCATGTGGAGCACGAGCAGATTCCAAGCCCTATGGATCCCATGACGGAATATTCTATCTATTTTCAGTTGCAGGAAGAAGATGCTCTCCTCGTTTTTTCCGGCAGCACTGCGGACAAATTTCTGAAAAAAAGATTCTGGATTGGTCCGGATACCCAGAATCTTGGTGTACTGATGGAGCAGCTCTTCTATGAATTAAAATATAAATATACCGGTTACATGATTCAGGTAGAGGCTCTGTTACAACAGTGTCTTGTAAAAGTTGTCCGTAATTACGAGGGAAACCGTTTCTCTAAACAGCACTTTGCTCCCTCCAATCTCATTGACGGTAAGACCTTGATCATCGAACGGGCCTTTCTCTATCATTACGAGACCATTACTCTGGAAAACCTGGCAAAGACTCTTGGGTTAAGTGTCCGCCAGACGGAACGGTTCCTGAAAAAATATTACGGCAAGACCTTTCAGCAGAAAAAACAGGAAGCCCGAATGTCTGCGGCAAAAATCTATCTGACAGACAAACGCCTGAGCATCACGCAGATTGCGGAGAAACTGAATTACTCCACATCCCAGCATTTCACCCAGGCGTTTAGACAACATTACGGCATCACTGCCAATGAATACCGCAGGCAGCTCCAGGATCCGGTGGATTAAATCCAGATCCTGCGCAGTTCTCCCTGTTTTAGATAATAACATGCATCGTATTGCAATACCGGGCAGGAAATTCTGACCTCCTGATCCTCATAAGCTTCCAGTTCTGCTTCCAGTATCTTCTTTTCCAGATCCCATGCAAGTCTTCGGATGCAGACTCTTGTTCTGGCCATCAGACCATCCACACTGCCCTGCTTCCACTCCTCCGGAAGTGCCGGAAGGAATTCAATCCAGCCCCGTTCGGAATATACAAGCGCTTCCTGAATAATTCCCTGCAATCCAAGGATCGTATCCGTGCAATAGACGCCTCTGCAGCGATCCGTATTATGATCCGTCAGAAGACTACTGTAGAAAATGTCACTGTGCACCAGCAGACGAAGGATCTCTCCAAGGCCTTCACCGTCCTTCAGTCTGGCAGCCACCAGTCCCTTATGGAGCCAGCCATGGGAGGCCGTATCATCCTTGCCGACATTCCCTGTATTTCGATTCCTGATGGCCTGTCTGCAGCTTTCCACAAGTCTTACATCATGCTGGGTCTCCACTCCCGGCCATGCGCAGTAAAGATGACTGATGTGGCGGTGCTCGTGATTGTCACGCATCTGTGGAAGTGACCATTCTTTTAAGCCTCCGGTCTCGTCCGCCTGATATTCCGGCAGCTTTTTTGCAAGTTCTCTGCAGGCTGTCAGACGCTCCATCGATCGTTCATCACCGATCCTCTCCTCCAGTTCCCTGATCATACGCAATACATCGGACGCAGCCGCAATATCCATGGCTGCATTTGCAGTGATCGTACTGGTATAACCAATGGGATGATTCTCCGGAGAATAGGATGGAATGATCAGATACCGTTCTCCGTCTTCCAGAAATATCTTTCCCTTTTTATAATGGGGCTGTCCTTCTTTGTCCGTATAATATTCCGGTGTACACAACTGCTCCCAAAAGTGAAAAATCTTCCACAGCAGGGGGCGGAGAATCTCCTGTTCCAGATCCAGGCTTTGTTTTCCGCAGGCTTTGGCCAGATCCTCCGGCAGTAGGATCTGCCGGTTACCAAAGCACTGCCAGTACTCAAAGATCGGCACCATCAGCCAGGAAGCCCCGGCATTCCAGTACTGGAAAGGATAGTCAATATCATACTCTACCATAATTGCCCGATTACCGTCGGTATTCACCGGTGCCAGCAGGGCATCCCACATGCCGTAAACAGCTTTTGCATTCTCTGTCCAGTCCCCGATCTGGCGGAGGATAAAATACATATATCCCCAGGCCGCTTTTTCCATGTGCCCGGTATTCATACCGGATACCTGAATATTCACATTGGCATCCATCGTATAGGCTCCGCTCCAGCCGGGATTCCATTCCCCTGTCCACAGTCCGCACAGTCTTGGTGCGGAATATCCGGCGCAGGCTGCCTGCACATATCTGCCTGTCCGGTAGATCCGTTCCACCAGTTCCTGCAACATCTGCGGCGTATTTTTCTGCCGCTGTAACAGTTCCGTATTGGTCTCCTTTTCTATTCCTTCCTCTCCGGAATCCGCTGTCTGTTCTCCCAGATGAAAACTTACCGTACCATAGGTCTCCCTCTGCTGTTCCTTCTGCAGTGCCAACGCACTCTCATAATCCCAACAGCCTTCTTTTGTCCGGTATTTTGCCACAGTTCTCTCCAGATCTGCCAGTACCGCATCGATGCATTCCTGTGCTTTCACCCCCGGAAAATCTTCCATTTCTCCCATTTCGACCTGGGCAGCCGTTTTCGCAAGGATCCAGACCGCCCGTGCCCCTCTGATATGGATTCTTTTTTTGCCTTCCGTCTGTTCCAGACTTTTACTTCCTCCCATATGCAGGACCCGTACCATGGTCACATATCCCTTATCCTGCAATTCACTGTCCGAAAATACCGGATAATGAGCTGCCTGTCCGAGATAAGAGGCCGCCTTATCATAGACTAGTTCATATTTCATATTTACTTCCGGTCCGATTCCTCGCTTTTTTACTCCGAATTTAGGCAGGCTCTCCGGTGGGTCTATGGAAATCGTCAGTTCCGGAAGCTCCTTTTTTTCATTTGCCAGATACTGTGTCACCACACAATCCTCTCTGGAGACAAATGTATGCCGGCTGAAGTCCCCTGTCTTATCCCGATAGTCCATAATGACCTCCCCGGTCTCTCCTACCATCCGACAGCTGTACGCTTTGATCTCCTGCTGCGGTGTCGTGATCCGAAGCTGCATCCCCGGGTGAAAGGCATAAAGATATGTTCTTTTTCTGCCATGCACATTCCAAGTATCATCCATATGCAGCACTGCCTGTCTGGCCTCCTGCAGCTCACTTCCCACTTCCGGCGGAGTCATTCTGGGTTCTTCTGTCGGCATCAGCAGTTCTATATTCTGATAGGTCAGTACCTCTTCATAGGGTTCACAGGAACATATCACTCCGCTGTGTCCATTGCCTGCCACCAGTCTCTCCTGCCAGATTTCACCGGTTTTCAATTTTATTTTCTTTTCGTTCATTTGTCTTCTCCTCGTTTTGAATGCTTTGTATTCTATTTTGAAATATGTTATAATCTGCGTGTTATCTGAATATTACCTTACACGTGAGGAACCTGATATGTATCAAGTAATCATCGTAGATGATGAACCCCGTATTCTGGAAGGAATCATTCATCTTTTTCCCTGGAACAACTTCGGCTTTGAAGTCGTTGCTTCTTTTACCAATGGGAAAGAAGCCCTGGAATATATCAATGCCCACCCACAGGTGGATGTCGTTATGACCGATATCCAGATGCCGGTCATGACCGGTATCGAACTGTCGCAGAAGCTGAAAAACGAAGATATCATCGTCGTCTTTTTCAGCGCCTATCAGGATTTTGAATATGCCCGGGCAGCAATTATCAATCATGTCACGGACTACCTGATCAAGCCAATGAAATATGACGCCATGTCTGCCTGCTTTGAACGCATCCGGAAAACCCTGGACAAACGTGAGAAGGGCCATTATCTGCCTTACGAAGTCAATGCAGACGAGGCAGATTATGTGGCGATTGTGAAAAACTATATCAAATCCGATTATAAGACTGCAACATTGGAAGAGGCTGCTTCTCTGGTACACTACTCACCGGCTTATCTTTCTTCCGCTTTCAAAGCGGATACCGGTGTCAGCTTCTCCCGTTATCTGCTACAGGTACGGATGGAGCAGGCCATGCGGATGCTGTCGGATCGATCTGTCAAATTCTACGAAATTGCAGATGCCGTCGGATATCTGAACCCCAAAAATCTCACCCGTAATTTCAAGGAATATTATGGGATCACACCACAGGAATTCCGTGCAGGAAAACAGCCGGAAGTAAACCCTGAGAACAGAGGACCGTTATCATGATGCACCGATTTTTCTTAAAACGCTTAAAAGTATGGAGTTCTCTCCTGTTGATTCCTACCGGTCTTTTGTTTATATGCATCATGATCCTTACCGCAACCTCCCAGCTACAGGCCATCAAAGAGACCACCCAGTCCACTACGGATGATTTCTGTCTGGATCTGGAAAATACCATGGATGTATGCACTTCCCAGCAGGAAATGATCACACTGAATTCCCAGCTACTCTTATCCATGCGCAAGATTCTCTACAACAGAGAGACTACTTACACCGACTATGTCTTCCTAAACAGTATCAAGACCTTCCTCGGCAGTATCTCCGCCTCCCATCCACTGGTGGACAGCCTTTATCTTTATCTGGATGACAATAATATCTTTTTCTCTTCGGACAAGACGATCCGTTTTCTGAGCAGCGATGTGGACGCCGGCTGGTATGATATTTATACCTCTCTTCCGGAAGATCAGGACACATATATTGTCCCCCGGGCAATGAAGAATTCCACCTCATCAACATCAGAAAATGTACTGACGGTATATAAGCGTTTCTCTTATCTGGATGGTGTCATGGTATCCAACCTGTCTCTGGAAGAGCTGGAAAAAATGATGTCTGCAAAATCCACATCCTGGAAACACGGTATGTTTCTCCTGGACAGCGAACAGAATCTTCTGGCTTCTCAGGGTTTCTCTTCTGTTCCCGACTTTTCCGGAGTGGATCTTTCCACACTGACGGATGGCTTTCACTGGGAAAAGGTAGATCATCATTTCTATCTTACTTATGTGATATATCAACCCACCTACCGATATTATACGGTGCAGCTGGTTCCTGTTTCCGCCATTATTCTCTATTGTGCACAGAATCTGCTGTTGCCGCTGATCATGCTGCTGTTTACCCTGTTCATTATCTTCCTGTTCTCTTATCAGATCACAAGGGATAATTTCCGACAGATCCAGTCAGTGATTGATCTGTTCGGTAATGCGGAAAAGGGTATCTACCCTACTGAAAAAGACTCTCCGGCAGACCAGCCGGATGACGAATACAGCCTGATCATGAACAATGTCATCCGCATGTTCTTAAATACCACATTTTTAAACAGCCAGCTGGCAGAGCAGAAATACAAAAAACAGGCTGCGGAGCTCAGCGCCCTACAGCTACAGATCAACCCACATTTTATGGTCAACACCCTGCAGACCCTGGATTTCGAAGTCTACAAAATAGCAGGCGGTCCTTCCACCGCCAATACGATCATCAGCAATCTGTCGGATATTCTCTCCTACTCTCTGGCCAATCCACAGGTTTCGGTATCTATTCAGGATGAGATCACTTATATCCATAAATATGTGGAAATACAGAAGTTCCGTTTTCCCGACAGTTTTTATTACTTTGAAGAAATCGACAATTCTGTACTGCCGCATGCGTTTAAGCGTCTCCTGCTTCAGCCGCTTTTAGAGAACAGTATCAGTCACGGGCTGCGTCCCGGCAATCGCCAGGGAATGGTAAAAATTAAGATTTTTAAACGGGATGATTGGATCCATATATCAATAACCGACAATGGTGTGGGAATTCCAAAAGACAAACTTCAGAAGCTGAGATCAGATCTTATGTCAGACGCTTCCACGCGTATCGGACTCGACAACGTGAACAAGCGTCTGACACTGACCTATGGTTCTGAGAGCACTCTTCATATTTACAGTAAAGAAGGACTCGGAACCTGTGTGTTTTTCCGCATTCCGGTTCAGCTTTAACCCTTCAGACCACTGGTGGCAATGCCTTCCACAAAATACTTCTGTGCAGCGAAGAACAGTATGATCAGCGGCAGAATGGACAGGAAGGACATTGCCATTACTTTATTCCACTGAACCACGGATTCTGCATCCAAAGACAGTCTCAAAGCCAGAGACAGGGTATATTTTTTCACAGAGTTAATGTAGATCAACACGTTTGTATAATCATTGTAAGTCCACATGAACTGAAACAGACCTGCGGAGAAAAGTGCCGGTTTCATCAGTGGCACAAGGATCTTCACGAATACCTTCAGATCACTGCAGCCGTCAAGATAAGCAGATTCATCCAGTTCTCTTGGCAGTCCGCGGATAAACTGGATCAGCATAAACACAAAGAACGAGTTCACGGACAGCAGACCCTGTAAGTAAAACGGCCAGTAAGTATCCACCAGTCCCAGCTTATTGAACATTGCATAACGTGGGATCATAACTACCGCTCCGGGAAGCATCAGTGTGGCAATCAGAATACCAAACAAAATCTTTTTTCCGGGGAACTGGTATCTGGCAAATCCATAAGCGACAATCGCACTGGATAATACCGTAAATAACGTAGTGATGATCGTCATCACAAAGCTGTTTTTGAAAAATGTAGTATAAGTTATTTTGCTGTTCACATGCCAGCCGTCAATATAGCTCTGGAAGCTGAAGGATGACGGCAGCAGTTTGACAGATCCGAAGATCTCCGCATTGCTCTTGAAGGTTGCGAAGAACATCCAGATGATCGGATACAACATTGCCAGTCCGATCAGAAGTACTACTGTGTAGGTCACCCAGGATACGCTGTTTCTCTTTTTAAGCTTTTTTCTCATCTCATGTTCCTCCTAAAAATCGTTTCCATCTTCGTAATATACCATCATGGAAGAGAATCGGAATAAAATCATCGTAACGATCATGATCATAATGAAGATCACCCAGGAAATTGCGCATGCATATCCCATTTTATAGAAAGAGAATGCCTCCGTGTACAACTTCATTCCCAACACGTAGGTAGATTTTAACGGGCCTCCGTTGGTAATGACCAGTGAGCTGGTAAAGCTTTGTAATGCTGTGATCGTCTGCATGATAATATTGAAAAATATAATAGAGGAAATCTGTGGCAATGTAATCTTAACGAATTTCTTCCAGCTGCTGGCTCCATCGATATCCGCTGCTTCATACAGATCCGCCGGTACATTTTTCAGGGCTGCCAGGAACATAACGAAGGAAGATCCGAACGTCCAAAGTTGCAGCAGAATGATCGTCGGTAATGCTGTCTTGGGATCTCCCAGCCAGTGCAGGGTCGGCAGATGGATTGCTTTCAACAGGGAATTGATAATACCCTCCTCCTGGAACATCAGCTTCCAGAGAATGGCAATACCGATGCTACCGCCGATCAGAGACGGGATATAATAAATCGTACGAATGAAATTGATTCCCTTCATGTTTTTATTCATAACCAGTGCTACGATCAGAGCCACTGTTAATTTTCCGGGTACAGTAAATATTGTGTAGATCAAAGTAACTTTTACGGAATACCAGAATTCATTATCCGCCGTAAATAATTTCACATAGTTGGCCAGTCCGATCCATTTCGGAGAGGACATGATATTATATTCTGTAAAGGAATAGAACAGGGATGCAACAAAAGGATATACCTGCAGTCCGATCAATCCGATCAGCCAGGGGGCAATGAATACCAGTCCGATCCACTGCTTCTTTTTTAATTTTTTCTTTTTCGGTGTCATGTAGAGTACCTCCGCCTCGTAAATGTCTGGGGTATCCCGAAATCCTTCAGGATACCCCAGTATCATTTCTGTGTAGTACGAATCCGAAACTGATCCGGGATTACTTGGATGACAGATAATTATCCAGAAGGCTGATCGTTGACTTGGCAACGTCTTCAGGAGTACCCTGTCCGTAAGCAACCTGAGTAGCTGCATCCTGCAGGATCGCAGTTACTTCTTCCTCTGTGGTCAGCCCCAGATCATTGGTTCCTGTATAGGTCTGGATAATATCCACGCTATCCTTGGCGATGCCTTCCAGAATGCCCAGTTCTGTACATGCTTCCTGCCCTACACTGGTAGGAGGTACGGAACGGACTGTCTTCAGGATCTTGGCTGCATCTGCATTGTTGTAGAAGTAGTTTAAGAACATCATGGCTTCTACCTGATGTTCGCTCGCACCGCTGACACACATATACTGAGGCGCATTGCAGTACCAGCCTTCATCTTTGGCATTTGTCATAACCGGAAGCTTGCCTGCCGCAAAGTTTCCATCGGGACATGCTGCCTGCAAGGTCTCTACTGTAGAGGAGTATCCGAATGCTGCCACATATTTCTGGTTGATCCAGTTAGGATCTGTTCCCAGATCTGCGCCGTATGCGATAACAGTAGACATAGGTGATGCAACGCCTTCATCATACAATGTCTTAATGTAGTTCAGTACCTCCACCAGATCTTTTTCCTCGAAACCTCTCTTCTTGGTCTCATTTACCAGAACTGTGCTGCCGGTCAACTGCTGTAAGTAAGGGCGGACGATCATGGTATTCAGCTCAGAACTTCCCATGGTCAGCAGATACATATCCTTATCATACTCCTTGACCTTCTTGCCCATTTCTACAATATCGTCCCAAGTATAATCACTACTGAAGTCAATACCGATCTTATCAGCTGCATTCTTGTTGTAGATCAGTGCATGTCCGGAAATACCGGTCGGTACACCGTACTGATGTCCGTCGAACTGTCCGTTGTTCTTTAAAATAGATTCTTCGAAGGTAGACAGATCAAAGACATCTGAGAAATCTTTGAAATCTGCAAAGTATCCTGCATTGGATTCTACATAGCCGGGCATCCAGCCGGTTCCCATCTGGAAAATGTCTGCTACCGTACCGGATACCAGCTGCGCTGTCAGCTTTTCCTGATAACCATCACTGCTGCCGTACTCCGCTTCTATCGTGATCCAGGGATATTCCTGCTCGAACTTGTCGATCACATCCAGTGTTGCCTGCGCTCTCTCATCACCGCCCCACCACATGAAGCGCAAAGTTACGGGATCATGGTTCTCTGCTGTTTCCGTACCAGCAGCTTCCTGCGTGGCTGTCGCCTGAGATGACTGTGTGCCGTCTGTCGTCTCTTCGGAAGCGCTGTTGCCGCATCCTGCAAGAGACGCTGTCATTGCCATAGTTACGAGTAATGCTGTTAATTTTAACTTCTTCATTTAGTACCCTCCTTCAATCACATTTATGTGTTTGCTTGATGAGTTCATTATAGCGGATTTTACGCAAAGGTATGAGACACTCAGGTTCGCAAAAAGGCACTTTGTTTTTTTGTTTTGCCGAAAAACTCACTTATTTTTAGATTCTGTAAAAAGAAGTGTTCTTTGTTATTTATTTGACAGAAGTAATACTGTAATTATACTCTATAGCTATCTTATCAAAAGAGCGGATCCTTACGGTCCGCTCTTTTGATTCTGTCGTTATTCATCATATGGGTATTTCACACCCCACTGTGCCCGAAGTTCATCCATCTGCTTCATGATCGTAAGAGTCTCCGCATGAGGCATTTTCTCACACTCTCTTTGCCCGTTCCTGATTGCCTCCCGGCATGCCAGCACTTCATATTCATAGCCATTGATCTGCGTGGGAATCGTGATTTTACGGATCAGCATTCCTCCCGGGCTATACAGTTCCAGGTTTCTGGGATTGTTATTGCTCTCCCAGGAAATATACCCTTTCGTTCCACAGATTTTTACACAGTTTTTCTTTTTATCCACCATGGAACAGCGCAGTTGCGCAGCACTGCCATCCGCATAGGTCAGCTGGATCTCATCTGCAGCATCTACTCCGGTCGGATACTTCTCACAGGAAGATTGCGTCTTCACAATATGATCTCCAAAATACATGGAAGCCGTTGTCAGTACATACACTCCAAGATCCAATAGTGCTCCTCCGCACAGCATCGGATCATGCATCCTGGGATTTTCATAATTTTGTACGGAAAATTCCGCTTCCAAAATCTGCGGTGTACCTACCGCTCCCTCCCGGAGCAACCCAGTTATGATCTCACGGCTTGGCATATAGCGTGTCCAGATTGCCTCTGTAATAAAGACCTTCTTTTCCTCTGCCATTGCAAATAATTCCTCAGCCTGTCTTGCATTGGCTGTAAACGCCTTCTCTACCAGAACATTTTTGCCATGTTCCATACAGAGCTTTGCCTGCTCATAATGCAGAGAATGTGGTGTTGCTATATAGATCAGGTCCACTTCCGGATCCGATGCCAGTTCCTCGTAACTGCTGTATGCTCTTGTGATATTCCATTTTCGTGCGAACTCCAATGCCTTCTCCTGCGAACGGGATGCCACAGCATAAGCACAGGCTTTTCCCTCCTTCTGTAGCTCATTCAGCGCTTCTGCCATGGATCCAGCTATATTTCCGGCACCTAAAATACCTACCTTCAGACAATTCTCCATAGGATTCCTCTCTCTGCTTCCTGTGATTTTATTGATACAAAGGGCCATACTGCCTGCATGCCGCATAATCCGCCGCCTGTGTATCCTGTGTTCCGAAGCTTGTCCATGCATGAGGACGATAGATTTTGTCCCTGTCCACATTATGCATGGTCACCGGGATCCGCAACATGCTGGACAATGTGATCAGGTCTGCACCCACATGTCCATATACGGTCACGCCATGATTTGCCCCCCAGTTTGCCATAACACTATATACGTCAGTAAAAGCGCCCTCACCGGTCAGTCTTGGGCAAAACCAGGTGGTCGGCCAGGTGGGATCTGTTCTCTTATCAATCACATGATGAATCTCTTCCGGCAATTTTGCTGTCCATCCTTCGGCAATCTGCAGTACAGGCCCTATTCCCTCTATAATATTCAATCTTAGCATAGTTACAGGCATCTGTGCAATACACCGAAAGTGGCTGGAATATCCACCACCCCGGAAATATTCATAATCTGCCCTGCACCAGTCGGTAACATCCAGACATTTCCGGATATCCTCCTCTGTCATCTTCCAGAAAGGTTTCATGACATGGTCGCCCTGTTCGTCCACACACGCTCCAGTCCCGTCCAACGCCGTTGCACCGGAATTGATCAGATGAATAAATCCGTTTGCTGCCACGCCGTCCGGCTTCTGACCTGTAACACGTTCACAAGCCTCCGGGCTCCAGTAGGTACGGACATCATGGAAGCAGGGAGCCGTTCCCGAAATCAGTTGTCCCAACAGCATCGAAATACCATTGCAGGTATCATTCTCCGTTGCAAAAGGAGTCGGTGCCTTGGGACCATTCCAGTCGAACGTAGAAGCAAGGATTGCTTCCGTAAAGTCCGCATTCGGCAACCAGTCCGTCCAATGTCTCTGTCCCTGGAAACCTCCGGCCACAGCATTATGTCCCAAAGCCTCCTCATGCCAGCCAAGCTCGTCCAGTCGTGAATTGCCGAACAGAATATCCCGGATAATCAATGTCATCTTCACAATAAACTCCCAGTCTTTTTCCGCAGGAATGATTTTTGACTTTGTGATGACTTCCGGCAGATCTTTTCCAAGATTTTTGTCGAACCCTTCCCTGCAGTTTGCTTTCACCCACTGTAATGCCTTCTCATATTCCTCCGGATCATAGATGCCGATGGCAATACGACGGAGAATTTCCACTTCATCTACCCATTCCGCACGGATCCCGAAATATTTCTGTAGCACATCCGGATCGCAAAAGCTGCCTGCAATGCCCATGGCTACCGCTCCAATATTGACATATGCCTTATTTGTCATCCAGCCTACGGCCACAGCTCCCCTGGCGAAACGTAAGATTTTCTCCGACACATCTGCGGGAATTGTCGTATCCTTTGCATCCTGCACATCATGTCCATAGATGGAAAAAGCCGGAAGCCCACGCTGTGCATGTGCCGCCATAACCGCTGCCAGATACACCGCACCGGGGCGCTCCGTTCCGTTGAATCCCCAGACAGCTTTGATGGTGTTCGGATCCATATCGAAAGTCTCTGTTCCGTAACACCAGCAGGGCGTCACAGACAAGGTTGCTACTACATTTTCCATCTGAAACTGTTCTGCCACCCGGGCCGCCTCCGCACCTCCTCCAATAGTGGTACAGCCGATCACACATTGTACCGGTGTTCCATCCGGATATTTCAAATTCTCAGAGATTAGTTTTGCGGCAATTTTTGCCATTTCACAGGTCTGATTCTCCAGGCTTTCACGAACGCCACCCCAACGTCCATCGATTACCGGGCGAATTCCAATCTTAGGGTATCTCATAATTACCTCTCTTTCTCCATTTGCATCATGGTAACAAATCTGTGATACGCATTTTCCCATGCGTCTCTTTTTCTGTTTTGTGGTGCATATTCTGTTATTTTCTCTGTCACGGCAATCAGGCGTCTGCCCTTGTCGATATCATGTATGGCATGCAGTGCCTTCAACTGAATAAGAATATTCCCGAGAGCCGTCGCTTCCACCGGGCCGGCTTTTACTATAAGTCTGCAGGCATCTGCCGTCATCTGACAGAGCAGTCCTGCATTTGCTCCGCCACCGAGGATATGCAATGTTGTGAAGTTTTTGCCTGTCATCCCTTCCAGTTGCTCCAGAGCATATCGGTATTTCAGCGCCAGACTTTCGTAAATGCACCGCACTGTCTCTCCCACTGTCTCCGGCACCGGCTGACCGGTTCTACGGCAGAACTTTTGTATTCTCTCCGGGATGTTTCCGGGTGCCACGAATTCCGGTGCATCCGGATCAATAAAACAGTGAAAAGCCTCTGCTTCGTCCGCCAGCTTCGCCAGTTCTCCGAAGCTATACTCCTCTCCCTGTCTGGCATATTCTCTCCGGCTCTCCTGGATCAGCCACAATCCGATAATGTTTTTCAGATAGTTAATCCTGCCATTGGCTCCGTATTCATTGGACAGACCGCTGTCGCAGCTCTCCTTCGTCAGAATCGGTGTCTCCAGTTCACAGCCGATCAGGCTCCAGGTGCCACAGGAGAGAAACGCTGCGCTTTCTCCCTCTGCCACAGGCATGGCCGCCACTGCGCACTGGGTATCATGTCCTGCCACTGCAATGATCTTCGTGCCGTCTGGCAAGGCTCCGGTAATGCTGCCACTATCTGTCATGGCTCCGAATAATCCCGGATCTATTCCCATCTGTCTCAACAGTTCCAAATCCCAGGTTCCGGCAGCAGGATTCCACATCTGGCTGGTGGAAGCAATGGATCGTTCCCAGGTCAGATCCGCTCCCAGTATTGCCGCCAACAGATCCGGGATAAACAGCAGGTGCTTTGCCCGCCTTAACAGTTCCGGCTGTTCCTCCTGTAATGCCAGCAGCTGGAACAGTGTATTGATTGCCAGAATCTGATTGCCCGTTCTGGCATACAGGCTGTGAAGTTCTATTTTCTGTGCGACACGCCGGGGCCAGTCCTTCGTCCGCTCGTCCCGGTAATGAACCGGATCCTCCAGTAATTTTCCATCCGTATCCAGCAATCCAAAATCCACTCCCCAGGTATCAAAAGCAAGACTGTCGGTCTTTCCCGCCTTTTGTATGGCAATACAGATCTCCCCAAGCAGCGCCTCCATATTCCAGCGAAGATGCCCGTTCTCTACTGCCGGTATATTATCGAACCGGTGGATCTCCTTCCATTGCAGTCTCTCACCGTCATAGACCGCACAAATGGCACGGCCTGTGGAAGCTCCAAGGTCAAAAGCAAGCACTGTCGTAAAAGCAGCCATCCTTTACTCCTTTCCCCTATCTGTCCGTAGGAGTTCCATCCTGCGGATGCTTAAATTTCTTGTATCCCGGATGTTTTCCCGTTATGTGATAATAGGATCGTAGGTTGATCAGTTTGTCGATATTTTTCCGGTCAATGTCATAGCTTCCTCCCAGAAGGATTGCGTTGATCGTGATCTTCGCCCACAGTTCCAGACTTTCCATACGGTAATAAGCGGTGATCACATCACTTCCCACTGTCAATGCCCCGTGATTTTCAAGCAGCATTACGTCATGTTCCTGCAAATAAGGCTCAATGGCATCCGGAACCTCTGTCGTGCTCGGTGTGCCATACGGTGTCAGTGGAACCGCACCGATGGCCGCCACATCCTCGATCATGTTGTACATGTCCATCGGACGATGTGCCACGGCAAATCCGGTAGCTGCCGGAGGATGTGCATGTACGACCGCCCGTACATCCTCTCTCTTTTCATAGCATCTTAGATGCATCTTGATCTCGCTGGACGGCCGCAGTCCTTCCGAGCCCTCCAAAACATTACCTGCAACATCGATCCTGAGCAGTTTGTCCGGGGTGATGAAACTCTTACTCATCCCTGTTGGTGTTGCCAGATAGGTTCCATCGTCCAGTCTGACAGACACATTGCCATCATTGGCCGCAACCCATCCCAGTTGCCACATTTTGTGACAGACATCGCAGATCTGATCTTTTATCCCTGTGATTTCCATGTCCATACCTCCGTGTATTATATTTTGTTACTTGTATTATACTGTTGCATTTTTGTAGTGTCGTTGCTTATAATGATTATATATTGGACAATATTGATATTCTGTGACCACATTTGCAAAAAGAAAGACCTGAAAGAGCGGTTTTACGAATGGGTTCTTAAATAGTTACGATTCATTTATGAAAGGATAGAATGATGAGATATCTGGCTTCCCATGAGAATACGACGAGAGGAACTTCTGACTTTCCGTTAGAACTCTATTATGTTGATATGCTGCATCCCCGTTACGAAATGCCCTTCCACTGGCATATAGAATGCGAACTTCTACTGGTTCTGCAAGGGGAATTTACGTTGTTGACAGATGGGCAGTCTTACACACTGCATCCTGGGGATTCCTCCTTTCTCTCCTCCGGAGCTGTACATGGCGGAATCCCCAAAGACTGCGTCTATGAATGTCTGGTATTTGATCTGAACCATCTTATCAAAAATTACGGAAGACTGTTTCAGCAGAAATATGCCGGGCTCTTTTCCCCTGAGACCCAGATCAATGTTCTGTATCCGGCAGGCACTCCCTGCGGCCAGATCATCTCTGACCTATTTGCTGCAATGAAAGATAAAAATAACGGCTATGAATTTTTCACCATAGGAATGCTGTGGCAACTGCTGGGACAGATTCTCCGGGAACATTTATTTACAGTACTGACTCCCTCTTCCAGACATTCTGTCCAGGATTCTGACCAGATCAAACAGGTACTGAATTATATCCGCAGAAATTATGCCTCACAGTTAAGTCTTTCGGACCTTGCAAAAGTACTGCAGCTCTCTCCGGAACATTTTTGCCGTGTGTTTCGCTCGATCATTGGCAAATCGCCCATTGATTATCTGAATTATTACCGGGTGGAATGTGCCTGTGAGCTTCTGTGCACTTCTTCCGACAGTATCACGGAAATTGCGTATTCCTGCGGTTTCCACGACTTAAGCTATTTTAACCGCATTTTCCGCCGCTATAAAAGTATCTCTCCGAGCCGTTATCGCAGACAGTGTATTGGCAGCTATAAAAATCTGATCTGTTAAAAATAAAGAATACTCACCTCATGCAGCATCGTGGTATTTCTCAAGTTCTCCGTCCCCAGCGATCCCGTGTGCCAAATCAGAAGCCCGGTGTTTTTGGCATTTTCACACAGGATGAAATGGCTTTTCGTATCTATACAAAAAAGCTTCAAAATGCTATAATTAAATTTGAATCATTTTGCCAACACATACGAAGGAAGCATAGCACTATGACACGAAATAGAATCAATTTTTCTCATACCAAATGGCTGCTGCCGTTATGGGTACTTCTTATCGGCAGCATCGTCTTATATATGATCGCTCATGCGGTACAGCTGTCCGACTCCAGGCATCTCCGCACTCTTGCGGAACTGAATGCTGTAACCTACGGTGATAACATGATCGCAGATCTGTATGCCGGTATCAGTATCACGGATACACTGGAGCAGCTTCTGATCAGTGCGGACGGCAGAATTGACAAATTTGATACCATTGCAGACAGAATGATGGCAGATTACGTCCAAAGTATCCAGCTGGCTCCCGGAGGTATCGTAACAGATATCTACTCCACTGAAGGAAATGAAGCAGGTAAAATAGATCTGATCCACGACAAAGACCGCGGAGAGATCGTCAATTATGGAATTGATCATGATCTGCTTGTCATACACGGGCCTTTTGAACTGAAGCAGGGAGGTTACGGCATTGCTATCCGCAATCCTGTTTTTTTACAAGATGAAAACGGCAATTCCTATTTTTGGGGACTGACTATTGTTATCATCAAAACTCCGGAAATTTTCAGGGACTCTGTTGATTCTTTGTCCGGTTTCGGTTATCAATACCGGCTATCGAAGACCCTCTCCCCTCTGACCGATGAATATGCCGTGGTAGACCAGTCAGAGGAGACGCTGACGGATCCCGTCTCTTATGATTTTACTCTGGGAGGCTGTAGCTGGAAGCTGGAAGTCATGCCCACCGGCGGCTGGAAGAATGACACACTTTTACAACTGATAGTATTCTGTGATGTTACAATAATCTTACTGCTGGAGGTTCTTACGATATCTATACTGCTCGTTGACGAGCAACGCAAAAAGTTCCGCAGACTCTCCCTGACGGATTCTATGACCGGTCTCTTAAATCGTACCGGGTTTAATTCGCAGCTGGAGGAGTATCTGGAAGGAAATAAGCAAAAAAACTGTGTCGGTATATTACTTGACGTGGATAATTTTAAATTTATCAATGATGTCTATGGTCATACTATCGGTGATCAGGTTCTATTGCAGCTTTCACAATCCTTAGTGCAGGCTTTTCCGGATAATTCCATTATTGCCAGAAATGGCGGTGATGAGTTCTGTATTATCCTGAAGGATTGCAGTGCAGAAGAGGCTGCCCCAATGATAGACGCTTTCAGCAAGGCTTCCCGCTCTTTTTCAGCCAAAGGCGTCGAACACAATTACAGCATTTCCCTGGGCTATGCGGAATACCCCGCCAACGCAGAAAAAGTCTCTGACATTCTCCGTTATGCCGACATTGCACTCTATGAGGTAAAATTACAGGGAAAACATGGTGCTCTGGCCTACCGGTCGGATTTCCACAATTCGAAACGGACACAGCTTGGTTTTTCATTATCGGATATTTCTGACAACCTGCCGGGTGCCTTTTTCATCTACCGGGCCGAAAAGGAGGATGAACGCATCCTGTATGCTAATCAGGAAATGCTTCAGCTGACAGGATGTACGGATCTGGATGATTTTATGCATTTTACGAAACATCAATTCCGTAATCTGGTGCATCCTGAAGATCTGACACAGGTAGAAGAAAGCATCTGGCAGCAGATAGAATCCGGCATGAACGGATACAATGATTATGTCAAATACCGACTTGCTGTCAAAGATGGAACTTATAAGACGGTTCTGGATTATGGGCGTATCGTGGAGAGTGAACATTATGGCTCGGTTTTCTATGTATTGGTAGTGGATTGCGAATTTATCAAAACACACTACGATGATTAATCATAAAAATAAAAGAATAACAAACTTTCCTCCGGGGCATACTGGTTCCGGAGGAATTTTTATATGAAAGATCAGATTAAGTCTTACTTACAACGTTTGAATCACGGAGAAGCTCTGGAAAATGTCCAGGCGGATTTCGTCCGGGAATGTAAGGATGTGGATCCTGCCGAGATTATGCATGCCGAGCAGGAGCTGCTGCGGGAGGGTACTTCCATCGAAGAATTGCAACGGCTCTGTGATGTGCATTCCGCCCTGTTCCATGGTTCCACGACAGAAGAGAAAATTGCCAATGCCGAAAAAACAGCAGCCCCTTCTCTAGCTGCCCAGGAACTACACTCTAAAGACATAAAGGACCAACGGCTCTCCGCCGCTGCCGCCCTGATCCAGATCTCCGGACATCCCCTGCAAACTTTTACGCTGGAAAATGCAGCACTGGAAAAGCTGATTGCCCGTGCGAGGCAGGCATTGGAAAATAATGGAATTTCCAATGAACTGCTTGACGAGCTGCGCCAGATTGCTATCCACTATGCCAGAAAGGGAGACTTACTTTATCCACATTTGAAGGTGCAATATGGGATCAGCGGCCCCTCTGCAGTCATGTGGACAGTGGATGATGAGATCCGGGATGAACTGAATGCGCTTGCAAAACAAAAACACCAAAAAGAAACCGATGCATGGAAACAACGTTTGAATGCCGTATTGAACCGCATGGAAGAAATGATCTACAAGGAATCCAATATCCTCTTCCCCAACTGCGCACTGAATTTCTCGGAGGAGGAATGGTATCACATCTACCGGGATGCCAAAGATTATGCGGAATGCTTCGGTATCCGGGGTGACAGTTGGGAGGCTGCGGAAGCACATCTGGCTGACACTGCCTCTACGGTTGGCACCATGTCTGCGGAACATGCTTTTGCAGATGGTGAGACCAGAATCCACCTTTCCGGCGGCAGTCTGACCCTGTCACAGCTGACCGCCATGTTGAATACGATTCCTTTGGAGATCTCTTTCGTAGATATCGATAATATCAATCGCTACTTCAACGAAGGCCCCAAGGTATTCAAACGTCCCGGTATGGCATTGGGCCGGGAGGTCTTCACCTGTCACCCGCCTAAGATCGAAGAACGGGTTCGCCGCATTATCGGAGAATTCCGTGCAGGGAATCTGGACCAGGTACCGGTCTGGATGGACAAGGGCGGCCGGACATTCTTAGTGACTTATTACGCTGTCCGGGATAAGCAGGAGCAATATCTTGGAACACTGGAACTGGTACAGGATATGGAATTCGCAAAAGAGCACTTCCGCTAGGGAAATGCTCTTTTTGCTTATATGCCGCCAGAAGAAAGCAAATATTTCTGTGGATGTATTGTAATTTTAAGTTGCAATATGCCGTAATTTTTTTACACCATATTACTGCAGAGAAGCTAAAATTTGGTTATACTGTAAGCATAGGAGATTACTCATTAGTGCTTTTGTGAAGGATGGTATAAGATATGCTTAAAAGGTTCACCTTGAAAAATTATAAAAACTTTAAAGATGAAATTACAATAGATTTTGAAAATATTGCAGGTTATCAGTTTAATACAGATTGTCTTTCGGATGGTGTTATTGGAAAAATGTTAATTTATGGGTGCAATGCAACTGGAAAGACGAATCTTGGAAAAGCACTTCTGAATATTACTTTAACAATGTTCGGTATAATAAGATATACAGGTAATGGAATTTTACTTAATGCAGATTCTAAAGAGGATGCGGCAACGTTTCAATATGAATTTCAGTTTGATGACACAGAATTAAGTTATAAATACTGACTCATTTCCCAAAGACCAGAACAATATAGAAGTATGATTTTTAAAAGTTTCATAATTGCTTTTAGCCCTATCCAGTACAGCTTCTTTCCACTGAGGCAATGATCCCGGAACATTATAGGACGGTTCTATTGCTCCCATTTTTTGCCATGAGCCATGACTTTCCAGATTTGTTTCCGCCATCATATAGATCCCCATCTCATCGCACATATAATAAAAAGGAATTTGATTAGGATAATGACTTGTCCTTACCGCATTAATATGATTCTTTTGAAAATATTCCAGATCTAAAAGCATTTCTTTTTCCGTAATGCATCTACCTACATGTGGTTCCCATAGTCGCTATGTGCATCCATTCGGTTTACTTGGTATATTTCTGGATCATCTAGCCATCTGATATCTGCTTTCATCTTATACCTCGCTTTATATTTGTCCATTTTCTGCATTTATCCTTTTTGATTTTTAATTATTTCAACTATCTGAATCATTCTTTCCAGACATATATCAAAAAATATTCGATAACTTTTGCAAAAATAATTTTCATATTCTCCATTCATGGCATTAAAATCCTTATTTCTTCGGCATCCTCCTTTACATATTTTATAGAATTTGCAATTTTTACAATTTTCTGCCACTATTTGAGACTGTTCCACAAATGCAATTTCTTTTCTTTTCTTATCAATTTCTTCCAAACGATTGCAGTTAAAGTTACCTAGTTTATATTCGTCTAACGCATAAAAATCACAAGGGTACACACTTCCATCTGCTTCCACAACATTCTGTGTACCACAGCTTCCTCTTTGCTCACACGATTCCGGCTGATAGCCTAAAAGAATCCCTATATAATTTTCGAACTGTCTTATATACGGTTGTTCACCCTTTTTCCAGTCCTCATACCATAAGTTGAACAATTCCGTCAAAAACATCCCGTATTGTTCAGGATTTAAAGCATATGGTGTCTTCCCTCTGTCTTCTCCCAAAGGATCCAGACATGCAATATACTGTTGATATTTCCATCCCTGTTCCTTATAATAATTATAAATTTCCGCTGCGTGACCGGCCGTTTTTTGTGTTACTACTGTGAGAATATTGTAATCCACACCATATTGATCCATAAGTTCCGCTGCCTTCTTAATCCTGTCAAATGTCGGTTCCCCTCTTCTGCCATGACGATAAAGGTCATGTATCTGCTTCGTACCATCTACCGAAAGGCCAATCAAAAAATGATTCTCCCTAAAAAATTTGCACCATTCATCATCTATCAAGTACCCATTTGTCTGCATCGCATTATTTACACGTATTCCGCACTTATTGTAATGTCTTTGATATTCCATCGCTTTTTCGTAAAACGCAATTCCACGTAAAGTCGGTTCACCACCTTGATACGCATAGCTTATCATGCCTTCCGCATGAAACATTGTTTTACGAATAACATTCTTAAGTGTCTGCTCTGTCATGAATCCATAGGATTCCCGCATCCTTTTTTTCATTTCATCGCAATAAAAGCAATAATCGCATTTCATATTGCACATTCCCGACGAGGGTTTTATCAGTACACTAATTGGTGGCATATTGTTCTCCTGTCTTTCGCCTTATACAAGTGATACAAACACTTTAATTACCCCGGCCAATACCATAACCCAGATAGGATTCATCTTTGTTTTTCGCAGTATAACTACACATATGGCAAAAATCAATACCATGACCCATTTTGTTCCAGTAAAAGTTATCGTATTGTTTCCCCAGAAGGCCGTCATAAGAATCAAAATTCCAGCTGATGCAATCATCGCCACTACTGCCGGACGAAGTGAACGCAATACTCCCTGTAGCATATCCATACTCCGGTATTTCAAGTACAATTTTGCTAACACTGTCACAATAATACAGGACGGCAAAATACATCCAAGTGTTGCTACTACTGCCCCAGGTATACCTGCAATCTTCAGTCCTACAAAGGTTGCAGAATTAACCGCAATCGGCCCCGGTGTCATCTGTGATATCGTAATAAGATCCGTAAACTCTGACATAGTCAGCCATCCATGGTCAGTGACTACCTGTCCCTGAATCAAGGGCATGGCGGCATATCCACCACCAAAGCTGAACATCCCAATCTGAATAAAGCTCCAGAATAATTGTAAATATATCATTTTCCGCTTCTCCTTTTTGAAAGAAGTGTACGTATTACACCAATTATTCCGCACGTTAGCACAATGTACACTACATTTATGCTAAACACGCATGCTGCAATAAACGCTCCCACCATAATGACCAGAGATAAAGGATCCTTTTCCTTAATAATAGGCAGCCCCATATCCACCGTAACAGAAGCTATCACTGCACCAACTCCTGCCTGCATTCCCTCCAACAACTGACTGATCAGCCAATTATTTCTGAAAGCATTATAAAATATAGATATTACTGATAAAATGACAAAAGGAGGCAGAACGGTCCCCAGAATTGCCACAAAGATCCCTGCAGCTCCTGCTAGTTTATAACCTACAACAATCGCACCATTTACCGCTATGGCTCCCGGAGAGGATTGTGCTATTGCCACCAGATCAAGCATTTCATTTTCCTCTATCCAATGATATTCGTCCACAAACTTTTTCTTCATCAGTGTAACAATGACATATCCCCCACCAAATGTAAAAGTGCTCAAATATAGCGTAGATATAAACAATTTCAATAGTACTATTTTTTTATTTTTTTCTTCCATAGACTCCTTTTTAGAAAAATCGCTTAAATCTTCCGACTTAAGCGATTTTTCTATATCTCTACTTATTTTCTTCTATTACTTCATTACCACGATCCATCAAATTCTTGATGGTGTCATCCAGAGACTGAGATCCGAGAAGATACTTATCTGTTTCCTCTGTAAGAATGTTATCAATTTCACTCTGATAATCAGGAATGTATGTTCCATAGCTGTCAACCCAATCCGGATCATCCATAATCTTGGTTAAGGTATCTGTGTCAAGCTTATCCTCAAATCCGGCAATAATCTGCTTTACACTATCAGATTTCACAGCTCCCTTTTCATTAGAAATAAACATTCCCTTAATATCTACACCTTCCGTTGTCCAGAACCGTAAGAAATCATATGCTTCCTTGGGATGCTCGGATGTCTTTGCAATAGAAAAGATATTTCCACCTGCTTCATTATAATGTTCACCATCTTTGTCCCATAAAGGCTGGCGTGCAAATGTAGTTACGAAATCATGTGCATATTTTTCATTTCCAATGTCACTAAGCATAGCTGTTCCCATGGGAAGCATTGCAATATTTCCATTAAAGAACTGATCGCGATAATTCATGTTCAGAGCTTTAACATCTGCCAACGGTGTAGAACTATGATCTACATTTTCCATATCATAACGCAGCTGCAAGAACTTAGCTAAGTTGGGATTATCAAAAGTTAAGGTTTTATCATCATTAAAGATTGTGCTTCCACCCTTTCCACTACTGATTCCCCATAAGTTACAGCTCCCCCAAGAGTGAAAATAGGAACCATATTTTGTGTCCGCTCCACTTCCACTTGTCAGCTTTTCAGCATATTCACGATAATCATCCCAGGTCCAATCCAAAGAAGGTACATCCAGTCCGGCTGCATCCAACATATCTTTGTTGATAAGAACCAGATTATATTTCATTTCTCCCGGAATACCATATGTCTGATCGTTTACTCTTACAATTACATTGTATGCGTCCTCTGCAGTAGTTCCTTCCTCAGTAAAATAATCATCGAGAGACAGGTAGGATCCAGACTCCGCACGCACAATATAGGAAGCGTAATTAGGCGCCATCAGAATATCCATTGCTTCGCCACCCATCAGCATAATATCAGTCTTTGTCAGATAGTCATTACTGTTCATGTCACCTACATAATCAAACTGCACATTAATATTAGGATGGAGTTCCTTGTATGCTGCCGCAACCTTTTGGTTCTGTTCATCATGATTGGTCTGCCAGCTGACAAAACGCAGAGTAATTTCCTCCTGATTTTCATCTGCTACCTGAGTAGTTCCTGTTGTTTCCTTGTTCTCAGTCGTGGTAGCTGTATTCGTTGTTTCTGTGTTTTCTCCACCGGAACATCCTACTAAGGCGGTTGCCATAATGGAAGCCAGTACCAGGCTGAGTCCTCTCTTCATCTTTCTCATAATAATTCTTCTCCTTTCATGTGTGTATATGTAAATGTTACAAATACCCTTACATCAACCCTTTACCGCACCCGAAGCAATTCCATCAATAATATAACGTTGCCCGAACAGGAACAGAATAATTAATGGTATCGTTGCTGATACAGCTGCAGCCATAGTCAGGGAATAGATGCTTCCAGATTCAGAAGCAAATAATTTCATACCTAGCTGAATTGTAAATAGTTTACGGTTGCTTAAAAAAATCAATGGTGTTTGATAATCATTCCACGTCCATACGAATTTCAATACCGCTAATGTAGCAATAGAGGGCTTTACCAACGGGAATATAATTTGAAAAAATATTCTCAAGTGACCAGCACCATCTATTTTGGCAGATTCACAGAGCGAATCCGGAATTGCCATCATGGCCTGACGTAGCAAAAATACTCCATATAGGCTAAACATGGTCATCATGATAATTCCCATGTGTGTATTATAAAGGTTCATTTTCTGCATAATTACAAATCGACTGACAATCATAACCTGTGCCGGGATCATCATTGTTGCCAAATACACTAAAAAAAGCTGATCTCTGCCTTTCCACTTAATCTTTGTAAATCCGTAAGCTCCTAAAGCTGATACCAAAATTTGAAGAACCGTGGATATTACCGTCACCTTAATGCTATTCAGGTAGTACATTCCAAAATTATAGGCAGATCCCCACACTTCTTTATAGTTGGCAAGTCCGACACTGTGTTCCGGAATCCATTTGATAGGAAACTGAAATACTTCGTTTTCCGGTTTAAATGATGTGGAAATCATCCATAGTAACGGAGTCAGCATAGTGAAGCCAATCGCAAATAAAAAAACTGTAAAAATCACTTTGTGTATCTGTATCTTTTTCATATACTGCCTCCTTCCTATTCATTAGCAAAACGATCTTGGAATTTCCACTGTACTAATGTAACTGCGAAAATCAAAAGGAACAAGACCCATGCCAGTGCACAGGCGTAGCCCATTTTAAAATCTGTAAATGCTGTCTTATATATGTAATAAGCCATTACTGAAGTAGAATTTCCCGGTCCACCTGCTGTTAATACGCTGATCATATCGAATACCTTAAATGAACCGATAATTCCCATTATAGCCAGGAAAAAAGTCGTCGGACTTACCTGCGGTACTGTAATATACCGGAATTGCTGAATGCTGGATGCGCCATCAATCTGTGCTGCCTCATACAAATCAGCAGGAACATTTTTAAGTCCTGACATATATACCGCAACATAATATCCTACCTGCGACCAGATATTAATCAACATAATTGCAATCAATGCCCAATGTTCATCAACCAACCATTTCGGAGGGTTTTCAATTCCAATAGTACGCAGGAACTCATTGATCGGGCCGTAACTCGGTTGAAGCATTACCTGCCATACTGTACATACTGCTACTACACTGGCAATGTATGGAATAAATATCATTACCCGTATAGCAGACCCTCCATATGTATGTCTGTTAATCAGATCTGCCATCACTAATCCCAAAATTAACAGACAAGGTACTGTCACCGCAGTAAATAAAATGTTATTTCTTAAGGATACAACAAACCAATCATCTTTAAACAGTTTCAAATAATTTCTCAATCCTGTAAATTTTATTGAATCCCACCCCTTCAGAAAGTTCCATTCCGTAAAACTGATTCCCAATGACATGATCACGGGTATCAATATAAATATGATGAATCCAATCAGCCCTGGAAGAACGAAACAGATTCCTGTCAACGTTTCTTTTCGTTTCATACAATGCCTCCTCTTTGTAATTGTCAAAATGACGAATTCACGTATCATTTTTGTGTTTTTTACTCTAAACTGCACAATTAAAAAAGTAAAGTTGACATTTTTCCTTGGCAATGAAATTAGTACACTTCCATACGAATTTCACTTTATGCCATTGACATTCCTTTCAAACATCCTATATTATGTATACACATTACAAAAAATTGAGGTGATTATATGGAAAAAATATACAATTTTGCCAAAAAAGATTTTTTTATTTTTGCATCTACCTATGTTGCAATTATTTTTTTGGTTCTTTTATGTTTTTTTCCTGTATGCCGGGCATTTGAACGTTCTGAACAAAATCAGGCTATTGCGGAAATACGTGATTACGCCTCCAGTATGTTAGGAGAACTGGATCTCCAAGAGCAGGCTATTTTTAACGCCACCAGAAATCTATACAGTGATCGCGATTTTACGTCCATTTATTATAACAGTACGCGCAGTTCATCTTCTTCCTTATTCTATGACATGACACTGTTGCAAAAACGAATTAAACTGTACTATCAAAATCTTGAGTATGTTCAGGATGTATTGGTATACCTTCCCAAATTCAATTATGTACTTACACAAAATTATATTTTTGACAGCCGAGATTCTTTTTATTCCTATATAAAATCAAGTGCCTTCGAAGGAACTCCTGACTGGTTAGAAACCTTTCCGTTAAATAATACTGGCATTTCTTTTTATAGTGACCAACTAACAGATTGCGTTAATTCCGAAGAAATAAGAAACTCCTTGAACTTTTCCTATTATTTTCCTACTTACGGAGATCCCAATGTAAGAATGCTGGTGATTGTTCAGTTAGACCCGGATGCTGTTGCTAAAAGTTTTCTCTTAAAGTCTGCTTCTGACTATGGATTTACTGTATTGAAAAATGGCGATGGTGAGGTTCTAGTTCAACATAACTATCCAGATAATTTAGCAGAAAAATCGTGGGAAATAATAAATTTACCGCAAAGCGATCAAGGTTATCTTACAATCGGAGTCAAAAATGAATACTTCAAACCAATTCATCAGGCTACGATCCGTTTAGTTTTTGCTGATCTGGGGATAGCATTTCTTTTAGGCACGATTGCATCCATTTACTTTGCTTACAGACGCTCGCGCCCTATTGAACGAATCCTTCATATCATTCACGATATGGATCGACAGCCCAATGTGCAGAATTCTTTTTTGGAAATTGAAGGCACTGTATTAAATATGATCTCGGAAATCAATCATTGCAAGACAACCATCGAAAGTCTTGATACTATGGTTGCCGACAGCTTAAAAGAAAAACTTTTTATTTCTGGTCTAAGTACAGAGCAGGAGATTCACTCTTTTCAACAGTATTTTGGGGATTTTTCTTTTTCTATGAATGCCCTTGTTTTTTCTATACCGGAAAAAACGACTTTTTCTAAAGAAATATCATTAAAAGAATTGCTTTATGAGCAGCTTTTACAGCTAAGTCAGAAAACCATTATATTATATCAGGCAGAAAACTATATATACTGCCTAATGGAATCTGTTTCAGGTCTGTCAGATCTGTTGAGCAATTGTTTAAAACATATACGTGAACTCCATAATCAGTCTGTTAAAGTGGGCATCAGCAATCCTTTTCAGGATATTTCCTACACCCAGCATGCTTCCACTCAGGCAAAACGACGTTTATCCGCCGGATACCGCATTGACGGTGTATATGTATTTACTCACACTTATTCCTCTCGTGCTGTCCGCTCTTTGATTAGCATTCAGGATCTTGACAACCTTCAACGCGCTTTGCTTAGTGGAAATGGTCAAAATGCTGATCGGATTTTGGAAACCATCCACCAGACAATCAGTCACTCCGAACAAAATTCTGTAGAACTGCGCCAGATGTTCTTTTCTCTTCGTTCCGTTTATGCAACTGTCTGCAATCAGTTTTCATTGGAAGCAGAACGAAACGGGGAAACACGCTACCACGCTCCTATTCTTCCAAATGATTTGGACGAATACGATCTGGATTCCGTTTATGAAGTATTCCGTAGTCTGAATATTGAATTGCAACAGCAATATGAGATTGTAATGGCTCGTACCGCCAGAAGCCTCGGGACAGATATTTTGGCTTACATAGATCAGAATTATACCGATCCTAACCTTTGTGCAGGAGTCATTGCAGATGTTTTCCATATCTCTGAAAAATATGTATTTCAGTTACTAAAAAGTTGTTGCAACGAAACTTTAAACGACAGAATACTACGCCTTAGAATTGATGAGGGGATCCGGCTTTTGACAACTACCGATTTGACGATTACTACGATTGCAAAGAAAACAGGGTTTTCATCCAGCAACACAATGTACAAAGCGTTTATGAGAGTAAAAGGAATTTCCCCTTCTTCCTATCGTGGTAAAGAAATATAAAACAGGAGGCTATATATTTATGAAAGCAATTATGATAATGTTTGATTCCTTAAACCGGCATTTTCTTCCCAACTATGGCTGCAGCTGGACCGTCATGCCACAATTTCAGCGCCTGGCTGAAAAGGCTCTTACTTTTGACTGTTTCTATGGCGGAAGCATGCCCTGTATGCCCGCACGCAGAGAATTGCACACAGGGCGCTACAATTTTCTTCACTCATCCTGGTGCCCTATGCAACCGTTTGACGACTCTGTCATTAAGCGTATGAAAGATGCGGGAATTTACACTCATATTTCCACGGACCATTTTCATTACTGGCAGGATGGCGGCTCTTGCTATTTAACCAAATTTGACAGTCATGAAATTGTTCGTGGACAACAGGGAGATCCATGGATGGGACAGGTTGCCTGGCCTGACTACCCTGATACGCTTTCTCGACGCAAAAATACACAAAGTTGGCGTCACGACTGGGTAAACCGGCAATTTATCACAACTGAAACTGCTATGCCACAATGTAAAACCTTTACAAGCGGCCTTGATTTTATTGAACGAAATCATAATGAAGACCTGTGGTTCTTACAGATAGAGGCTTTCGACCCTCATGAACCTTTTTATACCCAAAATGAATATAAAAAATTATATCCTGATAACTACCATGGTAAAAATCTGGATTGGCCCGATTATGGAAAGAACGAATATGGAGAGGCCGCTACCAGACATGTCCGCTATGAATACGCCTCACTTATGAGTATGTGTGACCACTATCTTGGAAAAGTATTAGATATGATGGATAAATACGACCTTTGGAAAGATACCATGCTTATTGTCAATACTGACCATGGCTTTATGCTTGGTGAAAAAGAATGGATGGGTAAAAATGTTCAGCCTATGTATGAAGAACTGATCCACATCCCGTTCTTCATCTATGACCCACGAAATCCCATTCAAGGTGAACGGAGGAATCAGCTTGCCCAAACTATTGATATTGTACCTACATTAGCCGAATTCTTTCAAATTGCTCCCCCAGAGTATATGGATGGTCATAGTTTGACCCCTGTCATAAGAAATGATACACCCATACGTAATTATGCACTTTTCGGTATCTTTGGTGGTCATATCTGTATTACAGACGGACGATATGTTTATATGCGTTCCTGTAAAGATCCTGAGAATCAGCCGTTATATGAATATACTGCTATGCCTTGCCATATGGATCGGCCTTTTTCCCGGGAAGAAATGTCAGAAGCAGAACTTTGTGATAAGAATGCTTTCAATTTTATGAAAGAAAGTGGGGTTTTTAAAGTTCCTGTTCATCGCTCTACAGATTCTTATCGTTTTGGTACTATGTTGTTTGATCTCCTTACAGATCCTGAGCAAAAATGCCCTATTCATGACAGTAATATAGAAGACCACCTCTGCCAAGCAATGAAGAAAATGATGAAGGATAATCAGGCACCTAAAGAACAATTTGAACGAATCGGTTTAGCCGAATAGGCAATCACAATAATTTCTCACATTATAAAATGCCAGAAACAGATTTTTACCATTCTGTTTCTGGCATTACTTAATGTGCAATTATAACATTTTTCTCCATCGTTCACGTATTGCAAACGCTGCTGTCTTAGGCTGTCGTTCCCTCGTAAATATACCCTTTTTATTACCATCAACCCTCTTTAGTCCAAATGCCGTCATAAAATCTGCAAATGCCCAAATATGTTCCCCTATCACAAAATCGCATTCATCCATGGCTTTATTGTTTTCTTCAATACACCTCTTTTGATATTCCTCTGAAAAAATCACTTCGGGGAGTTTATGCAATCCTGCTATTGTATCTGCACCATATTCTGTCACAATGACAGGTTTTCCGTATTTTTCATGCCACTTTATCAAATCTGTCTTTAGGCTAGGATATATCCTTTCTATTTTGCCAGCTCCGACATACCAGCCAAAATATCTGTTAATGCATACTACATCAAAAAACTGTGATATCTTATCCTCCTCCACATCAACATTCATGGTTCCTGTTATTGGTCTTTCACTATCCAGTTTTCTAATATATTTTGTAACTTCCTCAAAATAATTTCTTGAGGCCTCTTCGCTGGAATGCGGTTCGTTTGTAATACTCCACATAACAACACAAGGATGGTTCTTATCCCTTTGGTATAATTCCTTCAATACCTGCTTATGATATGCTAGTGTTT
Source organism: Waltera sp. (assembly GCF_046969025.1). Taxonomy (NCBI): domain Bacteria; kingdom Bacillati; phylum Bacillota; class Clostridia; order Lachnospirales; family Lachnospiraceae; genus Waltera; species Waltera sp. The sequence continues at coordinate 43,543 of NZ_JBKVQF010000008.1, read as the reverse complement.
TTTCATTTACTTTATCTTCTGTGAAAATACCTCCATTTTCGCCATCAAAAAAGTTCATTCCAACCGCCGGTACTTCATCAATAACCACAATTCCTTTTTGATCGGCCATTTGCATCATTTCTTCTGCGTAAGGATAATGTGAAGTTCTAAAGGAATTTGCACCGATCCATTTCAGCAATTCACAGTCTCTGACATTTAATGCCTCATCCAATCCCTTGCCTCTGATATCACTGTCTTCATGTTTACCAAATCCTTTAAAGTAAAAAGGCTTTCCATTGATTAAGAATTGTTTTTCTGTCAGCTGAATCGTCCTAATTCCAAATGGCAAAGTATAATGATCCTGTCCAAAATAAATATCCAGTTTATATAAATAAGCTGATCCCGGCTGCCAGAGTTGTGCGTCCTTTACCAAAACCATATCTTTCATCTCATTACTCTCAGCAACTACCTGATTCTTTTCATCCCGGATATATACTTTTATGAATTTCTCTTCTGCATTAGTTTTTATTTCATAATGTACCATCCCATCCTTATCATCTACTGTCGTTCTAACCGAAATGTCCTCAATATATTCTTTGGGCGTACAATATAATCTGACCGGTCTATGAATACCCGAATAATTAAAGAAATCAAAATCAAACTTTTGTTCCATCTGGCCTTCGGGATGCATCTCATCCCTAACATATTCTATATGACCAACAGGAAGGCAATCCCATTCCAGTATATTTCCTACTGCTACTGTCAAACGATTTTCCCCTTCATTGGCCATTTCCGTCACATCTGCCTCAAAGGGCAAAAAACCACCCTTATGGCGAGTAATTTCTTTTCCGTTCAGATATATTACAGCATGATGCGTCACACTTCCAAATCGTAGTACAAGCCTCTGATCTTTCCATAATCTTGGAACTGCAAATTTTCTCTCATACCATACCCACCCTACATGATCTCTCAGTTCTTGATCTGTAGTAATATCATTATAGCTTGATGGTACAGGCATATCGATTACATCTTCCAATGGTTTTTCAAACCATTTTTCTTCAAATCCCTGTTTATAATAGTTATCTCTCTTAAATTTCCAGATACCGTTTAACTCTTTAATCTGTCTTGCTTCATTATCTACCGGAAATAACATATCAAATCTCCTTTTCCCTGGCATCATCTGTTCTTATCCACATAGTAACTTTTCATCTTCAAAACGTTTTGATATCTATATTGTACCTCAACTGTAAAAGAAATCTTTGCATTTTCTATTGTGTTTATGTCATATCATGCTATACTAATGTAAATCAATTTAGGAGTGGATATTATACGGTATTTACCATGTCAAAAGAGAGGATCAGCTTGTCAACAGATTTTCAGGAAAACAATTATACAATAGAGGAATTAAATCTGCCCATCAGTATCTCCCATGTCATTTCAAAAGGAGAAGACTGCTCTGACTTACACATTCACTCAGATCAGTATGAAATATATGTATTTCTTAGAGGAGATATTGATTACTTTGCGGGTAACATCAGAAAGCATCTGGTTCGCGGAGATGCTCTGATAGTATCTCCTAACGAACTCCATCGTCCATATCTTATAAAAGAAACGGCGTATGAGCGTGTCATTATCCATGTAAACCAAGATGTAATAAAGAAATTGTCTACTCCTGTCAGCAATATATACAGATTTTTAGAACAGTATAACTGCTGTTTCTTCCATCTGCCCGATGAAATTTTAAATCAATTTCTAAATAATGAAAGGATGATTCAACAATATTATAATACCAAAAATGAGTTTGGATCCGATATTCTTTTGGAAACATGGTTAAGTATCACGCTGATACATTTAATACAATTTCTCCAAAAAAATCAGAATAAAGTAAATGAAGGGATTACTGTTTTTCCTGATCTTGTTAAAAATGCTATCCAATATGTAGATGATCATTACACGGAAAATATATCAGTAGCTTCAATATCCAGATACCTGAATATAAGTAGTTCCCATCTCAATCACCTTTTTAAATATTACACTGGGAATACTCTGTGGAACTATGTAATATCCAAACGTATGCTCATGGCTCACAAAATGATTCTTGAGCAAAAATCAATTACCGAAATCTGTTATGCGGTTGGCTTCAAGAACTACTCTCATTTTATTAAAACCTTTACAAAAACCTTTCATGTTTCTCCAAAAAAATATGAAAAAGAGATTCTAACGGATCGCATTGTGTAACTTTCCTATTAAAAAACTTTACACCACTATTTTCTGTCATATTAAAGATATAAAAAAACAGGAGGTTACCCAATGAAACAATTATTTTACAAAGAACATCTTATTGAAAATGAATCTGTTCGTATTGCTGAAAACTTAGAAAAATTTTTATTAGGTATCGGCCTAGAACAAAATGACATTGATCATGCTAAAAACCCTATTATCCGAAATTTATTAATGAAAATAGCAGATATTAACAATCCACGTATGCATCAATATTTTGTAGATGATCTACTTACTACTTCAGATCCAGAAATCAAATTATATAAATTCAACAGCTAATATCAACTAGCAAAGATTTTCGTACACTCTCATAAGATATAATTTTGAATATAGTTTGCTAAATATTACATTATTTGAAGAGCACTTCCGTTAAGGAAATGCTCTTTTTATCTCTTCCTGCGCCTCATCCACATAAAGTTGCGCATTCTCCAGATTCCACCGAATCTCTTCTTCGGTAACAGCACGTTTTACTTTCCCGGGATTACCGACGACCAGGGAATTATCCGGGATCTCCACATTCTGCGTCACCAGTGCTCCGGCACCGATGATGCAGTTTTTCCCAATCTTACAGCCGTTCATCAGAATGGCTCCCATACCGATCATGGTATTGTCACCGATCTTACAGCCATGGACGATCGCACCGTGTCCTATGGTCACATGGTCTCCGATCTCCACCGGATATCCGCTGCCCAGATGCACTACCGCATTGTCCTGAATATTGCTCTCTCTGCCGATGACAATGGAATCTCTGTCGCCCCGGACCACCGCATTGTACCAGATTCCGCTGTTTTCTCCGATCGTCACATCTCCCAGCACCACCGCACCGGGAGCTATAAATGCTGTATCATGGATCTGCATAAATATTTTCTCCTTGTACTTTTATCTACTCATTACAAAGTGCACACCGCATATAACGGTACATTTTTCATCCAACCCTGATCAATATATTTCTTTGCCGAAAAGCGGATAGCTTTCTGCGGATGATACTTTTCACAATAACATTTCAGGCTCTGCGATTTCAGGTTGGTCTCTGCTTTTACTTCGATGGGAACAACATCTTTTCCCATTTGTATCATAAAATCCTGTTCAAAGGTTGCTTTTTCCGTTCCGTAATAATAAGGTGTATATTTTGTATCCGAAATAATCTGTTGTAATACGTATTGTTCCGTCAATGCGCCTTTAAATTCAACAAAAATATCATTGCCCTCCAGAATACTCATGGCATCTAAATCACTCATTGCCCCCAGCAGTCCTACATCCAGTACAAACAGTTTATATACGTTCATCTCTTTGTATGCAGCCAGCGGTACATGTGGCTCATTCACACGATTTACCTTGTAAATCAGTCCGCAATCCAAGAGCCACTGTATCGCAATTTCAAAATCTGCACTTCTGGCACCTTTTTTTATCTGTCCGAAGAAAAACTTCTTATTTTCCTTTGCCAGCTGTATCGGAATGGATTCCCATACCATACGAATTCTGGGAAGATCTTTGGCATCTATATGTTTTCCAAAGTCTCCCCGGTACTGACGTACTATGTCTTTTTGTAACTCCCGAACACCGGCATAGTCCTTCTGCTCTCTGAAAAGATCAACTACTGCAGGCATTCCACCGGTATAATAATAGTTTTTTAGCCAAAATAGGTATTTATCCGAAAAGTTGTCTATAATGGAAAAGTCCTTGCTGTCCAATGCCCCAGACAAAGCTTCTTCCCCCATGGCGCATAGAAATTCCCTAAAATTCAAAGGATAGAGGTCCAACAGTTCCACCTTGCCTACCGGATAAGATACTCCCTGATGAATCGCTACTCCTAACAGGGACCCCGCTGCAAGAACATGATACTCCGGTGCATCTTCGCAGAAATACTTCAGAGATTCCAGGACTCTCGGTGCATCCTGAATTTCATCCAGAATGATCAACGTATCTCCGGGAGTAATTGTGACCCCTGTTTCGATATTAAGATTCATAAGAATTCTCTGAATGTCAAAATCCATCTCAAAGACATCGCTCATTCTCTTATTATTATAAAAGGATACATATGCCACTTTGGGGAAAAATTGTCTTCCGAATTCCTTCATTAACCATGTTTTTCCCACCTGTCTTGCGCCCATAATAATCATGGGCTTTCTTTTTCCCTTTTCTTTCCAGCTTTGTAATTGTTTCATGGCAAATCGTTTCATTGGCGGCCTCCTTTCTTACATAATATAGTTTATCACATTTTTTCCGATCAAATCAATTGTATATTCAACATTTTTTCTGACCAATATTTTATGATTTAATACATTTTTTCCAATCAAAAAGGAACATTCCTCCGAATTGTTCCTTTTACAGTCTTATGATTCCTTCCAATGCAGCCGGTGCAATTCTCCATCCCTTTGCATGCTCTCAAACCCCTGCTGTCTGAGCGCCTCATATAATACGATTGCTACAGAGTTGGACAGATTCAGGGAACGGATCTCGGGAAGCATAGGGATACGGATGCAGGTCTCTTCATGCTCTACCAGGATCTCTTCGGGGATTCCGGCGCTTTCCTTGCCGAACATGATGTAATCGTCCGGTCCGAATTTTACATCGGTGTAGGTCTGATGTGCTTTTGTGGTTGCCATCCAGATCTTCGCTCCGGGATGCATTTCCTGGAACTCCTGAAAATTCATATATCGGGTGACATCCAGATGCTGCCAGTAGTCCATACCGGCTCTCTTGATCTCTTTTTCATTTAAACGGAAGCCTAACGGCTCGATCAGATGCAGGCTGGTGCCGGTAGCCACGCAGGTTCTTCCAATATTTCCGGTGTTTGCCGGGATCTCCGGCTGGTGTAATATAATATGCATAATTCTCCTTTTCGTTCTATTGCTCAATTAATATGATGTCGGGGTCAAAAGCCCCCGACTTTGATGCATACGGATTGTTCCGTGCTACGCACTCTCACAATCCTACCCTCTATTCGCATATCGTGGGATTATCATCCCACTTTTATGCTCATATCGGGGCGGGTCAAAAGGTCTTTCACCCACTTATGAGCAAGCTCATGTGGGCTTAGACCTTTTGACCCTGGCATCTTAATATATTACTTTATTACCTTTTTCCTTATCTAACTGATACAGGATTTTATCTATCTGAGAAAATGCAATTTCCGGGCACTTCTCCTGTTGATACTCCCAACAATCTTTTATGTACTTGAGATAGAGCTCTGTCAGCATGGGGATCTTCGTCATCGTTTTGGGATAATCCATAGCATAAAGCTCCCGATACGCCCTCTGATCAATAATGGGGAATATCTCTGGGTAATAAAAATGCAATACCGTACTCGCCATTGGAAGCTGCATTCCCTTCGTTTGCAGTAATTTTTCTACAACCCTCTCTGTCTTTTCATCCATCAGTACCTGTAACGGGGTTTTGATCTCCTTTAATGAAAAGATGGCATCTATCAATTCCTCTGTCACCTGCGGTCTGCGATTCATCTTCCACAGGACGATCTCGTTGATAATATCCCTATTTTCCCGATAATCACCGGCTTCTACTGCCGATATGCGGTTCCGGATATCTGTTCCGTTATCATATGTAAAACGACCAAGTACTCCCTGATAATCCATAGTCTTCACCTCAATTTATCTGTCTTCTTTTATATCAATTATAAGCTCACGAATTCGTGCTATCGCACTTTATATCCTGCTTTGCAGGATATTCCGCTAATGAGTCCAGAAGCTGGCTCAGGGACCCGGTATGCAATTAAGACTTGAATTCATTCCTGATTCCGTAAAAAATATAGTTTTTAATCCTTATACTCCAGTCCAAAATAATCCATGTATACCTTAAATCTATCCTGAGCAGTCAGACAGGTATCCATAAGATATCCCTGTTCGTTCTTCCATTCCTTCAGCCCCCGATAGTAGAATTCCTTTATATCATCCTCGATAATAAAAGGGGTAATTCCATTACGGAGGCACTCCTTAAACATAATTAATCTTCCAACACGGCCATTTCCATCCTGAAAAGGATGTATCTTCTCAAATTCATAATGAAATTGTATTATTTCCTTCAACGTCTTTTGTTTTGAAAGATTATATCTGCTTAATAAATTCCGCATTTCTCCGGATACATCGGCGGGCTTTGCTGTTGCGCTTCCTCCGACCTCATTTTCAAAACGTTTATATTCACCAACAGCAAACCACGTTTTTCTGCTATCTGACGTTCCTGATTTCAAAATATAATGTAACTGTTTAATAAATGCCTCACTCAGATTATAGTTTGCCAACTCTATTATTTGATCAATGCATCGGAAATGATTGACTGTTTCAACAATATCATCCACATTCACAACTTCATCCTGAATTCCAATGGTATTCGTTTCAAAAATATATCTGGTTTGATCATGGGTCAAGCGGCTGCCTTCCATATGATTCGAATTATATGTCAGTTCGATCTGAACCTTATGATATATTCCTCCCGGTATCCCTGCTTCCTTTTCCATTTTTAATCTGGTCAAAAGATCTTTTGCTATTTTTTCCGCTCGTTTCTTTCTGACCGGCTTTACGGCATCCTCCGGAATCCTCCATGTTTTCCCATCAAGAATTACACCCGGAATTTTTCCATGGGCACAATAATTTCTTACACTTCTTTCTGATAAATTCCATTTTGCAGCTATTTCATTTACATTTACATATTTCATACACAACCTCCGTAAAACGGCTCACCGGAAATATTATATCACCATCGGCAATATATCTCAAATTTTTTACTTTTAAAATCCATTTATATCTTGCCGATAAAAACAGATTAATAATTCAAGAAGAGCACTCTTTCCAGTGCAGGCTGGTGTAATATCATATGCATAATTTATCCTCTACAGCATAGTAACTATCCGACACCGCTTATGGACTGCGATTCCGGATAGTTACTTAAAAATGCTTGTAACTATTTATTATTTTGTTCTGCTCTTAATTTCTCTACAAAATGTCCCAGTCTGCCGATGGCGGTCTTCAGCTTCTCCAGGGAGTACGCATAGGAGATTCTAAGATACCCCTCGCCACTGTCACCAAATGCGGTTCCGGGCACGGCAGCTACTTTTTCCTCCTCCAGGAATCTGGTGGCGAACTCTTCACTGGTCATGCCGAATTCCTTGATGCAGGGGAATACATAGAATGCACCGTAAGGCTCAAAGCATTCCAGTCCCATCTCACGGAACGCATTCATCAAAAAGCGTCTTCTCTGATTATAGGCCGTGCGCATCTCCTCGATGTCGGGATCTCCGTTTTTCAATGCTTCCACTGCCGCATACTGGCTGGTGGTAGGTGCACACATAATGGCAAACTGATGGATCTTCGTCATCTGCTGGATGATAGCAGCCGGTCCGCAGCAATAGCCCAGTCTCCAACCGGTCATGGCATAAGCCTTGGAGAAACCGTTAATGTAAATGGTACGCTCCTTCATGCCGGGCAGGCTGACGATGGACACATGCTTCTCTTTATAAGTAAGCTCAGAATAGATCTCGTCAGACATAACAAAAATGTCATGTTCTTCGATAACTTTCGCAATGGCTTCCAGATCAGACTTCTCCATGATGGCACCGGTAGGGTTGTTCGGGAAAGGAAGGATCAACACTTTTGTCTTGTCCGTGATCGCTGCTTCCAGTTCCTCTGCAGTCAGGCGGAATTCATTCTCCGCCTTCAGATCAATGATCACCGGCGTTGCTCCTGCCAGGACCGCACAGGGCTCATAGGATACATAACTGGGCTGGGGGATCAGCACTTCGTCTCCCGGATTACACATGGCACGCAGTCCGATGTCGATAGCCTCGGAACCACCGACCGTTACCAGCACTTCGTGCTGCCAGTCATAGGTTACACCCTGTTTTCTCTGGATCGTGTTGCAGATCTCCTGACGCAGATCCTTCAGACCTGCATTGGAGGTGTAAAAGGTTCTTCCCTTTTCCAGGGAATAGATGCCCTCATCCCGGATGTGCCAGGGAGTGTCGAAGTCCGGTTCTCCCACACCGAGAGAGATTGCATCCTGCATCTCACTTACAATATCAAAAAATTTGCGGATACCCGATGGTTTGATATCCACTACTTTATCAGCTAATGGATTTCTCATGGGGTGATCATCTCTCTTTCATCTTCTTTTTTTACAGCAAATGCGGTTCCGTGATCCTTGTATTTCTTCAGGATAAAATGCGTTGCTGTACTCAGCACGGAATCCAGTGTGGACAGCTTGTCAGATACAAAATTAGATACCTCCCGCAGGGTCTTACCCTCCAGAATGACCATCAGATCATACGCTCCGGACATCAGATACACACTGCGTACTTCAGGATATTTGTAGATACGCTCTGCAATACTGTCAAAGCCCTGGCCTCTCTGGGGAGTTACACGTACCTCGATCAGAGCGCTTACTTTTTCAATGTCTGTCTTCTCCCAGTTAATCAGGGTATGATAACCGCAGATGATCCCTTCTGCTTCCAGTGCTGCCAGTTCATTTACCACATCGATCTCTTCCACTCCCAGGATCACTGCCAGTTCCTTCAGATCGATCCTGCTGTTCTTCTCTATGATCGCTAATAATTCTTCTCTCATGCCTCTATCTCCTTTTATTCTGTTTCTTTATAGATCTCATCTCTCTGAGGACGATCCATATAACGAACTTCGTCCTCATTCAGGATCAGTCGTTCATTACTGTCTGTAAATCTTCCTACGATCACTGCCGGAATTCCCTCTGCCGCCAGTGCTTCCACCACTGCGGTTCCCTCCGGGCTTGCAATGATCAGGCTGCCGCCGGATCTGAGTTCATACGGATTTACATTACAGAATTCACATACCTCCACTGTCTCCTGTCTGAGAGGAAGTTTCTTCATATCTATTGTCAGTCCAACACCTGCACCCTCTGCCATCTCCCACAGCGCTGCAAATACACCGCCTTCGGAAATATCATGCATGGTACAACCGCCGGACTTCACGGCGGTAGCGGCCTCCGGCAAAATAGAATAATACCGATCAAACGCCGCAGCTTCTTCCACCAGATACGCCGGGTATCTCGTCAGGAGTTCTTCCTGGTTCCGGGCCGCCAGATCCGCAGTGCCTTCCAGGCCGATCCATTTCGTAATGATAATATCCTGTCCCGCCAGCTTCTTCCGCACATCCATCTGCACCGCACCAGTCTTGCGGATGCCATATCCGGTCACCGTGGCCAGGGGCTGCCGTACCGCGGAACTTACTCTGGTCTGTCCGCCGATAATCTGTATGTTTAACTCTGCGGCAATACCTTCCGCTTCGGACATCAGTGCTTTCAATTCCGGTTCTTCCACGCTCTCCGGCAGGAAGATCACCAATTCCGCTGCCACGGGCTCTGCACCGGCAGTTGCCAGATTGTTGGCACATTTCTGGAAAAAGCGACGCATAGGCATCACGGATGGATCTTCTCTTTCCGCTTCCGCCAGATCGTTCTCACAGCAAAGCTCCACTACGCCCTCCTGAACACAGGTCACCAGCTGCCCCTCCGAAAAAGGCTCAAAAATAGCGCAGTCTGCCCCCAGACCTGCGCTATTTGCTATTTCCGATCTTTTATTCTTCAGTTGTCTGAGAACGGAACGTTTCAAGACGTTCACGGGTACCTTACCGCTGTTCATTGTCTCACCTTTAGTCGTCTACGATTTCTGTCTGCCCAGCAGCCGCTGCTGCTCTTGCATTTAACGCTGCTGCCACATTTTTCACATGGTCAATATTCGCTGTACTGATAGCTGCCATGATCTCTTCATACGCCTGGGGATCCGAGGTAGCGGTTCCCACAGTGGCACTGCGGGGCACCATCTTATAAGTACTGCTGTTGACCTGTTCTCTGCTGACCTCTACACCGTTTTCCATCGTGATCTTCCACAGTCTTGCCTTATAGCCGATATGCGCACTCTCTGTTACGATATAACCGATGGGTTGACCGGCATCCGCATAAATCTGATCCGCAGGGGGTGTGATCGTCTCCAGCACTTCACTTTCATAACGTACCGAATGTCCGGCAGCTCTGGTCTCCTTGCCATAGATGTTAAACGTGATCTGCTTGTCATGCGTATAGCCTTCTATGTAGATCGGTGCATCTGTATTATTTACAAACTTAAAATCTTTGCCGGAGCTCTCCGCGATCGCTGCATCTGCGGAAGGATCCACATAGCCTACGATCATGGAATGATTATAACGTTCCGTTACTTCCAGCTCCGCAAGTAATACTGCATTGTACAGGGTAGTGGATACCTGGCAGATACCGCCGCCCAGACTGTCTACCACTTTTCCGCTGACATAAGAACCCGCCATGTAATAGCCGTTCGCCACGGAAAAAGGAGATACCGTCTTATAAGTAGAAAATTCTTCTCCCGGATACAGAGTCGTTCCGTTGATCAGACTGCAGCCGTTCGCCACATTTGCACTTCTGGAGGATCCGGATGTCTTATAAGATGTGGTAAAGCTTCCCAATACATCCGTTACCTGTGCCAGTTCCTCAGCACTTCCCTTCGGCTCATCCACTACGATCTCCAAAGGAATGCTGCAGGCCTCATGATTCCATTCTTCTGTCAGATAGTCATATACCGCATCGATAGATTTCTCCACATCCAACACATATCCGGTCTGACCTTCCACTACGGTAAATTTACCGCCGTCCCGCTTCAGAGAGACGTTGATGGCTTCCTGATCATACTTAGTGCATCTGGTCAGCAGATCGTTGATCGCCTGTAAGTCAAAATCCAGTTCAATGGGATATACGTAATTTTCATGCTGCAGATCCATCAGGATCTTGTAACGCTCAATGACATTTCCATGTGTCCCCAGTTCCAATGCTTCCTGCACCAGCTCAGGATTTTTCCAGGTCACACCCAGATCTCCGGCTGTGGTGGTCACATCGTGATCATTTGCCGCAAGCAGTGTGATCTCCACATCCTTCAGACTTTCGATATGTTCTTCGATAACCGCTGTTGCTTCCTGTGCCGTCATTCCGGATAGTTCCACATCCCCGGCATAAATTCCTGTCTTAATAGTATCATCTGTCTTGGCCTGCGCTGTCATTCCGAACAGCATTGTCAAAGTCAATAACAGAATGCCGTAAAACCCCTTACGATACTTATTCATAATACTCCTCTGCCCTTCCTTCGGGCACATCTACTGTTCCATCCGCAGTTGAATTAGTAGAAAATAGATGTTATAGTAGGTACGATCATAGCAATCACAAGCAGCACGATGATAGCTGCGGAGATTCGCTGTTTTACTTTTTTATTATTCATATTAAACATGGTAAAAACCTCCATAAATGCTTCAAAAATCACTTTTACTCTGAAAGGATATTATATATGAGTTTAAAGTTTTTGGCAAGTTTATTCATATTTATTGTTTTCGTGTATACCATCCTTGTTGTGGCACAGAATACACGTCGTCAGCGAGCCCTTACCGAGAAGAAAGAGCAGGAATTCTGGGACCGGGAAAAAAAGGCCAACTCTGTCCGCAAAAAACCCCTTGATGGTCTGGATTATGTAAAGATTCCTCTGGAAAAACTTCCCATGAATGCTCTGTCGGAGGATGAAAAAGCCCGGGAATATAAGGAGCTTTTGACCTATCTATCCACACAGCCGGTCGTAAATCTCACAGGCTTCACCAACACCGACCTCAAGTTGGAATACGGCACTGCGAACATTACACCGCTGTCCCAGTATGATCAGAATTACACCGTACTGGTACGTACTCTGCAGCAATGGGCCGATCTGCTTCTGGAATCCGGTCTGACAGAAGATGCGGAAACGGTTCTCGCGTATGCCGTCTCCATCGGCACCGACGTCAGCCATACTTACTATGCGCTGGCTAAAATCTATGCCGGCCGGGAGGAATATGACAAAATTGCCGATCTGATCCTCCGTGCGGAAGAACTGCGTTCCGCTTTACGTAATTCTATCGTCCGTACTTTGCAAGAATCTTATCCGCAAGCCTGCTCGCATCACTGCGGGTAAGCTTTTCCACATCGACCTCCAAAGTTATCTTATGCTGCTCTGCCAGACGATATAACCGCTCTTTTTGCGGTTTCGTCGCGGGCGTATCTCTTTTTACCTGAAAATGTAATGGCTGCGGCTCAAACAGATTATTGTTTGCTTTCTTTTCGACGGATTCTGTCGATGCCTGTCCACCGGTTTCCTCCTGATAAAACAATTCTGCCAGCTTTCGGAACAACCGGTCCGTGGCTTTCGCATCCTCCAGAGCCCGGTGTGCATGATGCGGGATCTCATAATACTGACATAGATACCCCAGATTACGATGAGGCAGTTCCGGCAGATATTTCCGGGCGACCTGCAAAGTGTCCACCGCCGATCTCTCAAAAGTAATCTTCCGGTCCACTGCCGCTTTTTTCAAAAAAGAATAATCAAACAAAATTCTGTGTCCCAGCAACGGTAATTCTCCCATAAATTCTAATAATTGGGGGAAAACCTCATCCAGCTGAGGTGCATCCGCAAGGTCTTCGTCCCGGATTCCTGTCAGTTCTGTGATCCGTTCTTCCAATTTCCGCCCCGGATCCACAAACGTAGAAAATTCTTCCGCAATCTGTCCCTGCTCCACACGGATCGCACCGATCTCTATGATCCGATCTCTCTTGGGATTCAGGCCCGTGGTCTCCAAATCTATACTGACATAAGTGTCATACATACTATTTTCTTATCCTTCCACAGTACTTCTGATATATTCTGACTGCCTACCTCAATTCTTATGAACCGAGCTCCTCCTGTACTTATAGTATCGGATACCCGATCACTTGTACCTTGGCTTCATAATTGAGCGGATTCCGCTCCTGATAATCAAACAACACGTAATGGGGTTCCGGATATCGGAACAGTTCTAAGTGTGTCATTCGGCTTAACTGTTTCCAGTCATACTGATCATAGGCAGAAAGATAATGTCTCTCATGCTCTTCTGTCTGATAAAAGCGGCGAATATCCTGTTTTTCCTCTTCCGTGATCTCTGCCGCAAACGCAGGCCTGCTCTTCAGATTCTCCCGAAGGTACATATCATAAGTCAGAAGTTCTCTGTAAATCTCACGGTTGGCCGGATCTTTCATCGCTGCAAACTCCAATAAGATCTGATATCTGTAAGCTCTGGCCGGACTGTTGGTAAAATATCCCTGCTCCTGATAATAATCCGCCAGCGCCTCATACATGGCAAAGGGACCGGAAAATGCTTTTTCCAATACAGGCAGGGTATGAGTAAACTGGCCGCTGTTATAATATAGCTCTACCATCTCTTCGATCCGTTTCAATCTCCGGATCTCTCCATAGCTGATCCAGTTCGTGTACAACACTTCATAGGGCGGCAGTTCCAGATAGCGGATTCCATACTCCTGTGCGTGCTCATGCATATCGGATCCCTTTAATACCTTCAGGAAGCCTAACTGTAACTGCTCCGGCTGCATTGCATACACCCTGTCAAAGGATCTGCTGAAACTCTCATAATCTTCATAGGGAAGACCCGCGATCAGATCCAGATGCTGATGAATATTCTGTCCTCTGTGAATGGCCGCTACAATTTTCTCCAGCTTGTCCACATCCATGACACGGTGAATGGCTCTTATCGTCTCCGGATTCGTAGACTGTACCCCGATCTCCAGCTGTGCCAGTCCCGGACGGAAGCGATTCAGCAGGGCAATCTCCTCTTCCCGCAAAATATCGGCGGAAATCTCGAAATGAAAGTTGGTGACGCCATTGTCATGTTCATAAATATACCGCCAGATCTCCATGGCATGCTTGTGGTCACAATTGAACGTCCGGTCAATGAACTTCACCTGTTTTACGTTTTGATCCAGAAAAAACTGCAGTTCTCTTTTTACGACATCTATGTCACGTAGTCTCACTTTCTTATCTATGGAGGACAGGCAATAGCTGCATCGGTAAGGGCATCCTCTGCTGGTCTCATAATAGATGATACGATTCGTAAAAGGCTCCATATCCTCATAGAGAAAAGGAAGTGTGGTTAAATCCGTCAGTTCTCTAGGTGCCGTATAACCGGAGGCAAGACACAGGCCGGAGATCTGCCCAAAGCGTTCTGCAACGGTCTTTCCTGCAACCGTTCCCATTCGGTCTGCTGCCTGCTGTTCTGTGCTGCCGGATTCGGGTTGTTGTTCGGACTGTCCGGTGCTTTCTGCTTCCCGCACATATTGGTCCAGTACCTCCCGGAAGGTGACTTCTCCTTCTCCCACCATAATTCCGGTAACCTGAGGGAACTCTCTTAAAAGTCCCGGTCCATCATAAGTCACCTCAGGTCCTCCCAGCCAGATCTCCGTATTCGGCAGGATCTTCGGCAATTCCGTCAGAATTTCCCGGATCAGCTTCCAGTTCCAGATATAACAGGAAAATCCTATTACCTTGGGCTGACGCTTCCAGATCCCCTCCAGAATACTTTCCAGAGACTCATTGATGGTGAACTCCGCCAGTTCCACATAGGGCTGTAACTTTTCTCCCGCACCGGCCCGCAGGCTGTATATGGCGGGATTGGAATGTATGAATTTTGCATTAATAGCTGTTAATAAGAATTTCATGGGTTTATTATACTAAGAAAAAAGAATTGTGTCACCACAATTCCTCAGACTGTAGACAAAACGCTTTTGGTCAGCACTCCAGAAGCGTTTTTCTTGTTTTCGGTTCAAAAAGTGTGTACTTGATCAATAATAAACACTTTTGGGCTCCCCTTTTTCCCTTCCTGGCTATCATCTTTGCCAGTTTTTTCAGATTCATGCAGGCAAACGTAAGCCCGACTTTCATTTCCATCCGGGCTTTTCCTATCATCTGTGTATAGCGGAATCCGTGGTTTTCTTTTGCTGTTCCGAAGAGGCGCTCTACGGTCTCTTTCCGTTGCGCATACACTTCCTTCATCCCAATCGTATGCCGGATATCCTCACACTTTTCCATGTACGGCTCCCAGATATGCCGGGTCACTACCTTCACATGATCCCTGCTTTCTGTGCACTGCTTCAGATATGGACATCCTTCACAGACGATTCCGCAGCTCTTGTATTCCCGGTATCCGGAACGGTTCGTCGTATGATAAGCCAGCACCTGATCATTCGGGCATACATAGCAGTCAAAATATTCATCATACACATACTCGGCTTTTTTGAAAAAACCATCTTTGGTCATGGGGCGTTTATACGGTAGAAGCGGTGTGATACCATCATCCAGAAGTAACTTTGCTATCGCTGGTGTTTTGTATCCTGCATCGGCTACCAGTGTCTGAATGCCAATGTCTTTTATCTTATCATACAGGGATTTAAATGTCCGGCTGTCATGCTGGTTGCCGGGATTTACACTATAACCCAGAATCCATCCGTTTTTGTCACAGGCTGTCTGCACGGAATACGCAAAAACATTTTTATGTTCACCCTTTCGGAACCATCCGCTTTCCGGATCCGTTGTACTTTCCTTGACCGTTTTTTCTTCTTTTCCATCAGAGCTGCCACCACAGGAGGGGGGATCTTTGGGATCTTCCTTCTTTTCTTTCAGAGGCTTTTTCCCATGCGCTTCCCGGTCTTCGTTGATTTCCTTCTTTAACTGCTCTTCGAAGAACAGTGCTTCCTCATCTGCAATCCGTTTCCGCATCTTTTTGCTGTTTGCCCGTGCTTTTACATGGGTGGCATCCACGAAGACCTCGGAAGGATCAATCAGTCTGTATTTATAGCATTCCTGCAGGATACGGGAAAAGATCTGTTCAAAAAGATCAGTATCCTTAAAGCGTCTGGTATAATTCTTTCCAAACGTAGAGAAATGGGGAACCTTGTCCATCATTTCCAGACCGAGGAACCATCGGTATGCGACATTGACTTCGATTTCTTTTACTGTCTGGCGCATACTTCGGATGCCGTACAGATACTGGATGAATGGAATTTTAATGAGCATGACCGGATCCATGCTGGGGCGGCCATTGTCTGCACTGTATTTATCGATCACAAGATCATAGATAAAACTCCAGTCGATTGCCTGGTCAATCAGGCGCAGCAGATGATCCTGCGGAACAAGGTCATCCATGCAGAACATCTGAATCTGCTCTCTTTTCTTATCTGCATTCTGTGTCATCATAGGAAACACCGCCTTTATTTTGATACTTTCATTATACCAAAAAAGTAGTGAAAAGTCCCGTAAATACGGCATTTTCACTACTTCTTATATGCTTGTAAGTACATAATTTTTGCAGTCATGACACAAGAAAAGCTCCCTCACAGGAAGGAGCTTTGTCTACAGTCTGAGCCTGAGGCTTCTTTAGAAGCACTCAGGCTTTATCATTCTGAAAACTAGATCTGGAACTGATGCATCAGCTGTAACATAGTATGTACCTGCGCGGACTGTTCTTCGCTGACAGCGGCGGTCTCCTGCGAAGATGCGGAGTTGTTGTCCACGATTCCGGCCACATGAGCGATGTTTTCATCAATCTGCTGGACGCTGGACACTTCAGCCTGAAGGGCCTGTGCCATATCAACCATACGCTTGGTAGAAGCCTCGGCTTCTTTCATTACCTGATCCATGCTGGCTTCGGTTTCTTCTGCAATGGCGATTCCCTTGTTGACAGCATCGATGGTGCTCACGATCAGCTTTGTGGTCTCTCCGGCAGCCTCGGTGGACTGTTCCGCCAGATTCTTGACCTGCTCGGCTACGACAGCAAATCCGCGGCCTGCTTCTCCGGCACGGGCAGCCTCGATGGAGGCATTCAGTGACAGGAGGTTGGTCTGGGAAGCGATATCCTCAATGACCTGAATGATAGAACGAATCTCCTCGGAACATTTACTGATCTCACCGATTGCGACTTTCAGTTCCTGCATCTTGGCATTGCCATCAGCAACCGTCTGTGCGGACTGCTTGGAGATATCTGCGGTCTCCTGTGCAACTCTGGCTTTTTCTTCAATACTCTTTGCCATGGCGTCGATCATCTGGGATGCTTCGGAAATCTTGGAGGCCTGTGCGGTACAACCTTCTGCCAGATCGGTAGCTGCCTGTGCCAGCTGCTCGGAACCACCATCGATCTCCTGTGCGCTGACCTGAATGGTGGACAGTGTCTTCTTCATATCGGCAATGATCTTCACCATGGAATCCTTGATCTGTACAAAGTCACCGACATATTCTTCCGTAGGCTCTACACGGTAATTGCCCTGACCCATCTGACCTAAGATCTCGGAAATCTCGGTGATCATCTTGGTAAAGTTGTCGTTCATGAAATGAACGGCCTGCACCATGATGCCGACTTCACTGTCATCCTCCGGCAGATCCAGACGGCTGTCAAAATGTCCCTGCGCAAGTACTTTCATCTGCTCGGATACTTTTACAATGGGAATCAGCAGTTCCTGTTTTGCAAAGGTCAGTGTGGTGACAATCTTGCGGGCAATGGTCAGGAAGCAGAGAATGAAAATCACCATGGTAGTGATCATTATCAGATTCAGAGTATTTTGCTTCTGAGCCATACGTGCCTGGATATCATTGATACAATTATCTGTGGTTGCAGTGATCTCCTGTACGGTAGATTCATATTCCTCACCAAATACATAAGAAATAGCTGCTTGTGTATCTCCGGAACCGGCCTTATCCATGGCTTCTTCTTCCAGAGGAACCAGACCGTTGGACATTTCAGCAATATGGTTTAACAGTGCCCATTCATTGTCGGTCAGACCGTCTTTCTGAAGACCTTCCCAGGCAATGTCACGATTTTTGTCCTCGTTTAATTCCTTCATATAATTGTCATAGTAGGTCTGGTCTCCGGTGACTGCGTAAGACTGTACGGCAGCGGTCAGCGTCTTGGAACCCAGACGATACTGGTTCAGATACATGGTAGCTTCCAGCTGCTGGGAATTGATCCGGCTCAGATACATGTTGGATCCGATGAACAGGATCAGCATAACGATGCTGATGATCAGTATCCGATAGGTTGATCTTGTGTTTTGCTGCAGCATGGCAGACTGACTGGTTACTTTGCTTTGCTTTTTCATTTGAAATATAACCTCTTTTCTGTAATACATGGTGAACTGATGTGTTACGAAAATTTTTTCCTACAGTATACTACAATTATCGGAATTATACAAATCTTGCGCCTTAAAAAATACAGCAAAAACGCGTAAAATTATTTATACGAACCATCAGTGACGACTTACACCCTATACAGGAAGATGGTACTATAAAAAGTAAGAGGCATGATTCGGAAAAGAGAAGATAACGGTAAATAAACAGACTGTAGACAAAGCTCCCTCACAGGAAGGAGCTTTGTCTACAGTCTGAAGAATTGTGTCACCACAATTCCTTTTCCTCGCAACAAACATTTTACAACAAACGTTCAGACCGCGCCATTCGCAAAGTCGCGTTATCACGCTCTCCGTCGCTTTGTGTGCAAGCACCCAATCGCCGGTTCTGTCATTCTATGGCTGAACTATTATTACAAGCATTTAATAAAACGGTCGAAAGCCTTCTGTCCTTCCTCGGTTCTCTTATAGACACCGGCATCTTCCAATACCTGCATGAATACCAGACCGATCTCCTTCTCTACGATACCGTCGATGTTCTCAGCAGTGATGGCATCGTATTTCGGACGGAACTCGTCTACCCAGTCTGCATGCTTTGCCAATTCCTCATCAGCTCTTAAGTCTTTACCGGCGAGGATTGCTTCCTTCAGATGCGCCATCTCACCCTTCAGGCGGGCAGGCAGTACTGCCAGACCCATAACCTCGATCAGGCCGATATTCTCTTTTTTGATATGATGCAGCTTTGCATGGGGATGATAGACTCCCAGCGGATGCTCCTCTGTGGTGATATTGTTACGCAGCACCAGATCCAGTTCGAACTTGTCTCCTCTCTTTCTGGCAATGGGAGTGATGGTGTTATGAGGCTCGTTATCGGTGTAGGCATAGATAAATGCCTCTTCATCCGTATATTCTCTCCACTTGTTCAGGATCACATCTGCCAGTGCAATGATACGATCAGTATCCGTACCGCTGAGACGGATGACAGACATAGGCCATGCCACGATACCGGCATCCACATCCTCGAAACCGGCTACAGAGAAGGTTCTCTCTACAGGAGCTTTTGCCATGGCAAACTCGTAATGCCCACCCTGGAAATGATCGTGGCTTAAGATGGAACCGCCTACGATGGGCAGATCCGCATTGGAACCTACAAAATAATGAGGGAACTGCTTTACGAAATCAAACAGCTTACAGAAGGTCGCATGCTCGATTTTCATAGGCACATGCTGAGAGTTAAATACGATGCAGTGCTCATTATAATATACATACGGAGAATACTGGAATCCCCACTGGCTGCCATTGATGGTCACCGGAATGATGCGGTGGTTCTGGCGGGCGGGATGATTCACACGGCCTGCATAACCTTCATTTTCACGGCACAGCAGGCATTTCGGATAACCGGCCTGTTTTGCCAGCTTCGCTGCAGCAATAGCCTTGGGATCCTTCTCAGGCTTGGACAGGTTGATAGTAATGTCCAGATCGCCGTATTTGGTGGGTGCTACCCATTTCATATCCTTGCAGATACGATAACGGCGGATATAGTCGGAATCTCTGCTTAATTTGTAATAATAGTCGGTAGCTGCCTCGGGAGATACCTGCTCGTACAGTTCGTGGAAATGACGGATTACTTCACTGGGTCTGGGCATCAGCATGCCCATGATCTTCGTATCGAAAAGGTCACGATACACCACACTGTTCTCCTTGAGAATGCCTTTTTCGTAAGCATAATCCAGCATACCCTTCAGAACCTCTTCCAGTTCATCCTCACGCATGGTCACATTGTCGCGCTCTTCCAGTTCATCCAGTTCAAACAGCTCCAACAAACGGTTGGTCGTGTAGATCACATCTTCCTCCGGAACCAGTCCTGTCTGTACTCCGTAGGATACCAATTTACGAATTAATACCTGAATATCCATTTTTTCTCCATTCTGCAATACCGGATTTCTCCGGCATCGCACTCTCTATTCTCGTCGGATCTTAATTTCTTACAGGGTCTGGGGGCCGTCACCGATCTCTACTACATAGAAATCAGCTGCATAACCGATCTTCTCCTTATATGCCTTGCCTACCTGATCGATAAAGGTGTCAATAGCCTCATCCTTTACAATGCTTACGGTACATCCGCCGAAACCGGCACCTGTCATACGGGAACCAATAACACCGTCTACCTTCCATGCTTCTTCTACCAGAGTATCCAGCTCGATACCTGTTACCTCATAATCATCCCGCAAAGATACATGGGAAGCATTCATCAGCTCACCAAACAGCTTCACATCATTGTTCTTCAGCGCTTCTACCGCACGAACGGTTCTCTGATTCTCATATACAGCGTGCTTTGCGCGCTTTCTGCGGACATCGCTCTTGATAATAGCTTTGAACTTCTCGAAAGTCTCCTCGTCCAGATCACCCAGAGTCTTGATCTTCACTACCTGCTGCAGTTCTGCCAGTGCAGTCTCGCACTCGCTGCGGCGCTCATTGTACTTGGAATCTCCCAGGCCTCTCTTTTTATTACTGCATGCGATCACGATCTTCGCATTTTCCAGATGGATCGGTGCGTACTCATATTCCAGAGTTGCGGTGTCCAGAAAAATAGCATTATCCTTTTTGCCCATGGCAATGGCAAACTGGTCCATGATACCGCAGTTTACCTTGTTGTATTTGTTCTCGGAGAACTGTCCGATCAGTGCAAGATCCTGATTGGTCACATCAAATCCGAAGAAATCTCTCAGAATATAGCCGGTCAGCACTTCTACAGAAGCGGAAGAGGAAAGTCCGGAACCGTTGGGAATATTACCGTTCAGCAGCAGATCCATACCGGAAGTCACTTTCATGCCCTTCTCACCGAAAGCCCAGATCACTCCCTTGGGATAATTGGTCCAGCCTGCTTCCTTGCTGGGTACCAGATCCTCCAGAGAAGATTCGATCACTCCCAGATGTCCGAAATTCATGGAATAGAAACGCAGCTTATTGTCGTTTCTCTTTCTTGCCACACCATAGGTACCGATGGTCAGTGCGCAGGGGAAAACGTGTCCGCCGTTATAGTCGGTATGTTCACCGATCAGATTCACACGTCCCGGTGCAAAATAAGCCTTGGTGCCCTCTGCATCTCCAAATACTTCTGCGAAAGTTTTCAGAATCGTCTCTTTCATTTCCATTTTTCTACTCCTGTCTGCTTACGATGTAAGCCTCTTACATTTATGTTTTCTTTCGTTACGCTCCGGCGGAATGCCAGACTGCGAATTCTCTTGCTCTATGTTTTCATCATAATAAAAAAAAACGGTTTTTTCTATTTATTTATGTTTTCCAAACCTGTCATTATGTTAAAAGCTACGAGCCATGCAAATCCAAAAAGAAAAACACGCCCTGGGAGCTTGCTCACGAGGACGTGCTTTTCTTTTTGGATTTATACGGCGACAGCCGTACATGAAGTAGACGCAGTACGTCTACGAATGTGCATGGCGCAGTTCCACGGCGTACTTTATTCCGCGCTCTGTTTTCGATACTGTACCGGAGTCATGTCATATGCCTTTTTGAATAGGCGGTTAAAGTGCTCCACATTCTCGTAACCAACGTTGGCTGCAATGGTCTCCACCGTCTGATTGGTCTCCTTTAAGAGCATTCTTGCTTTTTTCATGCGCTCTTCCCGAACGACCTCCTGGAAGGTCATGCCGGCCTTTTCCTTAATGTACTTGGACAGGTAAGGCTTGGAGAGATGGAAAGTATCTACCAGCATATCCAGTGTCACATCCACATAGTTCTTCTGGATGAAACTGATGATCTCCACGATCCGCTCTTCTCTGCCGGAGGTAATATGCTGTTCTGCTGCCAGCTTATTCACCGCGGACACCAGTGCGGCGATAGAACTCTTGATAATATCTTCATCTACGCCGACGCCCCAGTAGAATTTACCGTCATGGACGATACCAACATAGGTGGCAGCCTTGGAATTGGAGCCTCTGGAAATTGCATGCTCTTCATATACAGACAACTCGTAGGTAATACCAAAGTATGTCTTGATGGCATTGCTGACTGCATCCAGACGTCCGTTACCCATAGTAGTAATGGCTCTGGAAGCTCCGCCCTGCTCGATAGTCACCTCTGCCTGAATGCCGTTCTCCTGTTTGAAGTGGCACTCCGGAATGTTGAAGATGCTGCGGGGATAAATATAATTTTCCTCGAAGATCGCATAGATCTCCTTGGGAAGTAATTCCTGATGACGTCTGTCGGAAATACCTTTCACAAGGTAACCAACCTCTTCCTTCATGGCTGCGGGCAGCGAGAAGCCAAACTGCTGCTTCAATACGAACGCTACGCCACCCTTACCGGATACACTGTTGATACGGATAACATCGGATTCGTACTCTCTTCCCACATCCGCAGGATCGATGGGCAGATAAGGGATATCCCAACGCTTGCCGGTCTTGCCTTCCTTCTGCCATGCCATACCTTTGCTGATGGCATCCTGATGGGAACCGGAAAATGCGGTAAATACCAGATCTCCTGCATAGGGCACTCTTTCATGTACCTTCATGCCGGTGAAGTTCTCATAAGCTTCGCGGATCTCCATAATATGGGAGAAATCCAGTCCACTGTCCACGCCGTGGCACATCATGTTCAGTGCAACAGTTACCAGATCCACGTTACCGGTACGTTCGCCGTTGCCGAACAAAGTACCTTCCACACGGTCTGCTCCGGCCAGTACGCCGAACTCCGCATCACTGATGCCACAGCCCCTGTCATTGTGAGGATGTACGCTGAGTACTACATTGTCACGATATTTCAAATGCTTGTGCATATATTCTACCTGACAGGCAAATACATGGGGCATTGCCACCTGTACGGTGGTGGGCAGATTGATGATGGCCTTGCGGTCAGCGGTAGGCTTCCATACATCCAGTACTGCATTGCAGACTTCCAGTGCATAATCCACCTCGGTCTGAGAAAAGCTCTCAGGGCTGTACTCAAAGGTGAAGTTGCCTTCGGTCTCGTCTGCCAGATTCTTTAACATCTGGGCGCCGTCTACTGCCAGCTTCTTGATGGCTTCTTTATCTTTCTTAAATACCTGTTCTCTCTGCTCTACGGAAGTAGAGTTGTATAGATGGATCACTGCGTGGGGCGCACCTTTTACCGCTTCAAAGGTCTTGCGGATGATATGTTCTCTCGCCTGCGTCAACACCTGAATGGTCACATCATTGGGAATCATGTCGCGTTCGATCAAGGCACGGATAAAATTGTACTCGGTATCGGAAGAAGCAGGAAAACCAACCTCGATCTCCTTGAAACCGATCTTTACCAACAGCTTGAAGAATTCCAGCTTATCTTCCAGGCTCATGGGATCGATCAAAGCCTGGTTACCATCTCTCAAGTCAACGCTGCACCAGATGGGGGGCTTGGTAATGCTGTCCTTCTTCACCCAGTCGTAGGTCACCTCGGGGGGCATATAATAAGTTTTCTGATATTTTGCTGCTATGTCTGCGCTGTTCATGGAAATCCTCCTGCCATATGATTACTTTTTATTTTCAAAACCTGTTATTTTTACTATTTTTACTTATCTGATTGCACTATCTTAACACTCATAATTTCTGTAAGCAAGTTATGTTCTTATCTTGTTAATTGATGTATTTTAATGTGACATTTTTGTCATATACCTATAAATTCTGGAAAAATGCTATTTTATTCCGTATTTCTCTCGTTTTATAATTTGATTAAAAATTTTAATTGCATATATCATTTTTTGTTATATTTAAAAATATATTTTTAACTTTGTGTTGTTACGTTATTGATTGATTTTATTAT
The DNA here is from genome assembly GCF_046969025.1 of Waltera sp. NCBI lineage: Bacteria > Bacillati > Bacillota > Clostridia > Lachnospirales > Lachnospiraceae > Waltera > Waltera sp. The sequence continues at coordinate 19,486 of NZ_JBKVQF010000008.1, read as the reverse complement.
TATATATTTGCCAGATACCGATTTCTGTACAAGCATCTATTAATAACCGATTCTTGTATATACAAAAACAGATGTCCGTATTGGGCATCTGTTTCGCATTTATACACTATTCATAGTCTAAACGATTTCTCCGTACTGCGTACTCTCGAAATCGTAACGCCCATTCGCATTCCGGACTATCGTCCTACTTGCTCATGTTCGTTTACTTCCCGCATAAAAAGCCCTTCTTGACAGCAAGCTGTCCGAAAGGGCTTTTCATGGGTAAGTTTATTCTATCAAATGATTTCCACTCTCTCAAAATACCGGATCAGAATATCCGCGCAGTTCTCGATTCCCAGCTTAGTGGTATCCAGGATCATGTGGTAGTTGTTCACATCGCCCCACACCTTACCGGTATTCTCATAATAATAGGCGGCGCGTTCTGCATCATTTTTCTCAAGCATTTCCTTCGCCTCATCGTGGGAAAGACTTTCCTTCTTCATGATACGTTCGATACGATCTTCCTTATCTGCGCACACATACACGTTAAATACATTCGGCTGATCCTTCAGGATCTCAGATGCGCAGCGTCCCAGAATAATACAGGGATGTTCCGCCAACCCCTTAATAACCTCCGCTTCCGTAGCATAACTGTCATCATCCAGCTCATGCTCTATGTACGCCTTATCATACACCGGCACCCCCAACTTCTCAGACAACTCCTGTGCGATCAGACTGGCTCCTGTTCCGAATCTTCGGCTGATAGTAATTACAAGGTTCATCGTAAGCACCTCCTTTGTAAGGTACTCTCATTTTATGATAAAGACTCTGAATTTGCAAGAGGGATGTCTACAAAAGCTTCTGCTCTATCTGATACAGTTTCTCACCTGTCGCCCGCATGCTGTGTTCCTCCGCCAGTGCCCTGCCTGCCCGGATTCTGCGTCTTACTTTTTCCCGCGGTTCTTCATACAAGATGTCTCGGACTGCCTGCTCGTAGGAATCCAGATTGCTGGCTTTGCGCACCTGCTCGCCGTCGGTAAGCCACCCTTCATACACCGGAATGTCTCTCACGATCACAGGAATCTCACAGGATAATGCCTCCAATACCACGATTCCTTCCGTCTCTTCATAACTGAAAAAAGCAAATGCATCCGCACCACAGTACGCATCCCGCAGGATCCCGGACGATTGGAAACCGGCAAAGATCACATTTTCCGGCTTCTCTGCCACAGCCTTTTTGATCTCTGCCGGAATCAACGCATTGTTCCCGCCCCCAAACCATAGAAAAATAATGTCTGGCATCCTTTTTGCCATTTCCAGAAAATCCTCGATTCCTTTTCTGTGAATCAGATGCCCGGCGGATATCACGACCTTTTTATCCACAGGAAGATGAAAAAATATCCGGAATCGTCCACCTGCCTGCTCTGTTTTGTGGAAAAATTCAGTGTCCACACCATTGGTCAGTGCATAAATCTCCCGATGCAGATCATATTTCATTAACAATTTCCGTGAGTATTCCGTTGGTGTGATAACCACATCTCCCTGTCTATAACAATGGCGGATCCATTTTTTGAATAAAGGAGCCGCCAGATTGGAACCGATAAAAGAATTCTTAAAATCTTCCATGGTGGAATGTCCGTAATAGACGACCTTTTTCCCCTGCCGTCTTGCCCGCCGTGCCATCAGCGGCGAATCAGGCAATACAGTATTGATCTGTACGATATCCGCCTCTTTCCAGACGTCCGTCACGGTCACTTTTGCTGCTCGCAGCATCTTCTCCTGATGGCGGATGGCGCTGCCGACGCCGCTTTTTGCCACCAGTGAAAGTCCGCCTTTATATATATAAATTTTCATAAGTATACTCTCCTATACCAGGTGGAAAATCACCTGGAACAGTGTCGTCAGTCCCAGACTATACAGCGCAATGGAGAAAGGCTTCCCCAGAAAGATGACTGTCACAAACTGTTTCCATGTCATGTTCGTTGTTCCGGCGAGATAACAGAGAAAATCATCCGGTGCCACCGGCAGGAAGATTGCCAGTGCAAATAATTTCAAAAATCTCCCCTTCAACTCCGTCCATGTCAGGTATTTTTCAATCATTTTCCCGGGAAACATCTTGTACAGCACCGGTCTTCCCAGACTTCTTGCTATTCCAAAAGCAATACAGGAACCCACACTGATTCCTATATAATTATAGAAAAATCCCGGCACCACTCCAAAGAGCAGCACTCCTGCCAGACAGCTGATGCCACCCGGTATGATGGGAAACACCACCTGAACGATCTGGATCAGCACGAAGATCAGTGCACCGATCATTCCGAAGCGGTTCACAAACTGCTGCATGGTCTCCACCGATTGGAAAATGCCGCTCTGATAGCCCCAGACTGCCAGTATTCCACAGAGGATCAGACTAACCCAGGATGCAATATTGATGGCCCTTTGCCAGGTGTTTTTCTCTTTCGACCTGTTTTTCTTCGATCTGTCGCTGGTATAGTTGCTCCATACTTCCCGCAAATCTTTTTTGGGAAAATATTTCTGCGGACTGTTTTGCATAACTGCACATTCCTCTGCGTTCATCGTCTTCTTTCTCCTTCCAGTTCTTCAGGTCTTTCAAGAATTCCTCTTCGGTCCGGTACTGCCAGCCGTTTTTTCCCTCTTCCACAACCGCCCGCAGGCATTGATCCCTTCTGCATAATAACGGTAATCCTGCTGCCAGTGCTTCCGCATAGGTAAGCCCCTGGGTCTCACTGGTGGAAGCGCTGACGAACAGATCTCCTGCCGGATAATAAGATGCTACTTCAGCGGGTGATACCATTCCGGTAAAAATAACGCTTCCCGTCACACCCAGCTCTGCTGCCTTTTTCCGTAAAGTCTCCAAATAAGGACCGCCGCCTACAATCATCAGTATTGTGCCGCTCTCCTGAACTTTCTGCTGGTACTCCAGCAATTCTTCCACATTCTTCTCTTTTGCCAGACGACCTACATATAAAAGCACTGTGGTCTTCCGGTCCATTTTATATTTTCTTCGGATTCTCTCCCGGGAATCCGTCCGGGTCTGCGCGTCATATTTACTCAGATCAATCCCCGATGGGATCACTGATACCGGACAATGAATGCCATAGTCTTTTAGTAATGTCTCTATTTTTGTGCTGGGAGCGATCATACTGTCCACCTTCTCGGAGATCTGTCGCGTCAGGAACTGTACCATATCCCTGCCCCATTTCTTGTAAGGGGAAAAATAGTGGGTATAATCTTCGTATACAGTATGGTAAGTATGCACCAGAGGGATCTTACATTCCTCTGCGATCTTTTTTGCCATGAAAAAGGTAGAAAATTCACACTGGGAATGTACAATATCCGGATTCCACTCTATAATCCCGCGATACAGTTCGCGTCCCGGGGACACCCGAAGTCTTGCTCCCGGATAAATATATCCGGCATTCACGGAACCCATATAGATCACACCCTCTTCTTCGTAGGAACGAGCTGTACGGGACAAGGTCAGGATCTTCACTTCATGTCCTCTTTGCTGTAATTCCTCCCGCAGATTGCATACCGAAGTAACAACTCCGTTGATGGCCGGCTTGTACCAGTCTGTTGTGATCAATACTTTCATCTTTTTTCTCCCTTCCGTTTATTTTCTCTGAATTGATCTCAGCATAACAGACACAGGTAAATTCCATCCGAATAAAATCAAAAGTTTTCCTAAAGTTTCTGTGAGTTTTTTCCAAAATGTGCACTAAAAAACAGCATTCTCCGGAAATTTCCGGAAAACGCCGTTTTTAATCGTCTTTCTATAAAATTATTATCTTTCTTCTCTGAAGTACGCCAGTCCCAGACTTGCGGGGGGCTGATTCTCTCTCTTGCTCCGCATACTGGTGATGACCAGTACCAGTAAGGTCACAACATAAGGGATCATCTTATACAGCTCCTGGTACTCCATATGCTCGATACCGGTGGGCAGATACAGATACAGGATATACAGTCCGCCGAAAAGGAAGGATGCGAATACGCTGATATTCGGTCTCCAGATGGTGAAGATGACCAGTGCGATGGCAAGCCAGCCTCTGTCACCAAAGGCATCGTTGGACCAGACACCGCAGGCATAGTCCATTACATAATACAGACCTCCCAGACCTGCGATCATACATCCCACACAGGTAGCAATGTATTTGTACCGGGATACGTTGATGCCAGCCGCATCTGCGGTATTGGGACCTTCACCGACCGCTCTCAAATGCAGACCGGTTCTGGTATGACTCAGAATATAAGATGCCGCAAACGCTATGATCACTGCCAGATACGCCAGGAATCCATAGGATAAAAACAACTTGCCGAACCATCCCAGCTTCACCGCAAAAGGAAGGGATTTGCTGAAATAGCTGCTGGTAGCGGACAATGCAATGGAAGGCACATCACTGTTTACCAGCTTGATCAGGGAGCCGCCGAAGAAGTTACCGAAGCCGACACCGAAGGTGGTCATGGCCAGACCGGTCACGTTCTGGTTCGCCCGCAGGGTAACGGTCAGAAAACAGTACAGCAGTCCCATCAGCAGGGAACCCAACAGACAACAAAGCATAGGAATCGCAATAGCGAGGAATCCGTTCATATTTGCCGCACCGCCTGCCGATCTCTCATAGAAGAAGGAGCCGATGACACCGCAGATACCTCCCACATACATAACGCCGGGGATTCCCAGATTCAGGTTACCGGATTTCTCCGTGATGATCTCACCGGTACTTCCGTATAACAGAGGAATTCCCTGTACAATAGCTCTCGGAATAAATGCAAGTAAAAATGTCCACATAATTACTGTTCCTCCTTTTCTGCCTTTTTACGGAACTGCAGGCGATAGGTAATGAAGAACTCACAGCCGATAATAAAGAACAGGATAATACCTGTCAGAATATCGGAGTAGGAATGATTCAGTCCAAAATTGGTAGAGATCTCACTGGCACCACGATCCATGAAAATGATCAGGAAGCTGGAAAACACCATGGTCAGAGGATTGAACTTGGACATCCAGGATACCAGTACAGCAGTAAATCCCTGTCCACCTGCAATGGTGGTGGTAACAGTATGGTTGATACCGCCTACCAGAAGCAAACCTACCAGTCCGCACAGCGCACCGGACAGAAGCATAGTACGGATGATTACCTTTTCTACCTTGATACCCACATATTTTGCGGTATTTTCACTCTCACCCACAACGGAGATCTCATATCCCTGCTTGCTATAGTTGAGATATACATACATGAAAATCGTAATCACTACTGCCACTACAATACTTAACAGATATTTGGAACCGAAGATCTGCGGCAGCCAGCCCACGTTGGTATTCTGGTTGATGATACCGATCTTACCGGATCCCTTGGGAACCTCCCATACAATGGTATAGAATGCCACAAGCTGGGTAGCTATGTAGTTCATCATCAGTGTAGACAGTGTCTCATTGGTATTCCATTTTGCCTTGAAAAATGCAGGAATGAAGCCCCAGATGGCTCCTGCTGCCAGGCTGGCCACGATCATGCACAGGATCACAACTGCACCCGGAAGCTTGTCCCCCAGGCAGATCATGCAGGCTGCGGATGCCAGACCCCCGATCAAGACCTGTCCCTCACCGCCGATATTCCAGAATTTCATCTTGAATGCCGGAGTCAGTGCCAATGCAATCAACAACAGGATCGCAATATTCTGAAAAGTAACCCAGGTCTTACGGACGGATCCGAAAGCTCCCAGAATAATAGACTGATATACCTGTAAAGGATTGATTCCCGTGGTGATCGTCGTAATGATACCGCACAGGATCAACGCCAACAGAATCGCTACGAAACGGATACCCAGAGATTTATACCAGGGGAGAGCATCTCTTTTTACGATATGAAACAAAGGCTCTTTATTCTTCTCCTTCATGTTCTTTGCCTCCTACTCTGGTCATCAGCATACCGACCTCATTTTTATCTGTCTTTCTCGCATCGAGGATACCGCTGACTTCTCCGCCGCACAGCACCATGATACGGTCGGACAACTCCATCAGCACATCCAGATCCTCACCGACGAAGATTACGGCAACGCCCTTTTTCTTCTGTTCATTGATCAGGTCATATATAGTATACGAAGAATTAATATCCAGTCCACGTACCACATAAGCCGTCAACAGTACGGTAGGTGCAGACGCAATCTCTCTTCCAACGAGAACCTTCTGTACATTACCACCGGACAATCTGCGTACCGGAGTGGTGATACCCGGGGTTACAACCTCCAGATTTTCTACCACATCAGTTGCAAGCTGTTTGGAAGGCTTTCGGTTCGTAAACGGTGTATGTCCCTGTCGGAAGGAACGTAACATCATATTATCGGTCAGATCCATATTGCCTACCAGGCCCATGCCAAGACGATCCTCCGGTACAAAAGAAAGCGATACACCCATCTCTGCGATCTTCAACGGATCCTTGCCGATCAGCATTTCCTTACTTCCATCATCTTCCACATAGCTGATTGTGCCGGCTTCTGTTACCTGCAGACCTGCAATGGCTTCCAAAAGCTCCTTCTGTCCACAGCCGGAGATACCGGCGATTCCCAGGATCTCACCACTATTGGCGGTAAAGGAGACGTCCTTCAGCTTAACGATACCTTCTTCGTTACGTACGGTCAGTCCCTGTACTTCGATACGGGGCTTCGGATTCACAGGTTCCGGTCTGACAATATTCAAAGTAACCGCATGTCCCACCATCATATTGGTCATTTCCGTAACGGTGGTATCCTTTGTCAGCATGCTTCCAATATACTGACCGTTACGAAGCACAGCCACCCTGTCGGACAGAGATTCCACTTCATGCATTTTATGGGTAATAATGACAATAGCCTTGCCGTCATCTCTCATTTTCCGGAGAACGTTAAAGAGCTTCTCTGTCTCCTGCGGTGTCAGTACAGCGGTAGGCTCATCCAGGATCAGGATATCCGCACCACGATACAGCACCTTTACAATCTCCACGGTCTGCTTCTGGGATACCGTCATATCATAGATTTTCTGCTTCGGATCTACTTCAAAACCGTATTTGTCACAGATCTCCTCTATTTTACGGGATGCCTCCTTGATATTAAGCCTGCCTTCCAGACCCAGGATGATATTCTCGGTAGCGGAAAGTACATCGATCAGCTTAAAATGCTGATGCACCATACCGATTCCCAGCCGTAACGCATCCTTGGGGGATTTGATGACCTCTTCCTTACCGTTAATAAAGATCTGTCCCTCATCCGGAAAATAAATACCGGAGAGCATATTCATCAGTGTCGTCTTACCGCTGCCGTTTTCCCCAAGCAGTGATAATATCTCACCCTTATAGATATCCAGATTTACCTTATCATTGGCAATCACGGATCCAAAAGTCTTGGTAATGTTTTTCATCGAAACCGCAGCTACTTTTGTCTCTTTTTCCATCCTAGTCACCTTTCCAATTTATCCATGACCTGCAATTTTCAGGTCTTTTAATACCTGGCATAAGCACACTGGCCGCCCCTTTTCTACCTCATCCATCCGCAAAAGCAAAAGATCCATAAGGTAGAAAAAGGGCGGCGCGGCAATAAACGCTGCGCCGTCCGGGCTATTTCAATAAGTCAATTAATACTGCTCATCCAACAGGTTGATTCCATCAATTCTTACATTGAAGTAAGGAGCGGAACGGAATGCAACATCGGACTCATGGAAGTATCCGTCACTTACTACCTCATGGTCGGGAGTATAATCAGGATCAGTATCAATATCAGCTTCATAGCTGTCCAGGGTCTTACCGTCTACAGTAAAGGTGGTGATATCATATACATGAGCCTTGCCTGCGATCAGATCAGCCTTTGCAGCTTCTACTGCTTCTGCGGTACCATCTGCTACAGCAGCACCAAGATCGCTCAGCTCTACAGAGCCGGTCTCCAGAGTACCACACCAATCGGTATCGATAGGAGTTCCATCTGCTACACATTTAATAGCATACTCAAAGTAAGGCTCCCAGTTAACTCTGGAAGATACCAGGAAGGTATTGGGGCAGGCTGCCTCAGTGCTTCCGTTGTAAGATACGTTGGGAACGCCTGCGGTCTCACATGCGGTAGGAGCACCCATGGAGTCTGCATGCTGGCTGATCAGTACACATCCGCCCTCGATCAGCTTGTTAGCTGCTTCCTTCTCAGCGGTCTCATCATACCAGGAACCGGTAAAGGTTACATCCATGGTAGCGCTGGGGCATACGGAACGAGCGCCCAGGAAGAAAGAGGTATAACCGGACATAACTTCAGCATAGGTATAAGCACCTACATAACCCATCTTAGCCTGATCCTCGGTGATATCACCGTTAGCGATCATCTCATTCAGCTTCATACCTGCAACGATACCTGCAAGATAACGGCCATCATAGATGGAAGCAAATGCATTGTGGAAGTTATCAAGGCCTTCTGTATGAGCCTTGGTTCCGGTTGCATGGCTGAACTGAACATCGGGATATTCCTTAGCGGCCTCGATGATGTAGTCCTCATGTCCGAAGCTGTCTGCGAAAATGAAATTACAACCTGCATCAGCAAGCTCACAAGCTGCTTCATAAGCTTCCTGTCCTTCAGGAATGTTGGTCTTGGTCATGTACTCAATACCAAGCTTCTCACAAGCTGCTTTTGCTGCATTCAGGAAGTTCAGATCATAAGTAGAGTTCTCATCATGCAGGAAAATGAAACCTGCCTTTACACCGGTAACAGCTTCACTGTCGGTTGCTGCTTCGGTAGTACCTGCTGCTTCGGTAGTACCTGCTGCCTCGGTGGTAGCTGCAACGGTTGCTGCATCTGTGCCGGTGGTAGCTGCATCATTGGATCCGCAGCCTGCCAGAGCAGTAACTGCGAGAGCCATAGCTGCGAGTAAACTTACGACTTTCTTTTTCATAATTCTCCTCTTTCTGCGCTGCTGCTTCGTTACAGATCCATGTAGCAGCGCGGGCACAGATCTGCAGATAAACCGGTGAGTCAACGCAAAAAGGGTGTATGACACCTTCATACAACCCCTTTATTGTACTCTCTCAACATTAGTCAGTATAAGCATTTGTCTGACTTCTTGTCAAGAGAAGTATTAAATTTTTATTAACTCGTTTGCGAATGTGGTTCTGAATAGTTATCTAACTTATCTAACTCTTAAGATCGAAATGTGATCTCTCCGGTCTTGTCATCCATGCTTTCCACAATAGCGAGCGACTCTACACGGATACCCTTGGAACGGATCAGGTCGCCGCCCTTCTGGAATCCCTTCTCAACGGCAATGCCGACACCCTCTACAGAAGCTCCCGCTTTATTGACAATGTCGATCAGACCCTCCAGTGCGCATCCGTTGGCCAGAAAATCATCAATGATCAGAATATGATCTTCCGGATGCAGGAATTTTTTGGAAACGATCACGTCATATACTCTCTTGTGCGTAAAGGATTCGATCTTGGTGGAATATACTTCACCGTCAATATTTACGGACTGGGACTTTTTTGCAAATACCACAGGCACATGAAAATGCTGGGCTGCCACACAGGCGATACCGATACCGGAAGCCTCCACAGTCAGAATCTTCGTAATCTTACGGTCTGCAAACAGATGCGCCCACTCTTTTCCCATTTCATTGAACAGATCAATGTCCATCTGATGATTCAGAAAAGAATCTACTTTTAATACATTCCCTGCTTTTACCGTACCGTCTTTGCGAATGCGCTCTTCGAGTAATTTCATTGTATGTCTCCTCTTTTGTTTCTTCTTAATATATTTTAATGATGTCGGGGTCAAAAGCCCCCGACTTTGATACCTACGAATTGCTTCGTGCTACGCACTACCACAATTCTACCCAATATTCGCATATCGTGGAATTATCATCCCACTTTTATGCTCTTATGTCTTTTATTATACGCAGGATATTAGTCCTTTTTCAATAGAAGAACTATATTTCTTGCTATTTTGACAACATTTTGCTATGTTAACCATGAGAATACTGAAATCACGAGGTGCCTTATGCCTATCAGAGGATATATCATAGAAAAATATAATACTATGACTAACGCTTATACCTGCAACCGCCTGGTACAGGAAGCTTCTGCCCTGGATATGGATCTGCAGATTGTAGGGATCCATGATACTGTGGTCTCTCCGCATGGTGTTATAAATCATGGTAAAATACTGGAACCCGTGGATTTTGTCATCAACCGCTATAAATGGGGACGGGAAAAGGATGCTATAAATGCACTTGCCACCCGAAGCTATAATCCATTAACTGCTTATAATATCTATATTAATAAATTTGAACAGGTACGAAGGCTTCATTCCAAAGCCTTTTTGATCCCAAAATATCTTCTGGGAACTTCACGGTTGCCTTTTTCTTCTATTGTAGAACAACTGGGCCTTCCCTTTGTCGGTAAAGGACTGGAAAGCTCCATGGGAGAAGAAATCGTCTGCATCCGGGATAAAGCTTCTTATGAGGAACTCTCTCTTAACTACCCTTCCTCCAAGGAATGGCTCTTCGAAGAATTTATCTCAGAAAGCTACGGCAGAGATCTGCGCTTTTACAGCATCCGCGGAGAAGCCGTTGCCTGTATGCAGCGCATATCCCAGGGGGATTTCCGTGCAAATGTAGCTCTGGGCGCTTCGGTAGAGCCTTACCCTGTCACTTCCGGCATCCGTACCATAGCCGCAGATATTTACGAGCAGACCGGACTGGATTTTCTGGGAATTGATCTGCTTTTTGGCAGAGAAAAACCTTATTTTTGCGAAATCAATGTCATGCCGGGACTGGAAGGTATTGAAAAGGCTTCCGGCATAAATGTTGCGGGAAAAATTATTGAGACGATACAATCTGACTTTACATAAAAGACTTAGTGTAAAAAATAGTTTTTTCATGCGCAAATATGTGCCTGCACAGTGTACGAAAATACATGATACTAAAGTATCTGGAAAATTGCAGGCTACAAAAAGGTATTTATATGAATAACACTTCCGAAACATCACTGCAATTTCATAAAATCACTACGCGTAAGGAGGCGGAAGACTTTGTCTATGCCTCTTATCTGCGAGCTGCCTCACATCAGGATTATGCTGCAAAGGACGCCAGAAAACGACACCCGGAACTGACCAGATCCCTGCTTTGGCAAAAATCCGTTACTCCCTGCATCGTTGTCACCGGAAGCAAGGGAAAAGGCTCCGTTTCCAACATGATCTCCCGAATCCTGCAGACAAGATTCTCTGTGGGACTGATGACCAGCCCTCATATCACGGACTTTCGCGAACGCTTCCGTGTCAATGATACGATGATCAGTGAATCTGACTTCTGCCGTCTGATGACAGAGATCCAGCCAGAGATTCTGAATATTGCCTCTGATCTGCCGGAGTCAGTATGTATCAGTCCCATGGGAATCCAGGCCGATCTGGCACTGGCTTATTTTTCGGAAAAACATACGGATTTCAATGTACTGGAATGCGGTAAAGGTGCAAAATACGATGATGTAAATAATGTACGTCACGATTATGCCGTGATCAACCGGATTTTTCTGGAGCATACGAGGGAACTGGGTGATACGCTGACTGCCATTGCGGAAGATAAATCCCACGTTATCACCGGAGAGCAGAAGTGTGTCTATTTTGCGGAGCAGGAACCGGAAGTTCTGGAAATTCTGCAGCGCCGTGCCGAAACTCTGCATATTCCCTATAAGATCTACGGTCGGGATTTTCATGCGGAAAACATCCGTTATACCTGCTTCGGAATGCAGTTTGATGTTGAAATCGGAGACAACATTTATGCGGATTTACAAATTCCGTTGCTGGGAGAACATCAGGCGAAAAACTGTGCTCTGGCACTTGCTGTGTGTGTGGATGTGCTGTCTGATCTGCGCAGGGAATCCGCAGTTTTTTCTTTGCCAGACATCCGGAAAAATCTGTCTCTGCTACACTGGCCGGGACGCATGGAAGTCCTGCGTTCCAAGCCGTTTGTTCTGCTGGATGCCTGTATCAATGCCACCAGCTGTGAGAATGTAAAGGAAGTCCTGCGACATCTGGGGGGTTGGAATTGCACTGTTATTGTGGGAATTCCGGAGGATAAGGATTATGCCGGTGTGGTCAGATCCATGAAAGGTATGGCAAACCGGATTATCCTCACCAGATCTGGGAATCCGCATTATCATTTTTCCCAAAAACAGCAGGAGACATTGGCAGAAGAAGATATTGGCACAATATGGACAGATTCCGTGAAACAGGCACTGACTCTGGCCGGTTCTTGTCCGGATCCCATTGTAATCTTGGGAACGACTTCGGTAATTTCCGAAGTAGAGCAGATTTTTCAGCAATCTTAACTTGCCCTCACCGGATACAGGTGCTACAATGAGGGCAAATAGAAGAGTAGCAAAACATTACGCAGCCTGCAAATAAAAAGTCAAGGCTAAAATGAAAGAACTTTGAAAATTTTATACAGGTTGAAAATTAGACATCAAAACAAGACCACCACACCAGTGCTGGTCTGAAAGGTATAGTAGATAATTAAGATTCTGGAAGAGATGCAAGATATTCTTTCACTCGTCCATAGTAGATGCGTAGAAACTTGTTAGCACCGGCAGTCATATAGACATAATACGGTTTCTTTTGAGCCCGTTTTTTGTCTAAGAACTGATACACAGGATCATCTTGTGGATGTGTTTTGATTAAGACATCCATTACCTGAAATAGTGTTTTCCTGAGGTCAGAAGAACCTCGTTTTGAAGTTGGAACACTTTTCTGTTCATAAGAGCCGGATTCGTTAACACCAGGGTCTACACCGGCAAAAGCAGTAATGGCACCCTTGTGAGTGAAACGGGAAACATCACCAATCTCAGCCATCAGTTGAGGACCGAGTGACGTTCCAACCCCTTTCATTGCCATAACAACGGGATACTCCGGAAGCTTGGATGCAGTTTCGTTCATGAGAGTGCGTAGCGACTCAACAGTAATAGAAGCACTGTTAAGTTGGTCAACTGCCTGCTTGATAATAAGCTTTGTAATGTCATCCTTAGGAAGTACAGGAACAAGCTCCTTTGCTTTTCCATAGATTTCTTCAGCTTTTGACTTGCTGAAGTTGTACTTCTTGCGTTTGCACCAGTTTTCATAGTGATCAATAAAAGCGTTTATGGACATTTTACGGACACAGTCTACATGCCAGTATGTAGATGCAAAATCGACCCATTTCTGGCTGCCGTCACTACGTGCAGGACTGTCAAAATAAGTATTAACACCAGGATAGGTTTGGTCAAGGATGCCGATAAGGTTATTCTTCATAGCCGTCTTGTGCTTCATGTAAAAGCCAAACTGACGGTTCATGGTTTTGAGTTGATTGCGTAATTCATCCATAACGCTATACTGTTTCAGATTTTGCCACTTGTCAAGTGCATATCGGGCAATTTTAACAGAGTCAGCTTTATCTGTTTTGACTTTACGAAGGGAATCGTTATCAAAATCCTTGATAAGCTTTGGGTTAATGGCACTAACGAAAAGATTTGCTTCGGAAAGTTGATGGGCAAGGACTTCGTAATAGCGTCCGGTATGCTCCATTACAATTCGGGACTCACCTTCGATAGACTTGATAAGTTTTACAAGCGAATTGATGTCACTGGATGTGTGTTTAATTTCAAAGGGTGTGGAAACAATTTCGCCAAAAGGCCGCATAATAGCAACCATACTTTTACCTTTTGAAACATCGATACCTACTGCGTTCATAAATTTGTCACTCCTTAAGATTATTGCAATGGATAAGTACCAGTTTTACTCATTGCCTATTCAATCTACTGTGGTGTGACACGAATGCACCTGAGGTGATTCAACCTGCATAAAACGAACGCTGCGAATGAGGAGCTGGTTATCAGTCTGTGTTACGGACGCGAAGTCCAAGAAAGGAGAAGATATCCAATTGCTACCTACATTCTAACAGCTTAAGCAACAAGATGGATAATTCCTTACTGGCTGTAAGGGATATTAACCATAAATATATTGTAGTAGAAAGGAGAAGTCCCATGACAGGTATTTACGGAATCAATTATTCTAATAATTATAGTCTGACCGGCAATTACGGATACGCTTATTCTACCGGTGCGGTATCTTCCGCACAGCCCGAAGAGAAGGGTATGGTGGTAAATCCCGGAAAATCCGATGTAGAAAAGCCTGGCAGAAAGTCTTCTCCCGCAGAATGCGAAACCTGCAAGAACCGGAAATATCAGGATGGTTCCAACGAAATGGTCTCCTTCAAATCTGCATCTCATATTTCACCACAGGCTTCCTCCTCCAGAGTTCGTGCCCACGAACAGGAGCATGTAACGAACGCTTACAACAAGGCCGCACAGAACAACGGCAAGGTTCTCTCCGCCACAGTGTCCCTGCGAACCGCGGTATGTCCCGAATGCGGCACCGTCTACACCGCCGGCGGCACCACCACGACCAAGATCAGTTACCGTGACGAGAGCAATCCTTACCAGCAGAACAAAAAATCTGCCGATGCCGCCATGCTGATTGGACGGAATCTGGATCTGAGTGCGTAAATGAAACATAATTTTTGACACGCGAAAGCCCCCACCTTTTATGATATGTGAGGGCTTTTTTATTTTCATTTTAATACGCCACATACCAGTCCCGGCAGGGCAGGAGAGCGAATCCATCGAATTTTTCCGCATCTGTATAGTAAATGATATATATCTTATTTCTGTCGATGTGCTCCCAGTCGATTCCCATGGTGAAGCGGATTCCTTTTCCCAGAAAATCCTTCGGCTTGGGAGGTACATCGCTTAAGTTCCTGTTGGCAAGGTATTCTGCAGCGTCAATCTCTCCGTAGAGCAAAACACTGGGATATTTGATGGCATCTTCGATCTCGATCTCACGACCGCTTTCCGCCGCAATCTCCATGGCTTTCTGTACAGCTTCCTCGCTGCCTTCCTGAAAATAGGCACTGACCAGCTCTTTATAAGAAGTAAAATATGCCTTTTCAAATTGTACATTTTCCCCCAGCAGAAGTGCTGCCAAAAGAATGCTTACTGCAATTTTTCCATAGAAATTCACTTTTTTCCCCAGAAAATCTGTCAAAGAAGACACGCACAATGCTCCGCACAGAACAAGAGGAATATAGATGCAGTTGATCTGGGTCATTCCCACGGTAACCAGTAATCCCAGCAGCAATGCGCCGGTCAGTTGAAAGAATATCATCCATAATAATGTTGTCTGTCTCTTCTGTAAGGCTAGGATCAGGCGGATCACCAGTAAAAAAACTCCCAGAAAGATCAGTACTCTGGCTGTGATTCCGAAAAATCCAAACGGCATGATCACATCGTAGGGACGACCGATATCCTGCCGATACAGAAGATACAGCAGATTTTTGAAATTGTATAAAATATCACGGAAAGAGGATGCTATTTCATTCACTCTGAAATCCGTCATTACATAGACCGAAAAAGGGCCTATGGAGAACTCTGGGAGGATTCCTCTGTTTACCAGTAAAAACGCCAGCAACGGAAGTGCCAGTAATCCAATGATCACCACATGGATCACGAAATATTTGTCGATCTTCAAAGTCTTTGTAAGAAATCCGTATCCCCATTCCAACAACAGAAGGAGTGGAACAATAGGCCAGATGGTCGCATAACAATACAGGCTCAAACCGTAGGAAAGTGCCGACAGAATAAGTAATCTCGGTTTTTTCAGGCCATAAACAAAAAAGGTCAGTCCAAAAAGCAGGAACCCGGGTGCCAGATTGGACTCCAGCCCCCATCTTGACATCATAATATGCCAGGGACATACACTGAGAAGAAGCATGGCCCACAGTCCGGCCGCTTCATTCACCATCTCTTTCATCAGAAAAGAAACCGCCACCAGAGATAAAATTGCTACAATGGCCTGCGGTAGTCTTACTACCAGTGGAGTGATTTTACCTCCGGTGAACACCATAAAAGGAAGCATGAGATACGAGTTCAGTGCATTCTGCCCGCCTCCCCAGGACTCGAAATACACAGGATAGGAGTGTCCTGTGGAATCGATCCCACTGTGAAACAGTGAATACGCATTAAAAGCCCCATAAGCCTCGTCCATCTGGTAACCGCCCGGAACCTTTCCTAACTGCGCCAGCCGCAATATAGAACCAAATACTAATATGAGACAAAACAATATGGTGTATTTATGTTGTTCTATTGTTTTCTTTAATGTCATAGGTCTTTTATATCCTTTTTGCTTTCCAATATCCATTTGGGATGAATATTATTTTCTTCTGTTTTTTATTTTATCATATGGGATATTGGATTGTCTCTGTAAAAGTGAAAATTACTCTCTTTCCACCTACTGTGGTAAATTCAAAGTTGGATTTTTCAACAGTGTGGCAATAACCGGGGTATATTTAGATACTCCATAGTCTTCAACAATACTGGTTATTCTAGCGCCTGCATCTTTTGATGAAGCACCACATAAGAAAACCCTTTCATCAGCAGTTCCATAATCCAATACGATAAATCGATCATGAAATATACCGCCTGTCTTTTTCATTGACAAATTTACTGTTGGGTACTCCTTGCAGAAATCTGCAAATTCTATGTTGTGAAGTTTATTATTTCCAACATTATCACTGAATAAAATAATATTTACTCCTGTAGGAGAATTTTTAAGATGTACCAGCGTTCTTAATCCAATATAATTGTCAACGACATATATTGACGACTTTGCCTGCTTATAAATGGACTCATATACCTCATCTGCACTACTAAATTTTGCATTAAACATGAGCCACTTTTCATCATCATCTGAAACAAAGCTGTTCATCATATCAGCCAACTCAGATTTTGTCACAACATCCTTCAAGCCTTCTGCAACATCTGAAATCTGCTTTTCAAGAGATATCATATCTGAGTTGATTTTGTTAATTTCTATTCTGTTGTTAGCAGTTTCCATGCTTAACTGAAGTATTTCCCGCTGACCTATTAAATCACGATTTTCTAATATGTAATCTTTCATTTTCTTAAAGGTTCTTATTAATGCCTTGCTCTGCTTAACAGCCAACGGTCCTTTCAAAACAGTCATCAGCATATATAATCCTTGCTCTGTAAATACATGAGGATTATATCTGCTCTTACTGTTAAGATTTGCGGTCAAAAAATTTGACCGCAAATTTTCCACCTCGTCATCCGTAAGTTCAAACATAAAATCTTCATCAAATTTCTCAATATTATTTTTTACTTGTTGATTAAATGCTTTTGTAGTATAACCATATATTTCAGAAAGATCGGCATCTAAGATTACTCTTTGTCCTCGAATTTCATAAATTCTTTCTTTCAAATATTCTTCTGTAATATCAATCACAGCAATTTCTTCTTTCTTTTTATCTTCTGCCATAGAACTCCTCCATCCATTTTGCGGTCAAAAAAATCGTCCGCAACTCTCATATAACATATTGCTGACATCAGCAATATGGTCTATTCCTCTTTTCTCTTTATTTTGTCATAATACGCTTTATACCTATAAATCGTCCTCTCACTGACATTGTTCCTCTTCGCAATTTCTACCATTGTCATGCCGCTCTCATACCCAACAACAAAATCATTATAAATTGCCATCCACTTGGCGTTATGTTTCTGACGACCGCTTAACTTACGATTTCTGTAATACTCCAATTCCTCCCGAAGTTTTGCATTCTCTTTTTCCAACTCCTCAATTCTTTTTAATGCCTCTTCAATATTTATAACTTTATCCATCTTAATGTTCCTCCAATATGCCATTTTCATTTTGTCTATATCATATCAATCAAGCTTCTATATGTCAATTTGATTTTGTCATCAATTAATTCTAAGCATAAAAAAGGAACCGATCTCTCGATTCCTTCTCATTCCTATATTCTCTTTACTATTTCTTCCTCGTCAACAGGCACACCGTCTCACAGAACATATTTTATCGCAAGACTTTTAAAAATGGAATAGATTTTACCAAACGACAGTTTTCAAAAAACTTATCTGTCAAAAATTAATTTCTCCCACGGTTCATATCCTGCCATGTAGCCGAATTCTTCCTCATTTCTGAATCCTTCAAGAAGTTTTTCTTTTACACCATCTAATATAGCTTCATCAATATCTCTGAACTTCATATGCTTATATAAACCGGACTTTCTAAAATCATACATAGTACCCACATTATCAAGAAGATGTTTTACCACCTTATATGTTCCCTCTACATCTTTCCCTGCACATACAATATCAAGCATTGGCGAATACTCATTATATTTTCCCATTTCCAATGTATGTGCAACTGCCTGTACCTTCCCTGACAAAAATCTCGCATAACCGATATCATTTTCCCGCAATGCCAGTCCCGCCATTGTGGAAAGAACAAAATTAAGTGTACTAAAGCCGGAAAAAATAATATTTTCATATTTTTCATATGCTTCTTTGATTTTTCCCTGCTTCTGGAGTAATCTTCCCTGATAATAACTTTTCATAGGATCGTATTCTGAAAAATAGTCCAGATATTTTTCTGCCTTGGTGTAATGTAAATAAAATCCAAATAAGGAATCTGCTGCATGATGCTGTATCTCTTCATTCTCATCATGTAGTGCCAGCTCATACCATGCGTTAATCTGCTTATCATATTTTTCCTGATTCGTGCATTTATCCGTTATTCTTCTTGCATCAAGCATTACCGCGGTCTGCCAGATAAGCATGTTACAATTCGGATATTCCTTTATAAGTCTCAATGCCCATTCATAAGTCTTTTCATAGCCTTCTTCTGAAAACATCCTGTCCATCTTCCTGATAATTTCTTCGATTTCAGTATCTGAAAGTTTTTCATGAAAAGAAAGTAATGTATCAAGTGAAATATCAAGCAGTCTTGCAATTGGTGCCAGCAGTTCAATATCCGGCTTGGAATTACTATTCTCCCATTTGTTTACAGCCGGTGTCGTCACGCCTAATCTGTTTGCCATCTCCTCCTGCGTCATACCAGCTTCTTTTCTATATTTTTTTATAACAACGCCTATATCCATTTGCTTCATCTCCTAAAAAATTCAAAAGCTTTTGTATACTCAGCATATCAGATTCACATAGATTGCTCAATTGAACAGTGTTTAATTTCTATTCAATTTAATTAACCAGTAGGAAATGTTGCTAAAATACTGTTTAGATTTATCATACATACAAAATGGAAGTTATCTATTTCTCCTCTTCGTTAAGACCTAGTTCATTACATATTACTTGCTATCCCTGATACCTTATTCTTTCTACCAGCGTTTCCTTTTTCAGATTACTGCTTAAAACGCAGGAAAGTACAATCTGCAACAGACCGACCAAAAAAATCATAATAAAAATTGGTACGATTGGAACATGATAGATATTCATTCCAAATATTCCATTATGTTTTGCATAGGAAAAAAGTGCATAGCCGAGCGGCAGACCAATGATCAAAGCTACGCATATGGTACCAACCGTAAAAATCAGTCCCTGTAACTGCAGGCATAAATTTAATTGTTTATTTG
>NZ_JBKVQF010000007.1:0-152406 GCF_046969025.1 Waltera sp. | reverse complement strand
CGGTGCTTTCTTTCTTTTTTCTATTAACTTTTCCTACAAAAACTTTACCCTACGTGTAATTTCCGAAAGATTTCGATATCCTGCACACGTAAAAAACGCCCGCGCTTGCCAGGCGTGGGCGTTATAAAAAGGAGAAGACGTTATTTAGTATTTTGCAAAACGTAAAGTCAAAAATGGCATAATAAGTCTATTAGCAGTATTTCTCAATTATCTTCTGCATAGCATCCCAGTTTTCTTCCATATCTGCAGTCAGCTTAAACTGCGTCCGAGCGCGGTTGAGGTTCTGCTGTTCGTAGTTGATGTGGAAATAATGGTCGCCCTCCAGATAATCGGCAAGAAAGCGCATACCGCACTCCATCGTCATCAGCTTGGCACCCCAAGGCAGGGTCTGCTTTTCCAATGTAGTAAATGCTTCTCCTGCAGCTTGCAAAAAGCCTTTCGTGTAAATTTCAAACAGTTCCATGCTGAAATTGACCTTCGAGAGATCGGCTTCGTCCTCGGCGCAGTGGTTGGCACCGAAGCGGATGGAATCGCCGAAATCGTTGGCGGCCAGACCCGGCATGACGGTATCGAGGTCGATAACGCAAAGGCCCTCGCCGGTCGTTTTATCGAACAGGATGTTGTTCAGCTTGGTATCATTGTGGGTGACGCGCAGCGGCAGCTTGCCAGCCGCCAGCAGGTCCACCATGACATGGTAATCTGCTTCGTGAGCGCGAACAAACTCGATCTCACGCTGCACCTGTGCTACGCGGCCCATACGATCCTCGGCTACAGCGCACTGAAAGTCAGCGAAGCGCTTTGGTGTATCATGGAAGTGAGGAATCGTCTCATGCAAGGTATTTGCCGGGTAGTCGGCAAGCTGGTGTTGAAAATCACCAAAAGCTACGGCGCTTTGGTAAAAATTCTCGGCGGATTGCACCTGCTGCAAGCAGACGGTGTTCTCTACAAAATCATAGATGCGCCAGCAGCTGCCATCGGTGGCCCGGTAATAAGGCTTTCCAGCTTTGGTCAGCACAACATGGAGCGTGGCGCGTGCCGGGTCATTCCCACACTGTTTGGCCTTTTCGCGCAGAAAATCCGTTACGCCGCAAATGTTTTCCATCAGACCGTCAGGGTCCTTGAATGTATCAGTATTGATCTTTTGCAGGATGTAGCGCTTTGCCCCCTGCGCAGACGTTACCATAATGGCATACGTTTGATTGATATGCCCTTCGCCATAGGGAACAGGCTCTGACACCGAGCCATTCCATTGCCATGCAGCCAAAATTTCATTCATCATAAAATATCCTCTCAGGTTTCGTTTATGCCGCGATGCTGTACAACACGACGCCGGACACGGCGGCCCCCGCCATGACCTTGATGGGGCTGGGATTCCACTTGCGCAAAATAAAAAAGCCCACAAGGAAAATAGCTACTGCAATCAAATCCATACTGCCAAACTCCGCAGGGAAAGTGCGCTGCCCGTACAGGGCCATGCATAACAGGGAGATACCGGCGGAGGCGATCATAGCAATGACGGCGGGGCGTAGCCCGATCAAGATGCCCTGCATAACGCTAAGGCCGCGGAAACGGTAATACATGTAGGCCAGCGCCATGACGATGACGCAGGACGGGAAAATACAGCCAATCGTGGCAATCAGTGCCCCGGGCAGCCCCGCCACCTGAATGCCAACAAACGTCGCAGCGTTCACCGCGATGGGGCCGGGCGTCATTTCGGAAATGGCCATGATGTCCGCAAAGCCTGTCATCGTCAGCCAGGGGTGAATATCCACCACTTGATTCTGAATCAAGGGCATAGCCGCATAGCCGCCGCCGATGCTGAACAGGCCAACTTGGAAAAAGCTCCAAAACAGTTCAAGGTAGATCATTTGTCGCCCTCCCGCTTTTGCAGATACAGGGTATCCAGCGCACCGATGACACCACAGACCAGAATAATCAGGATGATGTTCACCGAGAAGAAGCGGGTCGCCACAAAAGCCGCCAGCATGACCGTAATGGGAAGCCAGCGTTTCTTTTTCAGAATAGGCCACATCATATTGATGACGACGTCAAAGATGACTGCCGCCACCCCGGCCAGCATGCCGGCCATCGTCATGCTCACGTACTTATTGGAGCGGAACGCCTGATAGAACACGGAGATGATGGAAATGATGATAAGCGGCGGCAGTGCTGCACCCACCACAGTAATCAGTGCGCCGGGGATACCTGCCACATGGTAACCTACCAAAATAGAGGCATTGATGGCGATGGAGCCGGGGCTGGATTGGGCAATCGCCGTTAGATCCAGCATTTCTTCCTCGTCAATCCAATGTAGTTCTTTCACGAAGCGCTCCCGCATCAAAGGGATAATGACGAAGCCGCCGCCGAAGGTGCAGGCGCTCAGCTTAAAGGTAGAGAGAAACAGCTGCCAGTATTTATTTTTCTTGTCCAATAGAATCGGTCTCCTTTTCAGTGATACATTTGAACAGCGCGGATCATTTCGTACAGGCGCGGTTCCGTGTAGGCGAAAAACTTTTGTAGGGCGTTGCAATAGCAACTGCGCTGCGCTGCAGCTGCCGTATTTCGGTCGCGCTTGCAGCCACCACGGCACAGCCGTACCCATTTGCATTGCTGACATTCTGCAGGTATCTGCCAGCCATCCGTGATAAACGTTCGCATTTTTTCGCCGGTAAGCAGCGATTGCAGGGTATCGTTTTGAATCGTACCAAGTTTATAGGCATCCAAGCAGAAGAAGTCGCACGGATACACTGCGCCACTCTCCTCCACGACCATGTAGACACCGCAGGTTCCGGTCGTGGAACAAGTTCCCGCCGGGCCACCCAAAAGTAGCTGAATATAATCTTCAAACAGGCGGATGCTGACATAGGTGATGGTTCTCCAGTCGCGGTACCATGCGTCGAACAGTGCGCACAGGAACTGCGCATACAGTTCCGGTGTGAGGGAGTAGGGCATCATGCACATCCGGGGTGCCGTCCAAGCTGATACCTACGAGAAAGTGTTCTTTGCTGAAAAATCAGCCCATCCATCGGTAATGGCAAGACCATTTGTCTGGATAGCGTATTGCACGGCAACGTGCTTTTGGTTGTACTTTCGCACCGTCTTCGTAAAGAAACAAAAGAAATCCAGTCCGGTCAGCGTTGGCTCGCCGCCCTGAAAGGCGAACGAAACAAAGCCGCCCGGCTCAAGTTCCGCAAAGCAGCGTTAAATCAGCGTTTCCGTCGTTGCCTGTGACATCATACAGTCGTCGGGGTTCACGCAATTCTGCTGCTCATCTCGGTAAAAGCAATATTGGCAGCGCATGTTGCAGTAGCCCGCTGCGGGTTTAATCAGGAATTGAAGCTGCTTCATAGCACCTCGGTATGCTGTAATACGGTCACGGGTGTTTTGCCCACAAGCAGGGTGTACCCATCGGTGTAACCCTCTTCACGGTTTTTTAGAGCATCAATCAGCAGAGTGCGCAGCGCCGTCACGCGCTCTGGGTTTTCCTCCAGCACGTTCTTCGTCTCATTCGGGTCGTCGCGCAGGTTGAAGTACAGCTCTCGCCCGGTCTGAGAGTACCAGATATATTTATCCTTTTTCGTCAGGATAAAGTGCATGGAATCCTCGCCCAGTGTATGCTCACCGTGCAGATATTCGCGTTCGACGGGGTGCAACAGGCTCGTGCCGTCCACGGTTTCGGGAATCGGTGCGCCCGCCAGCTCCAGCAGCGTGGGCATGACGTCGCGCAGTTCTGCCAAATCAGTGCAAACCGTACCATGCTTGCCCACATAGCGCTCCGGTCCGGAGATAAACAGCGGCACCCGGATGCTGCCCTGGAACGGCTTTGCTTTCTGGAACATCAGGTGGTCGCCCAGCATCTCGCCGTGGTCGGACACGAACAGAATTATGGTATTATCCATGATTTGCTCCTCCACCAGTGCGGAGACTAAACGCCCGATTTGATGATCCATGTGCGTGATGGCCGCATAGTAACCCGCCCGCAACTGGTGGATGTAGCTTTCATCCGAAGGTGCCGTCTGGGCATGGTAGCTGTGGCTGTCACGTTCCCAGCGGACGCAGTCGTTCCAATCACCGCGCCAAGGCTCGGCCAGTGACTCATCTTTGTACAAATTCAAGTAATACTCCGGGGCATCCAGCGGAGGATGTGGCCGCACAAAGCTGGCCATCAGGAAGAATGGCTTCGAGCGGTCACGGCAGCGCAGAAAGTCTCGGCACTCGCTGGCGACCCAGTTGGTTGGGTGATACTTTTCCTCGTAGATCCAGGGGCGCACGACCCAGCTATTGCAGTCAAGACCAGTGTCCACCGGGTCTGCATCCACGCCAAGCTGCTGTTTGAGCCACCAATAATAGTCATCGGCCACACGCTGATCCTCATAGCTGGGCGTGGTGGGGCGGCGGTAGGCATGGAGATAGCCATCATGCAGCCGTACATCATGGAAACCCAGGTTGTTGCGCAGCGGATGAACATGCATTTTGCCGACACACTGGGTATAGTACCCGGCCTTGCTCAGCTCCCCGGCCAGTGTGTGGGGATAATCCCACGGCACAAGATCCTCGTACCCGACGCGACCCGTGTGCTCCTGGGACATGCCTGTATACAGCGTAGCCCGCGCGGGAACACAGGTCGGACAGGCAGAATAGGCATTTTCATACCGCACGCCCTCGGCGGCCAGTGCATCGAGGAACGGCGTTTTTACATCCGGGTGACCGGCAATACCAAGGCAGTCGCCGCGCATCTGGTCTGCCATAAGCAGGATAATATTAGGATGTTTATCCATAACAAACCTCGTATCAATGTTTTTGCAGCCAAAGGGTGCCGCACAGTGCGGCACACCCTTGTCCTGCTTTATAGATTATACCATTTGATCTCGTTGGCGTCCATGTGCAGGGTAAAGCTGCTGCCGTCGCCAGTGTAAACAGTGGTATCCTGCGGCTCGTAGGTGTTATTCACGACACAGTACTTGCCGTTCTTGACATAGGCATGTACTTCGACATTGTAGTTTGTGCTAAACCACTTGTGCAGGTCGGCCTCGTCGTGGGCGGCCCACAGGATGGCTCGGTACAGCACGCGGTTGTTCACGAAGCTGTAGGGCAGACCGCTGATGTAGACGCCGCGACCCTGACCGTACTCGTGGGCGGCCAGCTGGACCTCCTTATCACGCTGAATCAAAATCTCGGTGCCCTCAAGCGCGAAGATGTTCTTTTTGCCCTCGCCGAAGTCCACATCATGGTCGGGGCAGTCGGCCAGAATGAAGTGATCGCGGTGCTCGTCCCAGTTGTACTTGTCGTAGTTCAGGGTGAAGCCCGTTTCTTTTTCTACACCAAGCGGCGCGGCCAGCTGCAAATACCGGCCCTGATACTGGTGGCCGCCGGGTTCGCCGACGCCGATCAGACCGCCGCCACGGTGGACAAAGCCCTTGACAGCGGAGGAAATCTCCGGATCCTCCCAGACCTTGCCGCCGGTATGGGCGGTATCGCCGTCGCCTACGTTGATAAGGACATCAATGCTGTCCAGTACCTTCGGGTCGACCTTGATGTCGTCAAAGCTGATGAACTTCACATCAAACGGCGCACCGGACAGAGCCTCGATAACACCCGCATAGCTGTAGTTCTGCTTCTGGTACAGTGCATGGTGAACCATGTGGCAGCCCCAGGCGCGCTGTTGGCCCCAGCTGTTAAGCACAGCCACGGTCTTGACGCAGTAGGGCGTGGTGCCTTTGATGTTCTCGTACAGCTCGCGGAACTCGTTGCAGACGCTCTCGACATAATCGAGAAATTCCGGGAACTCGCAGGCCAGCTTCAGGTAGCCGCCGTAGCCGATACGATCAATGGGCTTGCGCAGGATGGCACGGCGAGCCGTGACCCAGTTCACCTTGGCCTCGCGCACGGGGTCGCCGCCCTCGTGGAAGGTATCGGGGAAGAAGTAGGGCAGGAAGCGTCCCTCGGTGTACTTGACGCCGGGAATGTCGGAAATCAGGCGCAGCGTGCTGCCGTTGCCAACACTGCCGACGATAGCATCCACGCCGGACTTTTGAAACTCGGGCATGAACGGCTCGCAGCCGATCCAGTGGTCGCCAAGAAACATCATGGCTTCCTTGGCGTAGGCGTGGACAATGTCGGTCATTTCTTTCATCAGACCGGCGACCTCGCGGCGCTGGAAAGCCTGGAAGTCCTTGTACTCCTTGCTGGGCACACGGTACTGGTTGTTGTAGTAGCCCTGGTCGATGATAAACTCCGGGCGGAACTTATAGCCGACCTCTTTTTCAAACTGCTCCAAAATGTAGGGGCTGACAGAGGCCGAGTAGCCATACCAATCCACGTACTTCTCGCGGCGCAGCTCGTCAAACACCAGCGTGAACAGGTGGAAGAAGGTCGTAAAGCGCACGACATTGACATAGGGATGGCTTTCCAGATACTCACGTAGGCGGCGTAGGGTGTAGGCGTGGGTCTTGGGCTGGCGCACATCGAACGGGATCTGGTGCTCGACATCCTTCCAGTCGTTGATGACCGAATTGTACATGTGGACGGGATCCCAGATCAGGTACGCCAAAAAGCTGACCGTGTACTCGTGGTAGGCGGCGGGGGCGTCGATGACAACGCTTTCGCTGGCGGCATCATAGTGCCAGTCGGCGGTGGGGACAGGCTCGCCCGTCGTGCGGTCGATGACCTCCCACAAACGGGTGATGTCATCGTGGTCGTTGACCATCATCAGTTCGCGGCTGATGCCCGTCATCAGGGGGATGGTCAGCGCATCGTCCGCAGCGGTGTAGAACGGCGTCATAATGTAGCACTGCTGCGTTTCATCGGGATTGGCTTTTGCCCATGCGTTGTCCTTGCGGGTGGTGTAGTAGGTGGCATAAATCTTGGCGCCAGTGTCCTTCAACTCCTGCGGGAACTCGGTGCCGTCGCAGTCGCGGATGGCATCCGCGCCCAAGCGCTTGAGCAGGTCGAGGGTTTCAGGGACGGCGTCCATATCGGTGGGGATCGTTACACGACCCATTTTTCTTACATCATTCATATAATGATTCTCCTTAAAACGTAATATTTTGAATGGAGGAAAGTCAAATCAACCCTTAACGCCGCCACTGGTAGCCCCGACAATAATCTTTTCAGACAGGAAAAGATACAGCAGGAAAGTAGGCAGGAACACAATGATAACTGCGGCAAACATAGCACCGTACTGGCCGGAATACTTCATTGCATTGACAATCTGCAACAAACCGACACCAACAGGGGTCATAGAATCGCTGGTGGTGAAAATCAGCGCCATGAAGAACTCGTTCCACACAGACATGAAGTTGAAAATCGTAACGGTAATAATGGCGGGCTGAACCAGTGGCAGCATAATCTGCCAGAACGTCCGAGAATGGCTGCATCCGTCTATGTAGGCCGCCTCCTCATAAGACCGGGACAGTGATGAGAAGAAATCCAGCAGGTAAATCGTGGTATACGGTACGCGCAGCATAATATACAGCACAACCAACAGCACGCGACCCTTGATGCCCCACTGCACAGCCAAAGAGTACAGTGGCATGATGATCATAATAGTGGGAACACTCATGGCAATGACCAAGCCGATACGGATGGTCTTGCCGCCGACGAACTTCCAGCGGGAAAGCACATAAGCACCAGGCGCGGAAATCAGCAGCACGCCCACACAGGAAACAATGGCATAAACCAAGCTATTGAAGAAATACAGCGATACATTTTGGGTGTTCCAAGCCGTAACGTAGTTATCCCACTTCAGGCCATTGGAAAAGTCCATAACTCTGCCCGTCAGAATTTCCTTTGTTGAGGAAAGGCTGGCGCAGACGATCCATAACAGGATGGCAGCCGTGAGTGCGATCCATGCGCAAACAATGATATAACCGGGCAGAAGCCGAAGCTCTTTCTTCCAGTTGATTCTATCGTGATATTTTCCCATAACCGCTCTCCTACCTTAATACTCCAGATCCGAATCTTTCAAGATCAGATTGGTGATAACATACACAGCAATGATAATCAAAGTCAGCACAACGCCAACCGCTGCGCCCGCACCAGCATCGCGCTCGACAACGCCCTTGCCGCCGAACACTGTATCGTACAGGTACACAACGGGCACAATGGTAGCCGTTTCTGTATTGATGGGGGAGAACATCTTCGTCCACAGGAAGAATGTAGTCGCATTGATGCTCCAGAAAGTAACGCAGGTGCGAATCACACCTTTCAGCAGGGGCAGCGTAATCTGGAAGAAGCGGTCAAAGATATTCGCGCCGTCGATGGTGGCAGCTTCGTATAAATCCTGCGGGATACTTTCGATGCCGCTGATGAAAATCAGCATATAGTAACCAACGCTGCCAAAAATGAAGGCAATCATCATGGCCCAGAAAATCAGATCTGTACCCAGCCAGCGGACATTCTCACCGCCGAATACTTTGACGATCTGGTTCAGTAGACCATAATCATAGTTGAACACATACTGAATCCACATGGTAGCCAGCGCCACGGCACTAATGATGTTGGGCATATAAATGGCGGCCTTAAAGAATTTTGCGCCGCGGATGCCGCTGGTCAAAATCACGGCCATCAGCATAGACAGGCACATGGTAATGATGCCGCCCACCAGCCAAATCATCACCATATTTTTCATGGAACTGATAAAGCCGGCATTACGCAGGATTTTGAAATAGTTTTGCAGCCCATAGAAGCTCCATGTACTTGTAGATGCCGTAAGGCTCTCTACCTTAAAGAAACTCATGATAATCGTCCGAACGACCGGATAGACATACATGAACAACTGGCAAAGAACGATGGGCAGAATGAATAGGAAAATCATTGTCTTGTTCTTTTTCATACTGGTAATACCTCAAAAATGAAATGTCATAGGCAAAGACAGCACCCATTCAGGTGCCGCCTCCATTCAGATCGAGGGAATCCTGAATAAATCCATTATAACCGCATCGCTTGACGGCGTACCATGATTTATTATAGGATTAGTCGCACAGGGTATCCAAGTAAGCGCAGTAGTCAGCGCCGGTTGCGTACTTGCCTTCGAACAGCTCGATCATGGAACTCTTGATGAGGGACCAGTCGTCCAGCGTGTTCAGAGAACCACACCAGCTCATCGGGGTGGTGGTATTCTTCAGTGTCTCAACAGAGCCAGCCAGGACAGACTCTTTCAGGCGGGTGTCAGCGGGGATCTGACCGCCCTTGTCAACCAGCTCCTGCCCGCAGGTGCCGGTAACAATGGTCATAATGAAGTCAAATGCAGCCTGCGGGTTCTCACAGGAAGAGGAGATGGCCAGAGAGTTTGCACCGGCGTAAGCAGAAGCATCAACATTGCCATCGACTTCAGGATAGTTGAAGAATCCCCAGTTTACAGGCTCACCAACAGCAGCATCAACCTCGGAAGTGACATAGTTTGCGCAAGCAACCATAGCAGCCGTGTCAAGGCCAACCTTGGTCTGGCTGGCAGGATAAGCATCGGGCGCGCCCTCGGCCAGATAACCAGCGTTCACGAAATCAATGATTTCCTGTGCAGCCGTTACAGCAGCTTCATTGTCAGCCCAGCCACCGTTCTTACCCAACTCGGCAATGGTGTCCTCGCCCAGATGGCGGACCAGATGGTTGTAGAAGTTGAAGTTTGCGTAAGCACCGTCCAGTGCCAGCGGCTCATAGCCGTTGTCTTTCAGGGTCTGGCAGACTGTCAGGAACTCATTCCAAGTCTTGGGGGTGTCGGTGATACCGCAGGCATCGAAAATGTCCTTGTTGTAGAAGATGCCGCCAATCTGGGGCTGCTCTACGATGGAGTTGAGATAACCAGCCCACTCTTTGGCCTGATCATTGAAGCAAGCGTAGCTGAAGTCATCATAACCGACAGCGTCTGCCATCTCGGTCAGGTCGTAGGTGTACGGGGCATAAGCGTGACCGATACGGTTGTAATCATCCTCGAAAATGTCAAGCTTTTCGCCAGATTCCAGTGCGGCAGAAATCAGGGTGTTGACATCACGGCCTTTCC
Organism: Waltera sp.; assembly: GCF_046969025.1. Lineage (NCBI taxonomy): Bacteria > Bacillati > Bacillota > Clostridia > Lachnospirales > Lachnospiraceae > Waltera > Waltera sp. Next base: position 142,409 of record NZ_JBKVQF010000007.1, on the reverse strand, counting down.
ACTCGATGTTGACCTGTGCGCCGGTTTCAGCCTCGAAAGCGTCGGCGGCGGCCTGAATTGCGGCTGCCTGAACCTCACCGGCAGACCACATGGACCACATGGTCAACTCAACGCCCTCGTACTTCTTGCCATCGGTAGCCGTAGACTCGGCAGCCGTGGATTCAGCAGGAGTAGCAGAGGTAGCCTCCGAGTTTTGAGTATTGCCACCACAAGCAGCCAGAGATGCTGCCATAGCAGAAGCCATCAAAAGTGCAACAATCTTCTTCATTCGTGTTTTCCTCCTAAGTGTAAATTCTGTGTCGGGATTACCTCCCTTTCGCGGTGATTTAAGTGTAGTGCTTTTCCAGTTTTTTAGCAATCATTATCTTGCTCACTTGTTTTACAATCTTGCTATTTCGTCTCTTTTTGGCACATCGCCGGATTTTCGCGGGCATTTATTATGCACTTTTACCATTTACTATTTTTTTGTAAAAGTTGGTTGTTGGCAAAAATGCTGAATACCGTCTTGCGCTTTTCAGTCTTGTGCAATATCACCTGACTTCCGTCGTTTCTCTCAAAACCTAGTACTCAGCTGTCAATCAGCATGGTGAACTCAAAGATATTTTCAATCTCTTTTTCTGTCAGATACAGTGCATCGAGATTGGTTAAACCGATTATTTTTTTGATTTTTTCATGAACGCTTTGGTTCTGGGAAATATTGATATTAAGTTCCATCGCCTTTGTCTGCGACCCTGAAGTCACGCATAAAATTTACAAGATCATAGGAACTGATCTCGTTTCAGACTGTAGACAAAGTTCCTTCCTGTGAGGGAGCTTTGTCTACAGTCTGAAAGTAACCGGAACTCTCCGGTCACTCTGCATTGCCATCTCTGAAAAATATATCCAGTTTTCCCAGACATTTGATCAATGTCTTCATTTCTTCCTCGTCCAGATCCCGTATGATGGTGTGGATCATTTTCCTGTGGAAATCTCTGTGGTGGAAAAAAGCTTTTCTCCCCTTCTCTGTCAGGGTCACCAGCACTACACGTTTATCTCTGGTGCTGCGGTTGCGGGTGAGATATCCTTTTCTCTCCAGACTGTTCATATTCGTGGTCAGGGTACCCACGGTAACGTGGAGTTCCCCAGCGATACGGGACATACTCTTTGGTTCCTCGATGCCGATAGCTTCGAGGATGTGCATATCATTATTTGTAATATCTTTGAATTCTTCTGTAATTACGGCTTTGGCCTCTGCATACATCACGTTATGGAACAGGTTCACTAGCAGTTCATTCAATACCCGGTTGTTGCTTTTTCCCATAGTTTTCCCAATAAATGCCTCTCTGGTATACCGGCAATGCTCCCGGACCGCAGGCTTCCTGTCTACCGGACCGCGTCCATGCCGTTGTCGTGTCCTTAGTCGTTATCAGTATACCGTCTACCAGGTCATCACGCAAGCCCCAATCGTAAGCCCGGCTCCGAATCCCGCCAGAACGATGCGGTCGCCGCGGTGCAGCTTTCTCTGCCTGTTCAGTTCATCCAGAAGCACCGGAATGGAGGCAGAGGACATATTTCCGACCCTTTCCAGATTGGTGGGGAATTTGTCTCTGTCTGCATGCAGTCTTTTCGCCACTGCATCAATAATCCGTGCGTTGGCCTGATGCAATACGAACATATCAATATCCGGCACAGTAAGTCCGGCATCTGACAGTGCTTCCTCGATGCACTGTGGCACCCGTCTGGTGGCGAACCGGTACACTTCCTGTCCGTCCATCTGAATATAATGTTCCCTGCCGTCCGTCGGCTGGTTTTGGTCCGTTTTTGCTGCCGAAGTTCTTGCATAAGGGGTTGCCAGTTCTCTTGCTCCACATTGTAAGACGCCACCGCCGGTGCCGTCGGAGTGGAGCACCCGTCCCAGAATTCCTGCTGCCGGTATCCGTTTCTCCTCCGCCGTCTCCTGCATCCCTTTCTCTGTCTCCGGCAAAGCGTTACTGTATTCCACCGCCCGAGACTCCGTCCTGCATCTCTCCACAACTACCGCCCCGGCGCCGTCTCCGAACAGGATGCAGCTGCCCCGGTCCGTCCAGTCCACCAGCTTGGACAACACTTCGCTGCCGATGACCAGCGCATTTTCCGCAAGTCCCGTCCGCAGATAGGCATCCGCAGTATTCAGGGCAAATAAAAATCCGGAGCAGGCCGCATTCACATCGAAAGCCAATGCATTCACCGCACCGATGGCCGCCTGTACCTGGCAGGCGCAACAGGGCAGATACTGCTCCGGAGAACAGCTTGCCACCAGGATCAGATCGATTTCTTCTGCAGTTTTTCCTGCCTGTTCCAATGCTTTGCGGGCCGCTTCTGACGCAAGTGTCACAACCGTTTCGCCAACTGACACATGTCGTTCAGCAATACCGGTTCTCTCCCGGATCCATTCATCCGATGTCTCCACCAGCTGCTCCAATTCTTTATTTGTAACGATCCTTCCCGGAAGTGCACTTCCGGTTCCGGTGATTCTTATGGTCCTCACGCCATTTCCTCCATGATATCCACTGTTCTTTCTATTTTCTGCGCCCTCCAGGCATTGCTGCCACAGAACAGCAGTCCATTATCCACATCTCCCATTGCCGCATTGATCAATGCTCTGGTGATGCAATACGGTGCTGTCTTCGGATCGCAGGTCTTAATGCAATGTCTGCATCCGGTCATAAACCGTTCCCCGGCCGCCACCTTTTCCAGAAAAGCATTCTGTATAGCTCTGCCTGGCATTCCCACCGGGCTTTTCACAATGACAATGTCTTCTTTCCGTGCGCTGAGATATGCCTGCTTGTATGCATCTGCCGCATCACACTCTTCGGTGGTCACGAACCTGGTTCCCAGCTGGACACCTGCTGCCCCCAGGGACAGGCAATGCTCCAGATCCCTCCGGTCATAAATACCGCCTGCAGCGATCAGTGGAATTTCCAGTTCTGCTGCCTGCCGGATCATTGCCGTAAGTTCTCTCTCATAGTTCTCCGGTGTGTAAGCATCCAGTTCTTCCCGCTTAAATCCCAGATGTCCTCCTGCCAACGGTCCCTCTGCCACGAGAAAGTCCGGCTTTCTGTCGTATTTTTTCATCCAGTATTTCGTGACGACCGACAGGGCACGGGTGCTCGACACGATCGGAGCCAGCATCGTCCGGTGGCTGCGCCCGGGCATTCCGTTTTCCGTCTCTGCCACGACTCCGGGCAGATCCAGCGGCAGTCCGGCACCGGAGATAATGCAGTCGGTACCTGCCAGCACTGCTGCCCTGACATAATCCTCGTAACGCTGCGTTGCCACCATGATGTTGACACCGACGATACCGCCTCTTGCGGTCTGTCTTGCTTTTTCTATTTCTTTTCCGATAGTACGCAGATTACAGGCGATGGGATCTCTGTCAAAATCCGGCTCCCGGAAACCGATCTGGGCAGTAGAAATAATGCCGATCCCACCGGCGGCTGCCACTGCTCCCGCCAGACCGGACAGGCTGATTCCCACACCCATGCCTCCCTGGATCACGGGAATATCTGCATGTAATTCCCCCAGGATCATTTTTCCGTGCTTCATCCCACATCACCTCTCATTACCGCTTTAATACTTGCGGAACCTTTCATAACGTTCCTCTGCGATCTGTTCACCGGTCATGCCGGTATATTTTTGCAGGAATTCCTTGATATGTTCCTTGAGATACCCGCCGATGGCTTCCACGGTACTTTGGTCTGCCCCGCCGTATTCCGGTACGATCCTCTCGATCACTCCGAGGCGTTTCAGGTCCTCGGATGTAATATTCATGACTTCACTGGCTTCTCTGGCACGGTCAGCATCCTTCCATAATATAGAAGCAAAGCCTTCGGGAGACAGGATCGAGTATGTGGCATTTTCCATCATCCATACCTCATTGCCTACCGCCGTAGCCAATGCTCCGCCGCTGCCGCCTTCTCCAATAAGGATGCACAATACCGGTACCTTCAGGGCCGACATCTCCAGCAGGTTCCGGGCAATAGCCTCGCCCTGTCCTCTCTCCTCTGCCTCCACGCCGCAGAAAGCTCCCGGCGTATTTACAAAGCTGATAATGGGTCTGTTGAATTTCTCCGCCTGCTTCATCAGGCGCAGTGCCTTACGATACCCCTCCGGCATGGGCATGCCGTAATTGCGTCTGGCACACTCCGCAAAATCCTTGCCCTTCACATCTGCCAGCACTGTCACCGGCTGCCCGTCCAGGAATGCCACTGCACCTACCAGTGCTTTATCATCCCCATAATAACGGTCTCCGTGAGCCTCCACTACATAATCGAAAATGTAGGGAATATAGTCGGTTGCTGCCGGTCTGTCCACTCTCCGGACGGTCTTGACCTTTTCCCATGCCGTTCTGGGTAGTGTCAGTATTGACCGTTCCTTCACGATCTCCGTAGGTTCAAAATGGAAGTCAAAATTTTTCTTAAAATCCGCATAATTCCCCTCACTGCACCGATGCGTCGTGATCAGGAAATATAAGGTCTTCTTCAGATTCTCCCGGCGGACGATACCGTCCACAAAACCATGCTCCTGCAAAAATTCCGCTGTCTGGAAGCCATCAGGGAGGCGCTGTCCCAGAGTCTGCTTAATAACTCTCGGTCCTGCGAAGCCGATCAAGGCTCCCGGTTCCGCCATGATCACATCTCCCAGCATGGCAAAGCTGGCCGTCACACCACCTGTGGTGGGATCTGTCAAAATAGTCGCATAGAGAAGTCCTGCTTCTCCATGTCGTTTGATCGCTGCGGAGGTTTTTGCCATCTGCATCAGTGACACGATTCCCTCCTGCATTCTCGCACCGCCGGAACAGCAGAACAAAAATACAGGCAGCCGCAATTCTGTCGCCTTTTCAATCGCCTGGGTGACTTTCTCGCCGACCACATGCCCCATACTGCCCATCATAAATTTGGATTCGCAGATGCCGATCACAGCCTTTTCCCCGTAGATCTCGCATTCACCTACGGTCACAGCTTCTTTTACGCCGGATTTTTCCCTGGCCTCCGACAGCTTTTCCTCATAGCCCTCATATTTCAGTGGATTGCTCTCTTCTATCTCCTCGAACCAGGGCTGAAAGCTTTTCCGGTCTGCCACCATGCGGATCCGGTTGTGGGTCTTCACCCGGAAATAATAACCACACTCATAGCAGACATATTTATTTTTCGCTGCCCGGTCTCTGTTTATCATTTTCTTACATTTCGGGCATTTGATCTCTGTTTCTGTATCTACACTTCCCATACCTGCACCTCTTATTCTGCGTCACTTTTATCTCTCTGTCCCGCTCATAAAAAATCACTTCCGCAGACTATTCTTATTTTAACGCAAAGGTAAGCTCTGCCTTCGCCGCCAGTTTTCCGTTTACCGTGGCGATCGCTTCCCCGACACCCACCGGTCCCTTACTGCGGATAATGGTGGTCTCCAGCTCCAAGGTGTCTCCGGGGCGCACCATCTGCTTGAATTTTGCCTTATCGATCCCGGCAAAATAAGCAGTCTTGCCACGATGCTCCGGCAGAGACAGAATTGCAACCGCACCTGTCTGTGCCAGTGCTTCCATGATCAACACGCCCGGCATCACCGGATTCCCCGGAAAATGCCCGGCAAAATACGGTTCGTTAAAGGTCACATTTTTTCGTCCCACTGCCCGAACACCGGGCTCCAGCTCCTCGATAGTATCGATCAGCAGAAAGGGATGTCTGTGGGGCAGAATCTCCATGATTTCCTGGGTGTTATAAACTGACATTGTTCCTCCGTTCCGCGAATGCTGTCGTATCAACTACTTCCTCGCATTCTGCAATCGTCCTCGTTGATGCTCTGCCTTCTATCCTGTGTCTTGAACATCTGCTGCAGTTATTCTGTGTACTTCTTCAACAGCAGACTCGCATTATGTCCGCCGAAGCCCAACGAATTGGTCAATGCATAAGGCACCTCTTCTTTGTAGCTGTCCCGGCAATAATTCAGGTCAAGTTCCTCCTCCGTCTCACGCAGTCCCACGGTGCGGTGGATATAGCCTTCCTGAATTTCTTTTACGCAGGTGACAAACTCCACTGCACCTGCTGCTCCTAAAAGATGTCCCACCATGGATTTGGTGGAATTGATCTTCAGGTCATACGCATGTTCTCCAAATGCCAGCTTGATCGCTCTGGTCTCGAACAGGTCATTATGATGGGTGCTGGTTCCATGGGCATTGATATAGGTAAGCTCTTCCGGTGCCACCCCGCCGTCTTTTAAGGCATTCAGCATGGCGGTGGCTGCTCCGCTGCCATCCTCCGCAGGGGATGTAATATGATAAGCATCCGAAGAACAGCCGTAGCCGGTCAGTTCCGCATAGATCTTCGCCCCGCGCCTCTTTGCATGCTCCAGCTCTTCCAGTACCACGATAGCGGAACCCTCTCCCATGACGAAGCCGTTTCTCTCCTTGTCAAAAGGAATGGATGCCCGTTCCGGATCCTCACTAAATGACAGCGCTGTCAGTGCTGAAAATCCGGCAATTCCGATGGGGGTAATGGAGCTTTCCGTTCCTCCCGCTATCATTACATCCGCATCACCGTACTGGATCGTACGGTATGCTTCTCCGATGGAATGTGTACCGGTTGCGCAGGCAGTAACCACATTCAGGCTCTTGCCCTTCAGCCCATAGGCAATGCTGACATTGCCTGCTGCCATATTAGAGATCATCAGAGGCACCAGCATGGGGCCTACCCGGCCGGGGCCTTTTTCCTTCAGGCGGTCATATTCCCGCTCCATGGCCTGTAAGCTTCCGATGCCGCTTCCCACACTGCAGCCCACCATATAAGGATCTTCCTGTTCCATAGTAAGACCAGCATCCGAGATGGCCTGTCCGGCAGCCGCCACAGCAAACTGGCAGAACTGCTCCATTCTGCGGGCGGATTTTTTGTCCATATATTGTGCGGGATCAAAATCCTTCACTTCCGCCGCCAGCTTACAACGGTAATCCGCAGTATCAAAATAAGTGATAGGACCGAATCCGGTCTTGCCCTCTTTGATACCATTCCAGAATTCCTCTACGCTGTTTCCAATCGGAGTGATAGCTCCCATGCCTGTTACTACAACTCTTCTATTTTTACCCATACGTGATATACTCCCTCGCGTCCTGACTTATTTTCTATCCTGCTGTACTGTTAGCGGACATATTTTCTATTCTGCTTTACTGTTGCCGGAGGTATTTTTTACATTGCCATACCGCCGTCCACGCACAGCACCTGGCCGGTAATATAGTCCGAGGCATCTCCTGCCAGGAACAGAACCGCCTGTGCGACATCCTCCGGTCTTCCCATTTTCTTAAGCGGGATCTGTCCAACCGCATTATCCTGTACCGCCTCCGGAAGCTTATCTGTCATATCTGTCCGGATAAATCCGGGTGCCACGGCATTCACACAGATATTCCGGGATGCCAGTTCTCTCGCTACACTTTTCGTCAGACCGATCAGTCCCGCCTTGGAGGCGGAATAATTAGCCTGCCCTGCATTCCCGACGATGCCACTGACAGAAGAGATATTGATGATTTTCCCATATCTCTGCTTCATAAAGGTCTTCGTCAGATGCCGGATCATGTGAAATGCGCCTTTCAGGTTCGTATCCAGGACTGCATTGAATTCTTCTTCCGTCATCCGCACGATCAGATTGTCCCGTGTGATCCCGGCGTTATTGACAAGGATGTCAACTCTGCCGTATTTCTCTGTTACTGCCTTTACAAAGGCTTCACTCTCTGCAAAATCCGCAACATTGCACTTCACAGTCTCCGCCATGCCGCCTTGGCTTCGAATGTCCTCCGCCACTGCTTCCGCCGCCTCTGCAGAGCCGTTATAATTAATGATCACCGTGGCTCCTTCTGCTGCCAGTGCCTGTGCCACTGCTTTTCCGATGCCCCGTGATGCCCCTGTGACAATAGCAACTTGTCCTGTCAGACTTTTTCCTGTCAACATGCCAGTTCCTCCATCACCCGGTCCAGATCCTCCGGTTTCTCGATATTGTATACTTTGACATTTCTGTCAATTTTCCGTACGAAGCTGCCGAGTGTCTTCCCCGGGCCGATCTCTATGAAAGTGTCCACGCCATCTGCGATCATCCGCTCTACGCTCTGGGTGAAATGAACGGGACTGGATACCTGTTGTTTCAGCAGTTCCGCAACCTGTGACGCATCTGTCACATAATCCGCTGTTACGTTGGACACGTAAGGAATCCAAGGGGTTGACAGCTTGACGCTTTTCAGTTCTTCTGCCAATTGTTCTCCTGCATTTTTTAACAGGGCTGAGTGGAACGGTCCGCTGACCTTTAAGGGGATACAGCGTTTTGCACCTGCTTCTTTCAGCGCTTCCGATGCTGCTGCTACTGCATCTGCCTCTCCGGTGATCACGATCTGCCCCGGGCAGTTATAATTTGCCACTGAGACGACTTTGCCGGTTTCTTTTGCTGTCTGTCCGCAGATTGCTGCCACAGCATCTCCGTCCAGTCCTAATATTGCTGCCATGGCTCCGCCTTCCGGATAGGCCTCCTGCATATAGATACCACGCATCCGGATGATCCGGAACAGATCCGGCAGCTCCATCACACCAGCGGCAGCCAGTGCCCCATATTCTCCCAAGCTTAAGCCTGCTGCCATCTCTGCTTTCAGTCCTTTTGCCTCCAATACTTTCAGAATTGCTACTTCCATGGTCAGCATGGCGATCTGCGTATATTCCGTAATGTTGATATAAGGATTTTCTTCAAAGGTCAGCTGTTCCATGGAGTACGGATGTCCGCTTTCCGCCTGTACTTCCCGCTTGTCCTGCCAATACAGATTCTGGAGCACCTTGTCTGCCAGCTTCCATACCGCCTGTGCTTCCGGGTAAGTATCATAGAACTCCTTGCCCATTCCTATGTACTGGGAGCCCTGTCCCGGGAATAAATATGCGATCCTGCTCATTTTGTCCTCTCCTAATTACTATGTGATGCTATTGTTCTCCTCGGTTACAGCACATTTTTTATAATGCGCCGTTTTCCATATAACTACGCCACCTGTCGCTGTTCGAAATCTGTTGTCAGCGGTTACCTGTCGCTATATTTTATTTATGCTGTCCTTGTGCCGCTATGCACTCCTGCGCCTGCTGTACTGTTTCTTCAATAATCTCACGGCAGGTCTGTTCTCTGCGGATCAAGCCTGCAATCTGTCCCGCCATCAGTGTTCCGTTTACGGTATCTCCGTCCTGCACTGCCTTCCTGAGAGATCCCAGCGTCAGCTTTTCCAGTTCCATGAAATCGGCATTCTCTTTTTCCAGCTTCAGATACTCCCTGGTCATCTGATTACGTAAAGAACGCACCGGATGTCCGGTAGACATTCCCGTCACTACAGAATCAATATCCTTTGCCTTGATGATCTGATTCTTATAATTTTCATGGACGATGGATTCCTTTGATGCGACGAACCGGGTGCCCATCTGGATACCTTCCGCTCCCAGCATAAAAGCCGCCGCCATTCCTCTGCCATCGGCGATACCTCCAGCTGCGATCACCGGGATAGATACCGCATCCACTACCTGCGGAACCAGCGCCATGGTCGTGGTGGAACCGATATGTCCACCGCTTTCCATGCCTTCCGCCACCACAGCGTCCGCTCCGGCACGCTCCATCATCTTCGCCATAGCCACACTGGCTACCACCGGAATGACTTTCACTCCGGCATTCTTCCACAGTTCCATGAATTTTCCCGGGTTTCCAGCACCAGTCGTTACCGCTTTTACTCCTTCTTCCACGACGATCTTCGCTACATCCTCCGCATTGGGATTGAGCAGCATGATATTCACGCCGAAGGGTTTGTCAGTCAGTTCTTTGCATTTACGGATTTCCTCCCGGACAACCTCAGGCGGAGCAGAAGCGGCACCGATGATGCCTAAGCCTCCGGCATTTGATACCGCTGCTGCCAGCTTATGTTCTGCCACCCAGGCCATACCGCCCTGGAAAACGGGATATTCTATTTGTAGAAGTTCCGTGATCTTTGTTTTCATTGTCTTTCTGATCCTTCTCGTCATTCTGCGTTATATTACATATTCTGATGATACCAAGGTCAAAAGGTCTAAGCCCACATGAGGGCAGATATGCAGTCCTTATGCCTGCTCCTGAATATATCTGATAACGTCACCTACTGTTGCCATATTTTCCAATTTCTCGGAAGGAATGGATACACCATATTCCTCTTCAAACGCCATTACCAGCTCAAACAGATCCAGGGAGTCTACTTCCAGATCCTCCTTGAAACGGGTTGCCTCTGTGATCTCTACATTCTCCTGATTTAACTGTTCTCTGATGATGGCTGCTACTTTTTCTAACATGTTTTTGCTCTCCTTATGCATTTCATTATTGTGTTTCTGATACCTTGCTTTACTACTTTGTCGTCTCCGGCGTGTTCACTTTTCATTCATAAATGTTTGCAACACCGGTCTTATGCTTTCTCCATATTACCGTCGGTAAAATATTTTGACTATCAAAGTATTTAAATGCAATATACTACACAGATGTTGTTCTGTCAACATCTTTTTTTAAATTACCGCTACAAAAGCGTAATTCCCTTGCCAGGTGGTAAATGCCATCGCAAACAATAGAAACTACTAGGTTTTTTCGTTTCTCCCCTTGCCAAACGGTTATTTTTCAGATAAAATAATCTACGTTGTAATCTTTTGGAGACGTATCGAAGTGGTCATAACGGGGCGCACTCGAAATGCGTTAGCCCTTCTCGGGCACGTGGGTTCAAATCCCACCGTCTCCGCACATAAAAAGCCGGTAATCTGTCAAAACAGACTATCGGCTTTTAGTTTTAGAAAAATGTGCAAAAAACGTGTTTATTTTCCAGAAAAATGTGTTATGCCTCCCGCAGAATCTGCATGATCGTATCATAATGCTCCGGATCATGCGGGAAGGTGCAGCCCGAGCAATCCTTGATCCGTCTGCCATTTTTCTCGAAATACCTGGGATTCCCGGGGCAGTGCTCCAAGCGGTACATGGGGCAGTAGCAGAACAGGCAGTTGAAGTCTGCAAGTCCCTTGTGGCAGGGGAAATATTTACAATCTTTATTCTCAAAAAAACGATAGGAATTTTCCATTTGCAACACTCACATCCTTCCATAACCTGCAAAGTTTGCGCATTGGCGCAAATTTGCGTGCGAAACATAGAACTTCTTCGCGAAAGAGCCTTTGCTCTGAGTGATTAGAAGTTCTTTTCACACTTTACACTACACTTCTTCCGCCATACACATTCCATGGGCAATACCCTGCTCCTTCAGCTGTTCCTCCAGCTGGTTCAACGCATCATCTTCATCTTCTGCAAACACCATCGCCTGATAGACTTCCTCCGGTCCTTCCGGTGCCAGTGCTGTCACCTCATACATCTGCATGGCAATTACCTCTTTCTTCCTCAAAATACGCATTCACCCTTCTCTTTATTTTATACCCGTTTCCCCGTTTTTTTGCAAGCGAAAAGCGCCACTCCGGGGAAGAGTGCCGCTTTTCAGGAGAGATTTATGTATTGAATGTTGCTGGCGAAATATTAACCCTTGACGCTTCCCATTGCCACGCCCTGGACAATGTACTTGGAAAGGAACAGGTATACGATGATAACAGGGAAGATAGAGAATGCAATCGTTACATACACCTGACCCATATCAAACTTCAGGAAGTCTGCGGAACGCAGCTGAGCGATCAGGATAGGTAATGTCTTCATCTTGTCATCATGCAGAACCAGTGCCGGTGTGAAGTAGTTATTCCAGTTCGCTACGAAAGTGAAGATCGCCTGCACTGCGATTGCCGGCTTCATCAGCGGCAATACGATGGAATTAAATGTACGGAACTCACCGGAACCATCGATTCTGGCTGCCTCTACCAGAGACAGGGGCAATGCACTTTCCATGTACTGCTTCATATAGAAGAAAGTAGCAGGTGCTGCGATTGCCGGGATGATCAGGGGGATAAAGTTATCCTCCAGCTTCATATCAGCTACCAACTGGATAAATCCGAGTGCGGTAACCTGGGTAGGAATGGTCATGATTGCCAGGATAAAGGTAAACATGAACTTCTTTAACTTAAAATCATATACATGGATCGCATATGCGGTCATGGTAGAGAAGTAGGTACACAGCACAGCACTGCAGGTTGCTACTACAAGGCTGTTGATCATACCTCTGACTATCGGCAGGGTTCCTGCCATGACACCCTTCCAGTTCTGGATCAGATGTGTGCTGGGCAGCAGGGTAAATCCCTGTGTCAGCTCGCCTTTGGATCTGGTTGCATTTACAAACAGTATATAGAACCAGAACAGGCAGAGAAAACTCATAATAACCAGTACGATATATGCAAGTGCTCTTCTGGCATGAATGCCCAGACCTTTTTTTGTCTCGTTTGTTTCTACGCTCAACATTTCTGCCACCTCCTACTTATCCTGTTTGTTGTTCGAGAACTTAAATACGATCAAGCTCAGGATACCTGTGATAATGAACAACATTACAGACAACGCACCACTCATTCCGTAGTTCTTACTGTACAAATGGTTGTTCAGGTACATGATCAGGGTCATGCTGGATCTCATAGGATCGCCCTTACCGTTGGTCAGAATCTGAGGTACATCGAACATCTGCAGACCACCGATCAGGGATGTGATCATTACGTAGATCAGAATCGGCTTCAACAAAGGTAATGTAATCTTGAAGAATACCTGGGTAGAGGTTGCTCCGTCTACCTCGGCTGCCTCGAAGAGGGAAGTATCGATACCCATCATACCTGCCATCAGGAGGATCGTTGTATTACCAAACCACATCAGGAAGTTCATCAATGCTACCAGACCTCTGGTACTCCATACGTTTGTAAGGAACTGATATGGCCCTTTTAAGATTCCGATCTGCATCAGCATTTCATTGATAGGACCGCCATCAGAGAACAGCGTGAAGAACAACATTGCAAATGCGGAAGCCATGATCAGGTTCGGCAGATAGATAACTGTCTTGAAGAATCTCTGTCCCTTTAATCTAAGGCTGGGATCCGAGAACCATGCACCCAGAAGCAGAGATATGATGATCTGCGGTACAAATCCCAGTACCCACATGATCAATGTATTCTTGGTGTACATCCACAGGTCCGGATTGGACAACAGCTTTGCATAGTTACCAAATCCGATGAAATTCGGTCCGATCTGTGTCAGTCCGGAACGGTAATTTTCAAAAAAACTGTAATAAAATGTCCTGAACAACGGGATCAACTGGAATAATACATACACTACTACAAAGGGGATCAGGAAAATATACCCCCACTTATTATAGCGTACCACCTTTCCGCGTTTTACCTTTGCCATAATGATTCCTCCCTTTTGCCGTCATGCTCTCTTAGCGACTTTACGTTTTTTCGTGCCATCTTTTTTCCGATCAGGCTCGCAGCAGCTCTCTTCTTTTTGTTCTTAATTATCTTCTTCTGAAAAAAGCTTCTGCCAACCGGGAATTTTGAGAGAAAAACCGTGCCTACCTGACCAGCCAGGCAGGCACGGTTCTCAATTCCTTATTGTTTCGCTATTCGCTTATCATTTCGGATTAGTGAGTAAGCTCAGGATACTTCTCTTCTACAGCCTTGTAGAACAGATTCAGTGCATCATCCAGAGAAGCCTTGCCATCGAAGTAGTTCTTCATAGCATGCTGGAACTCTTCGTTACATCCCTGATCGTATGCAGACAGGTTGCTCAGATCGATCTTCTCAGCGCCTGCGCAGAACATAGCCAGAGGGTTCTGTCCGCCCAATACCTTGCTCTGATAAGAGGTATCTGCTGCCATAGCTTCCATAGCGGGTTTGTTGTTTACGAAATCATCATCAGCTACAACGATCTCTTTCATGATGTCTTCATCAGTGGTCATCTTCAGGATGATATCCTTAACCAGAGAAGCGTTGTCGGTTCCGGTAGCACCGCAGATCCAAGTACCGCCCCAGAAGAAGCCCTGAGGTCCTTCAGTAGCGCCCCAGCCACCCTGATTTGCGATAGATCCATCGGTATCAGCTGCCATGGAGAAGTTGATCAGCCAAGCGGGTCCAAAGTAGCAGAATACTTTGCCATCGGGATAGAAGCCTTTGCTCCAGTCATCAGACCACAGGTCAAAGGTACCGGTCTCCTTAGCGTCAACCATCTTCTTGGAGTCATCAACCCACTTCATCAGGTTGTCATCGATTACGATCTTGCCATCCTGTACCCATTTGCTGGATACGTTGTTGGAGTATACACGATAAGTATCGTTTACGGAAGATACCATGTTGTAACCGGCTGCTTTCATCTTCTCAGCGGTTGCGGTGAAGGTATCCCAATCAGATACAGACTTCTGAACCTCTGCAGGATCATCGGTTCCCAGAACAGCCTTAGCAGCCTCACGGTTGTAAATCAGAACGCCGGGGCAGCCCTGCCATGAAACACCCTTCAGATTGCCGTTGGAGTCGGTAACAACATCCTTGGTGTACTGATACTGGTTAGCCAGATCTGCATCGGTGATGCCCAGATCCTTAACAGGCATTGTGTAGTCGGTATCAACATATTTCAATGCGTAGTCAGCCTCAATCAGGAACAGGTCGATCTTGTCATCAGCTGCTGCATCAGCCTGCTTTAACAGTGTTTCATCCAGATTGTTCTGATAAGCGTTGTCATCAGAAGGAGTGATGTTCCACTTTACAGTGATGTCACCGATCTTACCGGTGGTTCCGTCTACTTCTTCATATCCGGGATAATGATCTGTCAGACGGCTCTTGAACTCTTCGTTCCAGCAGTAGATGTTGAAGACTTTGCCTTCTTCTGCTGCTGCAGGCTCTGCTGCCTCGGTGGATGCAGGCGCCTCGGTCTTAGCTTCGGTGGAAGCTGCGGGTGCCGCATCGGTGGATGCTGCAGGAGCTTCATTGCTGCTGCCACAACCTACCAGCATGCTGGCAAGCATAGCAGTTGTAAGTAAAGCACTAAGTACTTTTTTCTTCATGTTTGTTTCCTCCCATTTTTTGTTGAATGTTTGTTGTAAGTGTTTGTTGCATTTATATTCATATGTCGGCGGTTGCGTCGCTTCCATATAAATGCCTGATTAATTGTCTGTCGGAATTCTGGCCACCGACTTGCCTTCAGCAACTTTCCCGGGTACGATGACCTGTTCTATGATGGTGGTCTTGGGTCTCTCAATGAGACTGATCAGTTCTCTGGCTGCCAGGCAGCCGATCTGTTCTGTGTCCTGTTGGACTGTGGTCAGTCTGGGCTCCAACTGCCTTGCTGCCTGTATGCCATCATAGCCTGCTACCGAGATATCTTCAGGGATCTGTAATCCTCTCTGTCTGATAGCGTTGATGCCTCCGAAAGAAGCAAAGTCATCCGGATAGATGATGCATGTCGGTGGATTCGGGAGATCCAGCAGTTCATTGGTCACACGATAGGTTGTTGTTGTGTCTCTGTAAGCTGCTTCTCTGATATACTCGTCCGGAATCTCCAGTCCCAGACGTTCCGCCGTCCGGTAGAAGCTGGACAACCGTCCCGAGGTAACCGCTGACATTGCTCCGTGAATATAAGCAATTTTCCTATGTCCTCTACTATATATGTACTCCAGCAGTTCTTTCATTCCCGCAACATTGTCCGACATGATTGCGATACGATTGTTGAACAGGTAGTCAATGGTGACTACCGGGATGGAACTCTGTACTAATTCGATGACTTCGGGATCTCCGAAATCAATACAGGCGAGCACCACTCCGTCAAAGCCTCTGTACCTACTGTGTTCCAGGTAGGACATCCGATCCGGCCGGTTCTTGCAGCTATTAATGAATGTAATGTCGTAACCGCTCTTCTCTGCCGTCCTCTTGAAACTGTCCAGCACACTGGAAAAGTAATCGTGGGTAAGACCGCTTCTGGCTTCATCTGCAAAGAGGACTCCGATGCCGTAGGTCCTGTTCGTCTTCAAAGCTCTTGCGGAAAGGTTCGGGGAATATCCCATTTCCTTTGCGACCCGTCTGATATTTGCTTTTGTTTCTTCTCCAATGTCCTTGTGGTCGTTCAGTGCCTTGCTGACAGTTGCAACGGAGACTCCACAAATCTTGGAAATGTCTTTCAGTGATGCCATATCTTTCTCCTGTTCCATGTCTTCGTCATTCCGTCCGACCTGTTTTGTAACTTAATCGTTTTCGTAGTTTTAATATATAACACCTTTGAGCATTTTGCAATACTTTTTTGCAGTTTTTTTCAAAAAAGTATCCACTTTGTCTATAATTAACAATTTCAGATAGGCTGTTTTGTACATTTGGCTTGTACATAGATTGTGTTTCTTCTATATAAAGGCAAAGTGTGCGATAACGTTTGCTATTATTTTGTTTCGTAAAACCGGTGTTTCGAAGGTTCTTTCATTTTGTATCTTCTGCCCATGTTTCCCCACTGTTTTTGTATACATTGCGCATTTTACGGGCTTTTTCAAGATTCGTATTGCATTTTTCCCTTTGCTTCTGTATAATACAAATCAGAAATCCGGAGCACTTAATCGTTTACTTAACATTAAGCACTCCGCAACGAAAAAACAAACACTCAACATACAACAACATGAAAGAAGGAGATTTTCTTATGAAGTATGGTCATTTTGATGATGTGCATCAGGAATATGTCATCACCACTCCCAAGACTCCGCTTCCCTGGATCAACTACCTGGGCTGCAATGAGTTTTTCAGTCTGATATCCAACACCTGCGGCGGATATACTTTCTATAAAGATGCAAAGCTGCTGCGTCTGACCCGTTATCGTTATAATAACGTACCGGCCGACATCAACGGTAAATATCTGTACATTAAGGACGGGGACACCGTATGGAACCCCGGCTGGCAGCCCACGAAGACCGAGCTGGATTCTTACGAGTGCCGTCACGGTATCGGTTACAGCCGCTTCACCTCTTCCAAGAACGGTGTCAAGGCTTCCGTGCTCTCCTTCGTTCCTCTGAACGATAACTGTGAGATCTCCCAGCTGACCCTGACCAACGGTAGCTCCGAGGACAAGAAGCTGTCCGTATTCTCTTATGTAGAGTGGTGTCTGTGGAACGCTGACGATGATATGAAGAACTTCCAGCGTAACTTAAGCACCGGTGAGGTCGAGGTACAGGATTCCACCATTTATCACAAGACCGAGTACCGTGAGCGTCGTAATCATTATGCGATCTATTCCGTAAATACGAAGATTGACGGTTTCGATACCAGCAGAGATGCTTTCCTGGGTGCTTACAGGGGGGCTGATTCTCCCGAAGCTGTAGAGAACGGCAAGTGCACGAATTCCATGGCAAGCGGCTGGTCTCCCATCGCTTCCCATCAGATCAACGTGGATCTGGCAGCCGGTGAGACCAAGACCTTTATCTTCGTTCTGGGCTACATCGAGAACCCCGAAGACGAGAAATGGGAATCCTACGGTGTGATCAACAAGACCCGTGCCAAAGAAATGCTGGCAAAATACCAGACCGATGCACAGGTAGATGAGGCTTTTGCAGCATTACAGACTTACTGGAAACAGCTGCTGGCACGCTACACGGTAGATTCCGCTGACGAGAAAGTCAACCGTATGGTCAACACCTGGAACCAGTATCAGTGTATGGTTACTTTCAACATGTCCCGTTCCGCTTCCTATTACGAATCCGGAATCGGCCGTGGTATGGGTTTCCGTGATTCCTGTCAGGATCTGCTCGGTTTCGTACATCTGATTCCGGACCGTGCAAGAGAGCGTATCATTGATATCGCTTCCACCCAGTTCCAGGACGGTAGTGCTTACCATCAGTACCAGCCTCTGACCAAGAAAGGCAACTCCGATATCGGCAGTGGCTTCAATGATGATCCTCTGTGGCTCATTGCAGGTACCAGTGCTTATGTAAGAGAGACCGGCGATACCTCCATCCTGACCCAGATGGTTCCTTTTGACAACGATATGAGCGTAGCTGCTCCTCTGATGGATCACTTAAAACGCTCCTTAGACTATATCATCAACCACAAAGGCCCTCACAATCTGCCTCTGATCGGCCGTGCCGACTGGAATGACTGTCTGAACCTGAACTGCTTCTCCGCTCATCCCGGAGAATCTTTCCAGACCTTCGGTCCCAGTGAAGGACCCGTTGCAGAATCCGTATTCATTGCCGGTATGTTCGTAAAATACGGCGAAGAATATGCTCAGCTGTGCGAGCTGATGGGTGACGATGCCGAAGCAGCCCGCGCACGTAAGGAAGTACAGGCAATGTACGATGCGATCCTGAAGGATGGTTGGGACGGCGACTGGTTCGTACGTGCTTACGATGCATACAGCCACAAAGTAGGTTCCAGGGAATGCCGCGAAGGTCAGATCTACATCGAGCCTCAAGGCTTCTGCGTACTGGCCGGTGTCGGTGTGAAGGAAGGACTTGCCGAAAAGGCATTGAATTCTGTAAAAGAGAGACTGGATACCAAGTATGGTGTCATGATCTTACAACCTGCATACACGGAGTATCACCTCGAACTTGGTGAAGTATCCTCTTATCCCCCCGGATATAAGGAGAATGCCGGTATCTTCTGCCACAACAATCCCTGGGTATCCATCGCAGAGACCGTTCTGGGCAGAGGTGACAGAGCTTTCGAGATCTACCGCAAGACCTGTCCCGCATACATTGAGGATATCAGTGAGATCCATCGTACCGAGCCTTATGTATATTCCCAGATGGTAGCCGGTAAGGATGCAAAATTCCACGGTGAGGCAAAGAACAGCTGGCTGACCGGTACTGCTGCATGGACTTTCGTAAATATCTCCCAATACATACTGGGTGTATATCCCACTCATCAGGGATTGTCCGTAGATCCTTGTATTCCCAAGGGCTTCGGTGATTTCTCCATCACCCGTAAGTTCCGTGAGGGCACCTATCACATTCAGGTAAAGAACCCTCAGAACGTGGAAAAGGGTGTCGCATCCATGACCGTGGATGGCAAGGCAGTAGACGGACACATCATTCCTTACGAAAAGGGCAAAGAAGAGTACAACGTAGTTATTACCATGGGTTAATAAACCTGATGTACATAGTTTAAAACGATTTCTATCCTCCTTAAAACCCCGGCAGTTGTTGTAGCTGCCGGGGTTTTGCATTGGATATTCGTAGTTTGCGCTACAACATCTACACCATAAGGACAAGCAGGCTGTAAGCAGACGTCGGTACTTATTGACCGTATTGGGGTCAATTATGTACCGCTACGTTCTGCGCCAGAGCGAGAGCGTGCCTGCGGTTCTTATGGTGTAGATGTTGTGGACGTTTTTGCGGCTTCCTTCCGGGACTCGATCACGTGCCGGATGGCTGTCAAATGATATTATTATCTCCATTTTTCTGAAGCAGCTTCCGGTATGTGGCATCCATTCCCAGTGCTCCCAAGGGTGCCGTAATCAGGATCGCCAGCACCGCCACGGACAGAACGATCTTGCCGCAGGGCAATCCCATGGCCAGGGGCACGGAACCGATGGCGGCCTGCACCGTAGCCTTCGGCAGATAGGCGATCATGCAAAACAGGCGCTCCTTCTTATTCAGATTCGTTCCTAACAGGCACAGTGTCACGCCAATGGAGCGGAATATCAATGCCAACAGGATCATTCCTATGGCTGCCAGTCCAGCTTCCATAGTATAGCGGATATCCACTGCCGCGCCCACCAGTACGAACAGCACTACCTCCGCTGCCAGCCACAGTTTACCGAATTTAGCAGACAGTCTGCCGGTGACTTCCCTAGGTGCCCGTATTTTCAGCGCGCAGGCCATGCTCACCACCGCCAACAGGCCGGAAAAGGCCACAGTTCCCTTTAACAGCGTTTCCAGCGCCATTAATAAGAAAGATACCCCCATGATGATAATAACTTTCATGCTGTTGCGCACATAACTGCCCTTTCGGTACAACAGTTCAAAAAGCTGCCCCAGCAGCCAACCCACCAATGCACCGAACAACACACCCGTCAGGATCGATACCGGGATATTCACAAAATCCAGGGCATTGACCTGTCCACCCTGTGCCATTCCAACAAAAGTGGAAAACAATACTATGACATAGATGTCATCACAGGAAGCCCCGGCCAGAATCATCTGCGGAATGCTTTTCTCCGTACCATAGCTGTTCTCCATGGGATACACCATCCGCGGCACCACAACCGCAGGTGACACTGCTGCCAGAACTGCTCCCATGACCGCTGCATCCACTCTGCTGATGTTAAGGATCATGGGTGCAAATATCACAAAAGCCAGCAGTTCGCAAGTGGCAGGAACACAAGCCAGCATGACTGCGGAGCGGCCCACTTTTTTCAGATCCTTCAGATCCAATGATAATCCGGCCTTCAATAAAATGATGATCAGCGCGATCTGCCGCAGTTCCGATGAGATATTCAGGATTGACACATCCAGCAGATCCAACACATAAGGCCCCAGAATAATACCCGTAAGCAGCATCCCGATAATACGGGGCAGGTGAATCCTCTGGCAGACCGCCGCCATGAGTAATCCCAGTAAAAAGATCAGTCCCAGTGATGTAAGCATAAAAATTCCTCCGTTTTCTCGCAGCAGGACATTTTGAATTCCAACAAAAAAGGCTGGTGTCCCCTGCATATTCTGCAGAAGTCATCAGCCAAATCGAATTCGTATGTTCAAATTCCGGCGGTTCGAAGCCTGTGCTTCCGGGAGAACCTCATTCCCGATGTTCTTATTATATACACGGTGCCCGCCCATGTAAAGTCCTATATTTTGCAAATATACCCGCCAGCATCCTGTACTCCATTAAAAAATATCTGCTGTGAGATCATCCCCGAAGTCTGCTGCCGGAATCTCAAAGTCAACAATTCCAACTGCATAGGACTGTAATACATACTGGCCGGATTCAAATACAACGCCATCCTCTGTAATGTAGAATGTAGGGTCTGCGGGGCCATTATCCGTACCTGCAATGTCCGGCCCATAAATTTCCTGATAGATAGCATTCAAATCTTCCGTACCATCCAACACCACCAGTTTGATACTCTTCTCGTAATCGTTAAAGAAGCAGTCCTCTTTTGCCTGCATTTCCGCTGCCTTTGCTGTCACAAGTTCCAGTGCTTTGTCGCGGAATCCGCTCCCCAGACTGTCAAAAGTAATTCTCTCTCCGGTCTGCGTATAATAGTTCATATAGTACAAAGTATACCATCCATGAGCCCCCTGATCATACCCTTCCAGCCCCCACGACAGGCTGATCACCTTATCATCCGCGCGGATCACATGGAAAGTAAGATCCTCATAGCTCTGCTCATACACCGGCATATCCTCATAAAGTGTACCAAACTCCCCGTTCTTGATTCCTTCTACAAAACTGTCTACATATTCATCCAGCTCTTTCTGAATCTTCATCTGCACCGTCTCATTGCCCGGAATCGTCACTGTAACTGTTGGATAGTAATAGGTATAACTTCTGGTCTTGTCTTCGGGATCACTGCTACCCTCGTGATCCTCTGTGGTAAACTGCACCCATTCACTTCCCTGTATTTCACTCTGGCCTTCTGTCGGTTCCGTCTGTGTGGGCACTTCCGAAGTCTCCTCAGTCCCGGCCGTCGTCTCTTCCGTCGTCTGACCGCTCTGTGTCTCCTTGATGCTGTCTATAACTGTCTCCATCTCCGGATCCGTCACCATCTCCCGGTTTCCGCAGGATGTAAAACCTAACAGTGCTCCTGCAAATACTGCTGCAAAAAATATTTTTTTCATACTCCTCGCCTCCTGATGCCAGTATATCTGCCGATTGCATCATATCTGCATCATTTTTATAATTTTTCTCGATTTCACTTTTTAAATATGATAGACAATTCCCATATTTTGAGCTATAGTAAAGCCAAATCTGGGTATGATTAAAAATAACGATACACATACTATAAAAATCAACCCGAGGAGGACTGTTATGAAAATATTATTTTATGATACCAAAAGCTATGATAAAGAATCTTTCGAGGCAACTCTGAAAAAATATCCCGGCATCCAGATTGATTACATCCGGTCGGATCTGGATCCCCGTACTGCTGCTCTGGCCGACGGCTTCGATGCCGTCTGTGCTTTCGTCAGCTCCAATGTGAGCGAAGCCACATTAAAAATTCTCCACGAAAAAGGTGTCCGTCTGGTCCTGCTGCGTTGCGCAGGATACAACAACGTGGATCTGGAAAAGGCAGCTGCATATGACATATGTGTCATGCGTGTCCCCGGTTATTCTCCGGAAGCTGTCGCAGAGCATGCCATGGCTCTGGCTCTGGCCTGCAACCGCCGCTTATACAAAGCCTATAACAAGGTCCGGGAAAATGATTTCAGCCTCGCCGGACTCATGGGCTTCAATTTCTATGGTAAGATTGCCGGAATCATCGGAACCGGCCGGATCGGTGCAGCTATGTGCCGGATCTGTAACGGTTTCGGCATGAAAGTCATCGCCTACGATGTCTACGAGAACCCGGATCTGAAAGACTTCGTCACCTATGTGACCTTAGACGAATTACTGGCGCAAAGTGATCTGATCTCCCTTCACTGCCCGCTGATGGATTCCACCTACCACCTGATCCAGCTTGACACCATCAAGAAAATGAAGGATGGCGTCATTCTGGTAAACACTTCCCGGGGTGCTCTGGTCAAGACCGAGGATCTTATCGAGGGCATCCGCCTGCACAAGTTCGCCGGGGTCGGTCTGGATGTCTATGAAGAAGAGACGAAAAACGTCTTCGAGGATCGTTCCGATGAGATTCTGGAGCATTCTACCACCGCAAGGCTTTTGTCCTTCCCCAATGTCATGATAACATCCCATCAGGGATTTTTCACAAAAGAAGCACTGGAAGCCATTGCAGAGACTACCTTGCAGAATGCTCTGGATTTCGAAAGTGGAAAGAAGAACCCCAATCAAGTGCAATAAAATATTTCCAATCGAGTAGGCTGACTCATCGTATACACAAAAAACGGATGGCCCTCCCAAGCCATCCGTTTTCTCGTTTTTCAGTTTCCCGTCTTGTCCTTTTTCTCTATCTCTTACAGTTTTTACGATCAGTCCAGATTCAGTTTCTGACCAACTCTGATCACATTCTGGTTTGTAATCTGTACATTTCTGCGAAGCAATTGTGCCAGAGTCATGTGATTTCTCCTAGCGATCCTGGAAAGCGTATCACCACTCTTTACCGTATAACCGCCCTCTGTATACCAGATGCTCTCGGAAGGTCTGCGGTCAGTAACAGTTACCAGATAATTGCCGCCGCGCTTCAATGCGAACATGGATTGTCCGGTGAAAGTTACGGTAAAGGATCCGCAATACTCCAGGCGTCCCTTCTCTGTATTATAGCGATACAGGTTTGCACTCTTGCCGGAATTGTCCTTGCCTACATTTACATGAATGTTGACATTCACTCCGAAGCTGCCGGTATCTCGGATACCCAGCTGTCTGTTCACGGTTCCGGACTTTGCGGATACCACATTTGCCGGGATTGTGTTGCTCGTCTGGTCTACTGTCAGATCAATATTCTGAATCTTTGACAGATCTTTATTCTTCAGATCCTGTCCACTGATGCTCAGTGCCACACCGTTTCCGCTGTGGAATGCCACCGTCAGCTTCGTACCTTTAATGGTATTCAGTATATTCTGAGGCACCTTGACTTCACCGCTGCATACAAAGTTCATGTTGACACTTGCAATAGCAGGATTTTTCATCATCTCTGCCACCTTATCCTGTACAGAGTTGCTTACATCCGTCCAGTCTACTGCAGGTGCTGCAGAGGAACCGCTGTTGTCATCATCATCGTCATCATCGTTGTTCACCTCATCTGCCGCTACCGTAAATACAGCAGAAGGGGTTCCGGTCATTCTGGCTCCAACACCTGCTGGTACTGCGGAAGTCACTGCCAGGAAACCGTTCATATTGATGGTACCGTCCGTATTTCTGCGAATGCCTCCGTGGATTGCACTGTTCATATCCATGTTCTGGAACCATTCTGCTGTAGCTGCTATTCCTTCACTGTTGGTAGAGTTTTCGCCTCTCCAATAATAGTTCATTGCATTTTCGTAGGCACTGGTCTCCTGAGTTCCTTTCGGTTTGAACTGTTCTGCAACCGTCTGCCCTGCTGCATTGCTGCTATCCTTAAAGGACAGGATTCCTTTTGCTATAAATGCAGTATTCTTTGCGTCATTTGTATAGAATGCCACGTTAAAGGACTCATTGTTATAACTGGTAGAAGAATATGCCTCAATATCCGGACAGCTGTTGGAATCAATACCCTTTGCCTTATTGCCGAATGATACACTGTTGCGCAAAATATGATGTCCGCTGATGCTGGAACCACCCATCTTGAAGCCGTTACCGTTACCGGCATCTACTTCCTGTCCGTTCTCATCCAGTACATAACCGTTCTTGAATGCCACGCAGTTCTGAATGACCACCTGACCGATAGCTCCTGTCTCTACCTTTGCGAACAGATCCCAACCGTCATCGGCATTGTATGCTGCGATACATCCGTCAAATACATTACCCTCACCAATCGTCAGCTTAGCTGCAAATCCGTCTGCATCCTCATATCCCGCATCTGCGTTCAGATATGAAGTACAGTTCAGGATCAGGTTATAGGAAGGCCAGTCGCTTCTTCCGTCTGTGCTCTTGTAACGGCTGATCTGAATACCAGTATTGCCGTTTCTATATGCCATAATATCATCCAGTGTATTGTGACTGCCGGATACCTGAATACCCTTGAGGGAATTAGCAGAACCTGTTACATCAAATCCCTGGAAATACCAGTAATCACCTGCCAGGATCATACCTGCACATTTTCTCTGGAAATTCAGTACCGGACGAGAAGTGCTGTCCGGATCGGCAATCATATAGATTCTGGCATCTGTAGTTCCACTGACACCTCTGTCTATCGTCACCGTCTTATCCAGTGCATAAGTACCGCCCTTCAACACGATCATCTGGCCCGGAGCCACGCTCTTCACTGCGGTATAAATATCCACAGGATCACTGTTGGTACCGCTTCCCGTACTTCTTCCCTCAGGAGCAGCATAAATAACCGTTCTACCCTTTACATTATAATTTACTGTAAAGTCAAATGTTACTGTATCATAGCTACTCAACAGAGAATACTCTGAAGGTCTGTAATCCGCATTCGGGGTAAACTCTACATGGAAAACGTTGCTTCCGCTTTTCAGTGTCGTATGGGTATATACCTTGGTATTTGCCTTTACACCCGCATCTGACAATACGGTTTCATTGTCACTGTTGGTAATTTTCAATGTTCCGTCCGCATTGCCGTAATATACCAGTTCGTAATCTGCACTGTTGGCTACAGAAGCAGAATCAATCGTATAATTCGGTGTTACATAAGTGACCGGTCTGGATTCTGCCGGAGCATCTTTGGCCGGATCGATTGTTGTCAGCACTGCATTGGCAACGCTGATGGTTGCAGTTCTGGAAGTGAAGAAACCTACATAGATGTTCTCTGCATCCAATCTGGTCAGTTCGTCTCCGTCTTTGCCGTGATAGTATTTATTGGTTACGGTCTCACCGGTTTCCACATTGGTATAGCTCAGGAAATAACCGGTATTGTTTCTCTGCAAAGTCATGTGGAAAGTGGTCTGCACGTTCAGATCCGTAATATCCTTCACAGCTTCTGCAGAATTGGTATATTTGCCTACTATGTTATAAGTTCCCGCGCCGTTTCCGCTGTTTGCAGCACTGGTCTCCAGAGTAGTCATGGTAGACCGGAAGCCCTGATCTGTAGGACTGTCATTCATATTTTCCGGTGTTACACCTATTTTTTCCTGGGAACCGATACCAAGTTTCATGGTGTATTTGTCTCCGGCATCAGATACCTTGCCTTCTGTGGCATCCCAGAGATATTCCACCTTTGTAGCACTCAGCATATAGGAATTGTTCCAGAAAATACCGGAATCTCCATTCTCACCCACACGGTCAGCTGCCATAAGGCCAAAGCCTTCCTGTCCGTTGGTGTATGTCCATTCGTCCACCGTAATATCTGCAGATAACGTAAAGTTCTCTGTTGCCGGATCAATCGTGGTGTAGTAGAATGCCAGACCATCCGTTGAAGCTGCTACCAGCTTTCCTTTGCTGTTCTTCTCCCAGATCTTCAAATCACCTGTATCCAGGCTTCCACTATAACCGTTATTCGCTGTTTTGTTGTCAACGCCCTGACCAAATGCTGCAAAATTCCAGGTCTTCACTGCATCTTCAGTGATTGTCAGTTTTACTTCCGCCGGAGTGGATACATTTTCTCCTCTGACTGCAGCTACCTGAAATGTATATTCCTGACCTACCGTCAATCCTTTGATCGTCTGAGCCAATGCAGTCACTCCTTCTTCAACAACCGTGCCGTCCACAGATACCTTGTAGCTCTCTGCTTCGGCAACTGCCTGCCAGGTCAGTTTCACATTGCCGTGTCCCTTATTCTCAGCATTTAAGCCCTTCGGCGTTGCCATAGGTAATACAAATTCTATTGCTGTTGTCTTATTACTTGCTTTTGTATTCTCGCCTTCTCCTATCAGTTTTGCTTCAAAGCTGTAAGTGCCGGACGCTGTAGGCTGGAACTCTGCATTTCCAGAGGTTCCCTGTGCAGTAACGGATTTTGTCTCCACCGCATTACCATCAGCATCATACATCGTCACTTCCAAAGATTTTGCATAGATTCCACCGATCTGTGCAGTGTACGGAACGGTGATGGTTCCGTCCTTGACAAAAGGTGTTCCCAGAACGGGAGCTGCTATGTCATCCCAGCTTACGGAAGATCTGTAATCTACGGTCAGAGCATAGATCATAATCTTACTACCACTTGCATATAAATAATAAGTGCCCCCTTTTTCCACCTCATAAGTTTTGGCAATCAGGTCTTCTCCCGCCTTAAAGGTCTCAATCCCTTGGGGCTTGCCATCTACATCCTGCAAAAAATAAATATCTTTGCCTTTTGCTTTAAATACAACTTTGATTCTGCCATCTTTTTCCGCCTCCAGTTTTACTGCAGCACCACTGATAGGAATTTTTCCTTTGTTCGGGTTAGGCGAATTATCTCCCTGTACACATCCTGTATACTTTACCCCATCTAAACTAGCTGAACCAGATTTAAAACTCATAGTTTCAAGTACAGAAATTCCGCCATCATACGTTGTTCCTGCTGTCAGACCCTTGCTCAGATCCAATTCATACAGGTCTTTTTCCGTTCCACTCTGCACAGCAGCCATTGCTGCATTCGCATCCTGTGTTGTCGAAGCTGCCGCAATACCTTTTTCCTCTCCCAACACTTCTCTGGTTGTTTCCGCATTTCCGTCAGAAACCGTCTCACTTACCTGTTCTACCACAGGTTCCGTTTCCTCTGCCTGTACAGAGATGGGGCTGATTCCCATTCCCGACAGCACCATGGCTCCCGCAAGAAGCAATGCCATCAGTCGTTTTCTCTCTTTTCTTCCTCTCCTGCCTAACATTCCCATACCTCCACTTAGCATGTGTTATAAACGATTATATTTGTAAGCTCTTACAACACTATGTACTATATATTAGCACTATCGCTTCACATTAGTAAACCATTTTTGTGTATTTTGAATATTTTTGGAAGTTATTCATATATTTTTTGAGTAATTTTTAGCTAATATTTTTGCGCAACATTTATTTTTTATAAAATATGCACATTTTCTCATGAAATGTCTATTTAGGAAGAGTAAGCGTTTACATTTTCCTTCTGCATTCATTTCCCATAGCCGCAATATCTCTTGCCAAAAGTTATATAAACTTATATAATAATTACAAAGTTATATACACTTATATAAAGTTATATAAGATTTTAAAAGTTATATAAACTAATATAAGAAAAGGAGGTTTTCATTATGAGTACCAATCCGTTTACGGTATCTTTTGGAAAAAAACCGTTGCAATATATCTCCCGTCTCACGGAAACAAACCAAATTCTGGAAAGCTTTTGTGCCGAGATTCCATCCAATCAGATCTACATGATCACCGGTGTCCGTGGCTCTGGCAAGACTGTAATGATGACAAATATTGCTTCGGAATTACGAAAAAGAGAAGACTGGATCGTTGTGGAACTGAATCCTACCAGAGATTTACTGCAAAGTCTTGCTGCAAAAATCTACAGCATTCCCGAATTACACACGCTGTTCATTAATGCAAAACTTGACTTTTCTGCTTTTGGTCTGGGAGTATCCATTGAAAACGCTGCTCCGGTCACGGATATCGAAAACGCTCTGGAACTCATGTTGAAATATATCCAGAAAAGTGAAAAAAGGTTGCTGATCAGCGTTGACGAAGTGACGAATTCCGAATATATCCGAATCTTTGCAAGCTCCTTTCAGATTTTTTTACGAAACGACTATCCCATCTTTTTACTGATGACGGGATTATATGAAAATATTTATAATCTTCAAAATGATAAAGTACTGACCTTTTTATACCGTGCACCCAAATTAATCCTGGAGCCACTCAATTATACCGCTATCCGCAAACAATATATGGATATCTTTTCTCTGGATATAGATGCTGCCGGAGAACTGGCTTCACTGACCAAAGGCTATCCTTTTGCCTTTCAGGTACTTGGTTATCTCTACTGGGAAAATCGCAATAAAAAGACTTTGGAACAGATTTTGCCGGAATATGACCAATATCTGGATGAATATGTATACAGTAAAATATGGTCGGAATTATCCGATCTGGATAAAAAAATCGTAACTGAAATGTCTCTCAGCGGAGAGACTCAGGTAAAAGCTCTCCGTGAGCGATTAGATATGAAATCTGAACTTTTCTCTGTCTATCGTGAGCGTTTAAAGAGAAAAGGTGTCATTATTTCCAAAGAATACGGGAAAGTCACGCTGGCCTTACCTCGCTTTGATGAGTTTGTAAAAATACAACAGCTTATGTAACTGCGGGACGCAGCGTCTATTCCACGCCCCGCAGGATAACTTTCCCCACATATTTCCGGACCAGTTCCTCCATCTGTTCCAGTTCCTCTCTGGAAAATGCGCCGAACGGATCTACTCCGCCCGGTTTCACATCGTCACATTCCACTGTCTGTACCATCCGGTACAGGCAGTTTGCATTTTCCTCATAGCTCTGAAGATAATAAGCCGGGCAGCCGGCGATCCATTTGCCGATATTCTCGAACTCTTCCACAGTATGGATTCCTTTTACCACAGTGGTACGGAATTCATACGGAATCCCACTGCTTTTCAGTATGCCGATGCTCTCCTCGATCCGGGAGATATCCATATTCTTAAGGCCTGCGGCATGGGCATAATTCTCTCTGGACGCCTTGATATCCATAGCCACGTAATCGATCAGGTGCTCCTGCAACAGTTTCCACAGCACTCCCGGCATATAGCCGTTGGTGTCCAGTTTCACCGGGTATCCCAGTTCTTTGATCTTCTGTAAGAACTCCTTCAGATCCTTTTGTAGGGTCGGTTCTCCGCCGGTGACGCAGACACCTTGCAGAATGCCCTGTCTCTTTTTCAGATACGCGAGCACCTCCTCTTCCGGGATCAGCGGCTGGCATCCGGGATCCAGCACCAGTTCCCCGTTATGGCAGAACGGACAGCGAAAATTGCAGCCTCCTGTAAAAACAGTGGCTGCAATATGTTCCGGATAATCTAATAAAGTTGTCTTGTTAAAACCATGTATCTGCATAGTCTAAGTCCTCGGCATAGTGGAATCCCGCACCACCAGTTCTCCGTCGAACACGCAGTGCTGGTGCTTCGCCTTTTTCCCGATGATGTCGAACAGGATCCGGGCCGTCTCTCTCGCCATGCTGTCCACCGGCTGCTTTAAAGTCGTCAAGGACGGGATAACATATTTCCCGATTTCCACACCATCAAAGCCTGTCAGGGAAATATCCTCCGGCACCTTGTATCCGGCATCAGACAATGCTTTTCCTGCACCGATTGCCAGCATATCGGAGATTGCGAAGATCGCCGTGCACGGAATCTGCTTCTCCAGGAATTCCTTCGTCACCATATAGCCATTCTCCAGGGAGTAATCTTCCAAATCACTCCTCATAGGCAGGATCAGTTCTTCTCTTACTTCTATTCCGTTATCCTTCAACGCCTTTTTATAGCCTTCCAGACGCAGCTTACCGATAGATGCATCGGTCTTGCGGGCACAGAGGATTGCAATATCCTTATGTCCGTTCTTGCACAGATAGTCCACCATCTTGTAGCTTTCCTTGGTATCATCCACCGCTACGGAGGAATAGGTGTTGCGGCTGAAGCCCTTGGGTAGCATTCCCGTGGTACTTAAGATAAACGGCACATGAAGCTGTGCCAGCTTTTCCTCACTGTGCACCAGATAACCGCCGAGGAAGATAATGCCGCGAAGTCTTTTTTCCTTGACCAGCTTCAGTGCCACTTCCACTTCGTCCTCGTCATAGTCTACATGCTGCAATACCATGGCGTAAGATTTTTCCTTGATCTCTTCTTCCAATACCTTGATCATCTGGCTGAAGAAAGAGTTGTTAATACCTTTGACCAGTACTGCAATTGCCTTGGCATCCTGACGTTTCAGGTTTCTGGCACTGTTGTTGGGTACGTAGTTATTCTCTTTGATCACCCGCATGATCATTTCCTTGGTCTCAGGATTGATGTCCGGGTGGTTATTTATGGCACGGGATACCGTGCTGACACCGACACCGCAGATTCTTGCGATGTCTTTGATCGTGATTTCCTCCATGGAGCACAAACCTTTCCAAGCCTACAGACCTATCTGCCGTACAGCTTCGTCATACTGCGGATCCGTCCTGCAAGCTCCTTTGTAAAATCTCCGTTCCCCATTCTCCACTTCCAGTTGATGCCCAGTGTGGAAGGAATGTTGATGCGGGCCTCCGATCCCAGTCCAAGATAATCCTGCATGGGAATGATCGCCAGATCCGCTACGCTGGACATTGCGGCACGCACAAATTCCCAGGGAAGCTGCTCTCTGGGAATCGGCTCTCCGTCCGCATTTTTCAGACGCAGATAGTCGTCACAGAGCTTTTTGTCAGCTCCCTTCAAGGTGTCATACCACCCCATCACAGTATCATTATCATGAGTTCCCGTATATACCACGCAATTATGTGTATAATTATGCGGCAGATAATCACTTTCCTCACGGGAATCAAATGCAAACTGCAAAATTTTCATACCTGGATAACCGGATTTCTTCACTAATTCTATCACAGATGGTGTTAAAAAGCCAAGATCTTCTGCAATAACTTCTTTTTCTCCCAATTTTTCCTTCATGGAACGGAAAATATCATATCCCGGGCCATGTTCCCAGTGGCCGTGCTCCGCAGTGGGTTCCCCATAGGGAATCGCATAATAAGCATCGAATCCACGAAAATGATCGATACGTACCACATCATAGCGTTCAAAGCAGGCTGCCAGCCGCTGCATCCACCAGGCATAACCGGTCTCCTTGTGATGTTCCCAGTTATACAGAGGATTGCCCCACAGCTGTCCGGTGGCGGAAAACGCATCGGGAGGGCATCCCGCCACTGCTACTGGCTCACAATTCTCATCGAACTGGAACAGCTCCGGATTCGCCCAGGCATCTGAGCTGTCAAATGCCACATAAATGGGAATATCCCCAATAATCTTGATGCCGTTATCGTTGGCATAGGTCTTTAGTTTCTCCCACTGTACCTGGAACAGATACTGCTGGAACTGGTAAAACATAATCTCTTTCGCATATTTTCTGCGATATTTGTCCATGGCAGCCGGGGTTCTTAGCTTGATATCCTCTTCCCAGGCTACCCAGCAGATGCCGCGGAAACCATCCTTGATGGCCATATAAAGTGCATAATCCTCCAGCCAGTATGCATTCTTCTGTACAAACTCCTGAAATCTCGCATCTTCTTCAATATGGCTGTTATCAAACGCTTCCTTCAACAGGCGGAAACGGCTCTTATAGATTTTGCCGTAATCCACGGAATGGATATCCGTGCCGAAGTCATAGGTATTGCACTGCTCTGCGGTCACATAGCCTCTCGCCACCAGATCCTCGGGATCAATAAAGTAGGGATTACCCGCAAAAGTGGAAAAAGACTGGTACGGAGAATCTCCGTAGCTGGTGGGTCCTAATGGCAGAATCTGCCAATAGGCCTGACCGGCTTCTTTTAATCTGTCAATAAATTTATATGCTTCCTTGGAAAAGCAGCCGATTCCGTAGCGGGACGGCAGGCTGCTCACCGGCAGTAATATTCCGCTTTTTCTCATATTAATAACCCTATCTTTCTATTTTTTAGCCCTTAACTGCACCGGCTACCACGCCCTCGATAATGTACTTCTGACAGGTCAGATAGAAGACGATAATAGGGATTACGGACAGTACCAGCAGTGCCATCATGGCACCCAGATCCTTTGCGCCGTAAGAACCTACCAGGTATTGTACTACAACCGGTATGGTCTTGTAATTAGTACTCAGGCCGATTACCAGATAAGGCAGCAGATAGTCGTTCCAGATCCACATGGCATTCAGGATGGCTACGGTGATGGCAGTCGGCTTTAAGATCGGCATTACGACACCAAAGAAGGTCTGCAAAGGGTTGCATCCGTCGATCATGGCTGCCTCTTCGATGTCCAGTGGAATCGATTTGATGAATCCACAGAACATGAACACGGACAGGCCGGAACCAAATCCCAGGTACAGAAGCACCATTCCGGGAGGGTTGTTCAGGTGGGTCATATTAGCCAGCTTAGACATAGTGAACATTACCATCTGGAAAGGCACGATCATGGAAAATACGAACATGTAATACAGCACGTTGGTCACGCCGGTTTTCACTCTGGTCAGATAGTACGCAGTCATGGAAGTGAACAGAATGATCGCTGCCACGGAAAATACAGTGATAAATGCAGACCAACCGAAAGCTGTGAAAAAACCGGTTTTTTCAATACCGTTCACATAGTTGGTCAATCCCACAAAGGTCTCTGCGGTAGGCAGTGCAAACGGATTGTTGCTGATGAACAGTTTTCCCTTAAAGGAGTTGATCAGCACGAAGAAAATAGGTGTTAAAAATGCAACTACCAGCAGACACAGGATACAAAATATGATCACATTGGAAGTTTTTTTCTTAGTCATTATTGTTCTACCTCCTTACGTCTGGTAAGTA
Organism: Waltera sp.; assembly: GCF_046969025.1. Taxonomy (NCBI): domain Bacteria; kingdom Bacillati; phylum Bacillota; class Clostridia; order Lachnospirales; family Lachnospiraceae; genus Waltera; species Waltera sp. The sequence goes on along the minus strand of NZ_JBKVQF010000007.1, from coordinate 109,283 downwards.
CCAGCTGTCCCAGGGCTATGACTGCCACAACGATGAAGAACAGTACTGCTTTTGCCTGACCGACACCTTCGTAACCGTTTCTGCCGTAGAAAGTATTGTAAATATCCAGAGCCAGCATTGCGGTCTTTTTGCTGGGAGCACCGGCAGTCAGCGCCAGGTTCTGGTCAAAGAGCTTGAAACTGTTGGATACAGTAAGGAACAAACATATAGTAATAGATGGCATAACCATCGGAATTTTCACTTTGAATAAAGTCTGTAACGAAGTAGCTCCGTCAATCTGTGCTGCTTCGATCAGGTCTGTAGGTACATTCTGTAGTCCGGCTACATAAATGATCATCATATAACCGATCATCTGCCAGTTCATCAGGATGACCAATCCCCAGAAACCATAGGTAGGATTAGCTACCAGTGTGGTCTCATATTTCAACAATACCGCATTGATCATCTGCTGCCAGATATAACCCAGGATGATACCACCGATCAGGTTCGGCATGAAGAATACGGTACGGAACAGGTTGGTTCCTTTGATCTTTCTGGTCAGTGCCAGTGCCAGAATGAACGCAAACACGTTAATGGTAATGATAGATACAACAGAAAACTTTAAGGTAAAACCGAATGCGTTGACAAAATCTTTGTCCGCAAAAATTTTGATATAATTTTTCAGGCCTACAAATTGTGCATTTGTAATCGTTTTAAATTTGCAAAAGGACAGATATACGCCCATAACAAACGGTATGATAAATGCAAAGGAAAATGCGATCAATGTAGGCAGTACAAAAATGGGAAAATATCGTTTTAATGTCTTTTGCATAAGCCTTCTCCTATTAATTCCTTTTTACATGATATTCCGGGTTTTACAAACAAGGGGGCCGTGGTACCACCACCGCCCCCTGTGTCTGAAGTTATATAAGATGGATAACGATTTAGAATAGTTATAAGTTGAGATCAATTAGTTAGCTGCGGTTGCGGCCTTTTCAGCTGCCCATTCGTCAACTACTTTTGTCTTTACAGCGTCCCAGTCGATGGAACCGGAAGCATACTCCAGAAGAGCTGCACCGAAGTCATCCTTGAACTGCTGGCTGGGGAAGGAAGTGAAGTTCCAGGATACAGATGTCTTGGAGGTATCTGCCATGTAACGAAGAACTTCCTGTGCCAGAGGATCGGTGGGCTTTTCATCATCGCTGAAGGTATCGAAAGGAGCAATGAAGCCAAGGTCATTGGTTACTGCTGCCTTACCGGTTTCAGAAGAGAACAGCCATTCAACGAATGCGATAGATGCTGCCTGATCCTCAGCAGAAGCTTCCTTGTTGATGCAGAAGAAGTTCTCAGTACCGGTGCACAGTCCCTGGTTCTCTTCACCTTCAACGCCGGTATAAATAGGAAGGAACTTAACATCCTCAGCCTTAACAGTGTTACCGTCTACGCCATTGATCTGGCTCCAACCCCAGTTACCGTTCTGTACCATTGCTGCCTGACCCAGAGCGAACTCAGCCATGGAGTCGTCTACAGACTTGCTTCCCAGCAGACCGGGTGCTGTGCAGGAGTTGTTGATGTACAGATCAAAAATGTTCTTGAAGTTATCGGAGTAAGTGAACTCCAGGTTATCGGTATCGGTGATACCCTTGTCCTTGAACTCGTAGTATACAGGGATGTTAGCCAGATGAGTCTGCCATCTCCAGTCTTCACCGGGAGTCAGGGATGTGGAAGCGAATACGCCTTCAATACCCAGTTCATCTTTCTTAGCCTGCATATCTTCTACAACCTCTTTTAACTTAGCGAAGTTGTTGATCTCATCCATACTTGCTGCCTTAGCACCATCCAGTGCGAAGTACTTCTGCATGATAGCGTCGTTATAAATGATACCGTAACCCTCTACTACGTAAGGGATTCCGTATACACCACCGTCTTCACCGGTGATTGCCAGGCTCTTATCCATTAACCAGCTGTACAGGTCTGTATCCTTTAAGTCTGCACAGTAGTCTTTCCAGTTCTGATAACCGATAGGTCCGTTGATCTGGAACAGGGTAGGTGCTTCCTTGTTAGCGATCTCAGACATCAGGGTCTGCTCGTAGGTACCGCTTGCTGCAGTTACAACCTTTACAGGAACACCGGTCTCCTCGGTATATTCCTTAGCCAGCTTCTGCCATACTTCGTCAACTTCAGGTTTGAAGTTCAGATAGTATACAGAGCCTGCTGCCTCTGCGGTCTTCTCTGCGGTCTTCTCTGCCGCCTCGGTAGTTGTTGCTGCGTCCGTCTTGTTGTCGGTAGCAGGGGTGGTTGCTGTTGCATTGTCAGCATTTCCGCAACCGGTCAGCATGGAAGCTGCCATTACTGCACAAAGTTAAACACTTGCCAGTTTCTTCTTCATAATCTTACCTCTCCTTTTTTGTTGGAACGGGAACCCTTCATAATTCTTGCTATACTCCCGTCAGGTTGTCGGAAACGGTTTCGGTATTGTTCCCGGTAACGTTTCCGTTGCTGTAATTAGAAAATAGCACATTCACGAACTTGTTGCAAGTGCTTTTCTGTAAATCCCTGGAAGTTTGTATATTGTTCTCAAAATACTTCTCGCAGTTTTGTGCATTTTCACAATGACTTTATAATTCTTCTGCCGCTTATATTCTTTTTTCAAATAATTAACCCCTCGAGCGGACTGTCTCCTACTCGATTTTTATACTTTGTACACCATCTCGCTTAAAAGCTCGATGATGTACATTCGCCAGGTACAGATTCTTGTGCAAGCACAAATCTGTACCTGGCTCATCGTATACACAAAAAGAGGTGCTGCCTCATCCTTCTGCAGCACCTCCCGGGTTCTTTTTTCTATTTTATTTTTACAGATACTTTTTCCAGCCTTCCGGCAGATATTTTGCCGTGCTGCGGAGCATATCCCTTACCAGCTCTTCCACCTGTTCTCTGGAAGCTCTTCCTTTCACCTGCGGATCCTCCAGGAATGCTTCCACCACCAGATCAAAATCACACAGAATAGCTGCTTTCAGAATCCGCTCATGGTTTGCCACATGGGGATCCACCAGCTCCTTGATCTGCTCCGGAAGCTCTCCGGCATACAACGGGCGGATGGCATCTCTCTCGAATACCGCATTGGTCTCTACAACCGCACTTTCCGGCAGATTGGCAATCTGATGTCCGGTATTGGGAATATTGACATTGCTGATCTTGCGGGTCAGTCCGCAGAGTGCCTTGATCAGCTGGATACCTTCCTCCCCGGTAGGCTTCAACTCGATCTCTTCCTCACCGGCTGCCAGTCTCGCGCTCTTTGCCAGACGTTCCTGCAGATCCTTCTTTCTCCAGTCTACGGTAGTCAGACCGAATTTCCATCTCTTTACCGTCTCGGGATCTTTCAGGTAACTGTCACCCACACCGGGCATGAATTCCACCAGATGCCTGTCGCCTGCTGCTGCGATCAGACCATATTTGCGGAACAGATCAAATTTCACAATATGGGCACACTCGAAAGTAGAGTTCGCCCAGTTTTTATCTGCTTCTTTGTAGCCGTCTTCCTTATGCTCCTCGGTATATTTCCGGTAAATGGGGAACAGATCGATTCCCTTATAGGAAGCATAGTCAAACCAGGTGAAATGGTTGATACCCAGTACATTGATCTGAATATCCTCACGTTTCACATCCTTAAGCCCCATGGTCTCTTCCAGAATACCCTTTAACACTTTCTGGGTACCGAATACTTCATGGCAGCATCCAAAAGCTTTGATCTCCGGAAAAACATAGTACAAAGTCTTCACGCACAGGGACATGGGGTTGGTGTAATTAATGACCCAGGCTTTCGGTGCATATGCCCTGATGGCCTGTGCGATCTCCACATACATGGGAATTGTACGCAGTGCTCTCATGGCACCGCCGGGGCCTGCGGTATCTCCTACAGACTGATAGATTCCCAGTCGTTCCGGCATATGTACATCCACAGCCATCTCATCAAAAGTTCCCGGCAGAATAGAGATCACGATGAAATCCGCACCGGTCAATGCGGACTGTAAGCTGTCAGAAACAGTATAGTTCCATTTGCCCACCACATCCTCTCTTGCAGAAAGTCTGTTGCCGATGATCTCATTGTGTTTTGCCGCCTCCGCATCAATATCATACAGGCGGATGGTTCCGGACAGTTCTTCATCCATGGCCAGATCCGTCATAAATGTCCATGCCCATCCTCTGGAACCACCGCCAATATAGGCGATCTGTAAATCTTTTACCTTTCCGTCTGCATACTCCATTTTTGTATCCTCCTTATGTGTTTCCGGTCCTTGGGATCCTCTGCTCCATCGGCCCGTACTGCCTTCTCTATATTGCACATTATAGCCTATGGCTGTATAATAATCTTGCTATTATTTGCGTATTTTTTTCCATTTTCGTACTATATTGACTTTTGTTTTTATACAAGTCCATAGATTTGTAATATAGCCTGCGCATACTGTTTTTCAGAATGCAGTCTAATATAGCACTAATATAGCATAGGAAAAAGGAGATCACTATTATGTTTGAAACAGGGGATTTTCAGACACCGGCTCCACCGGAATCAGGCGTTGCGGACAATGCTGTTGCTTCGACGCCTCAGGATCACTGGCTCTATAATGAGCTTGTAGACGGATTCCACATCGACCGTGTTGTACGGGACTATAATTATTCCATGGATATCCGTCACATTCACGAAGAATACGAGATTTATTATCTTTTAGAGGGGGAACGGTATTATTTTATCAACCAGCAGACCTATCTGGTCACCCCGGGAACGCTGGTCTTCATTGACAAGGAGCAGATCCACCGCACCGGTATGGCTTCCGCCGGACCACATCACGACCGGATCGTTTTAGGAATCATGGAAGAGCCTTTTTCTACCTTTCTGGCATCTTTCGGAGGATTGCAGCTGCAGAGTTTTTTCACGGAGCAGGGCAGTATTCTGACACTGCCAGAAGAAATGCGCCCCTATATCCAGTCTCTGTTGCAGGACATTGCCTCTGAGCTGATCCACAAAAAGCCCGGCTATCTTCTGGCCGCCATGACGAAGCTGGCAGAATTTTTCATTGCCGTGCTGCGCTTGCAGCCCGAGGGTCCCGTTGTCTCATCCCCGGCCAGACATTCGAACCCGAAATATCAAAAGGTCGATGAAGTGGCGCACTATATTGTAGAACATTGTACTGAGCGGATCTCTCTGGAGGATCTCGCTGGGCGGTTCTATATCAACAAATTTTACCTGAGCCGTATTTTCAAAGAAGTCACCAGTTTCACCATCAACGATTACCTGAATGTCAACCGCATCAAAAAAGCCCACCGGCTCCTTCTGGAAACAGATGACAGCATCACTTCCATTGCGGAACAGTTGGGCTATGAAAATATTACTTATTTTGAACGGGTGTTTAAAAAATACCGGAATATGACACCGTTAAAATACCGGAATTATTATCGGTCGGAGACGGAGTGACCTATGAATCTGCAGCTGTCTGAACGTATACTCCTTGTCTGCTTCATGATAAGTCGCTCTACAACAGATCACTCAGTCGTGCAAACTGCTCCAGTGTCAGTGCCTCACCTCTTACGGTAGGGGACAGGCTCATCTGTGCCAGGGCTGCTGCCGCGGATTCCTTGGTGATGCCTGGGAGGCCCGCATTTCCCAGACCGTTCACCAGGGTCTTACGGCGCTGGTTGAAGGAAGCCCGGATCAGGGCGAACATCTTCTTCTCATCCTTCACCTGTACCGGCGGTTCTTCGTAGCGGGTCAGGCGGATGACCGCACTGCCCACATTCGGTCTCGGGATGAAGCAGTTGGGCGGTACATTCGCCACGATTTCCGGCTTTGCATAATACTGCACCGCCAGAGACAGGGCGCCGTAATCCTTCGTGCCGGGGCCTACCTGCATACGGTCCGCCACTTCCTTCTGCACCATGATGGTGATGCTCTTCAGCGGCACACGGCTCTCGAATAAGCCCATGATGATCGGTGTCGTTATGTAATAGGGCAGGTTTGCCACCACCTTGATGGGGCGTCCTCCGTTTTTCTCTTCCACCAGCCGGTTAATGTCCACTTTCAGGATATCGTCATTGATGACCGTGACGTTATCATAATCCTGTAATGTCTCTTCCAGAATAGGGATCAGTGCCTTGTCGATCTCCACGGCCACCACGCTGCCCGCGCGCTCCGCAAGATACTGGGTCATGGTACCGATGCCCGGCCCGATCTCCAGCACGCAGTCCTCCTTCGTGATCTCCGCAGAAGAAATAATCCGGTCCAGAACCGTCGTGTCTATAAGGAAGTTCTGTCCGAATTTTTTTTGAAAATTGAAATGGTACTTCTGCAGTACCGCAATGGTATTCTGGGGAATGCCCAAATAAGCCATAATAAGCCTCCTTAATAATACTTAAAATCCTCTAAAAAATGAATACAATCATACAACACCAGCACATCCATTCCCTGTTCCGGTTCATACTGCTCCATCAGTTGGAACAGTTTCCCGTTAAAATACCGCAGATCCACCACGTAGATATTCTCATAATGGGCCGTGAGCAGCGGAATCAGGCTGTTGGCATAAGAATCCTTGATGACAAACAGCGTCTTACCGGGATTGTATCCCGTATGAATCTCAATAAATGCATGATTGTCATTCAGGAAAAACCCATACTGGTTCTTGGTATCCAGATAACCCGGTGCATACAGAGAATCAGCCGTGTCCGCAAAATCATACGTCACCGATACTGCTTTTTTCTCCGTCTCCGGGAAATACTGTATGCTATCCTTCGTCCAGTCCACATTGATACGGGACTGCAGGGTTCCCTGAAAATTCTCCGACACCGTCTTCATGCCGTTTACGTCATACGGGTAGGGGAAACGTCCCACACTGTCCGCCCAGGCCAGAAAACCGTAATATGCCCCCAGACTGGTCCAATGATGATCCGTGCGATAATAGATGGGCTCCTGTGCATGCTCCTGCAAAGCGTGATACACATCTATATAATGCTCTTCTCCAATAGAATTCCTTACCTTCGTAAGCAGCCGCTCTTCGTCATAATAAGGTGCAAATGCCGGCAGCTTATCCGTGAGAATGTTGTCCGCCGTCGGTACCAGCATGACTTTGGCATCCCAGTGGTTCACCAGTTTTGTCAACGATGCCACACGGGAGTTCTCCATCTGTTCCGTGTATTCCCCGGGATCGTTCACTCCGATCAGATAATGATCCGCTCCCAGATAGACCCCATTGATCTCTTTTTTCCGGAAACGGATATCTGCCCGGGTCTTAAGTCCTACCCATTTGTCCCGTCCTACGAACTGGTCGGACATGTATTCCTCATAAGCATCCCCGTATTCTCCCGTGAAAAGACTCTCCCAGGAAAATACGGGGCGGGATGCCAGCACCCGGTTCTCCGCTTCCGAATATACTCTGTCACTGTTCCACAGATCTGCCACTCCCAGAACCAGAAGTACCGCACAGACCAGTCCGATGGTCAACAGCGAATTTCTTTTATCATCCATATGCGGTTCCTCCTTCCCGGTCAGAATCGAAAATACAAAAAGGGATTATACGACGCATCCACAATATACGCCACCGACAGAAGCAGCAGTACTGCCGGAATCACCTTTTCTCCCAACCGGTACAGTGCCATGGCGGGGCCTGTCTTACTGCTTTTCAAAGCATGCACCAGTCTGCTGCCTAGCGGAAGACATGCCACCAATGCGATCACCAGAAGCACCAGATACTCATTGCACAAAAACATTGCCAGCGAATTCACCGGCCCTATTCCGTTCATTCCGAACATAGCCTGGAGATAAGCCAGGATCTCTCCGGGACTTTCCAGTGCAAAAAACACCCAGCTGATCAGTACTACCGCCAACGTATAGATCCTGCCGAACACCTTGGGCACACTCTCCAGAACTTCTCCCAGAAACAGTTTTTCCAGAATCAGGAAAAGCGCAAACCACAGCCCCCAGAACAGGAAGTTCCATCCCGCACCGTGCCAGATACCGGTCAGCATCCATACCACCAGAATATTAAACAGCTGTCTCGGCAAGCCCTTGCGATTGCCACCCAGCGGAATATACACATACTCCTTGAACCAGGTACTTAGGGAAATATGCCATCTGTGCCAGAAATCTTTGACCGAAGTGGCAACGTATGGATAATTGAAGTTCTCCGGGAAATGGAAGCCTAAGACTGCCCCCAGTCCGATCGCCATGTCGGAATAGCCTGAAAAATCAAAGTAGATCTGCAATGCAAAGGCGGCAATTCCCAGCCATGCCATCAGAATACTCATCTGCTCATTTCCCAGTTCCGTTACCTGTTTCCACAAAAGTCCCAGGTTATTGGCCAGCAGTACCTTTTTGGCCAGTCCTGTCACGAATCGTTTTACCCCGTAACTGATGGCATCCAGATCGGTCCGCCTGTCCTGCAGATACCGCTCCACCTGATGATACTTTAAGATGGGCCCGGCGATCAGCTGTGGGAACATGGTCACGTAGACACCGAACTGCAGAATATTGCGCTGCGCTTTTGTATCGCCCCGGTACACATCGATCACATAAGACATGGTCTGGAACGTATAAAAGGAAATTCCGATGGGCAGCGGAAGCTTTAACAGCGGAATTGATGTTCCAAATACTGTATTCACCGTCTGTAGCAGGAAATCAGCATATTTAAAAAATCCTAGGATAAAAAGATTGATGCCAATGGAACATAGCAAAAAGATCCTGGAGCGATCCTTCCCTCTGTATTCTTCGATTAGCCTTCCCCACACATAATCGGATATGGTAGAAAAAAGCATGAGGAAAATATAGACGGGCTCTCCCCAGGCATAAAAGACCAGGCTCCCCAGGAAGAGAACCAGATTCTTCATCTTCCGGGGAACCAGGAAATAGCAGATCATAAAAATCGGCAAAAACCGAAAAAGAAACAATACACTGCTGAATACCATTCACTCTACTCCGTATTTACTCCAGAGTCTGTCTGATAGCCTCCAGGGCAAGTTCATTCTGCTCCTGACAGTAAGTGATCACGGCCTCATCGCCCTGTTCTTCCACAGAGGAAGTGTCCGCACCCAACTGTACAAAGCATACATAATCGCCTATCCGTTCCACTCGGGATGCCTGAATCTTGCCCAGATTCATGGGATACTGCATCGTGTCATTCACCAGACTGTCACGGTAGGCGTTCAATGCACTTTCTACCTCTTCTACCTTACCATCTTTTGCATGAATAATCAATAAAGTATCTACATTGACGCTGATCATGGGTGCCTCTCCCAGGTAGGCATCATAGAGCTCCGCACTGACACCGTAGGTCTCGTTCAGCATTTCCCCGGGTATCTCGGAATCCGGCCAGTAATTGTCTCCCAGTGCATCCGTAACTGCCTTTTTTGCACTCTGTAACGCTTTCGCAGCGTCCTTCGGATTCTGTGCAGCGGTTGTACTACCGGCCTCGCCGGTCTCCTGTCCCGCTGCGGTGCTCTCCATGGTGGACTGCTGGTTGTCTGATGCAGCACCGTTATTATCCTTGCCTCCGCAGGCGGTCATAGAAAGTGCCAGAGCACTCATAAGTAACATACATGCTAATTTCTTTTTCATAAAATCTCTCCTTGTTTTGCAGGGATATTTCCCATGTTCAGTTGCAGTATCCCCTTTTTGGGGATCCCTATTCTATCAGACGACAATCCGGTAGAAAAAGTTTCATTAAATTTTCAACAGCCAGAACAGAAACGGCATTGTAGCTACGGACAGCACAGTGGTCAGCGCCACGCCCTTAGAGGTCAGCCGGTAATCACCGTCATATTGCTGCGCCAGCATGACTGTCATGCTGCCGACAGGTGTGGCCGTCATGACCAGACAGACACCCAGAAACATGGGGTCTGTAATGAAAAAACGCAGTCCCCACAGAAGCAGTGCCGGCATAAGCAGCAGCTTCACAACAGAAAAGAGCAGCAGCCGCACATCCGTAAACAGATCCTTTAACCGGATCTGTGCCAGCGAATCACCGATTACCAGCATACTTAATGGTCCGGTGACAGCTCCGATCCGGGTGGCAGTATCTTTGAAGACCATCGGAACCGGAAGATTACTGATATACAGGGTCACTGCAATGAGGCAGGAGATCACCCCCACATTCATCAGCTGCTTCCAGTTCAGCTTTTCCCGCTGTCCGGAGGTCTTCATCCTGTTAATGCCATAGGTATAGATCAGCACACTGTAAAGCAGATTAAAAATTGCAGCATGGATCACTGCTTCACCGCCGTACATGGCATCCAGCAGAGGATAGCCCATAAAGCCAATATTGGCGAAGATCGTCATGACCTGATAAGAACCATAATCTTCTCTGTCTGCCCGAAGCAGTCTCGGAATCAGCTCTGCAATCACAAACATGATAGCAAAAAAGATCAGCGCCACAGCCAGCGTAACCAACAATGCCGCCTTATTTTCCAATGTTTCAGGATTCATGCCGGAGGCAATGATCAGCGCCGGATTGCCGATATTAATGACGATACCGGAGATCATCTTGCCGGTATTTTCCCCGAATACTCCGACCTTTCTGCAGATGTACCCGATCAGCATGATCAGGAAAAAAATCACCATTTGTTGAAGTAAAAGCATACGCTGCCTTCTTTCTGTATTTAATCAGGAAATAGTAACTATTCAGAACCCCATTCGCAAAACCGCGTACATCATAGCACATATGTGCTCTTTTTCACAACAAAAAATTATTGTTTTCCACCCTTTTTGCTTTCTTTCTTTACAAAACTACGGACAGTACGCTATACTTGCAAAGGACTATTGATGGAAACGACGCTGCAAAGCAGCAGAATGTGAGGAAATATGAGCATATTAAACGTAGAACACCTGACCCACGGATTTGGAGACCGTGCTATTTTTAACGATGTATCGTTTCGCCTGCTGAAGGGGGAACATATCGGTCTCATCGGTGCCAACGGCGAGGGAAAATCTACCTTTATGAATATTATCACCGGTAAACTGATGCCGGATGAGGGCAAAGTGGAATGGGCGAAGAATGTCCGCGTCGGCTATCTGGACCAGCATACAGTGCTGACCCCCGGTATGACGATCCGTCAGGTACTGGCTTCCGCTTTTGATTTCTTATACGATATGGAAGCACAGATGAATGAAATCTGTGACAAAATGGGAGATGCCACCTCGGAAGAACTGGAACAGTACATGGAAGACCTGGGAACAATCCAGGATCTGCTGACTATGCATGATTTCTATATGATCGATGCCAAAGTGGAGGAAGTGGCAAGAGCTCTGGGACTGATGGATATCGGCCTGGACCGTGATGTGACAGAGTTGTCAGGTGGTCAGCGTACCAAAGTTCTGCTGGGCAAACTTCTGTTGGAAAAGCCCGATATTCTGCTGCTGGATGAGCCGACCAACTATCTGGATGCGGAACATATCGAATGGCTCAAGCGTTATCTGAATGAATATGAGAACGCATTTATCCTGATCAGCCATGACATTCCCTTCCTGAACAGTGTCATCAACCTGATCTATCACATGGACAATCAGGAGCTGACCCGCTATGTGGGCGATTACGACAAGTTCCAGGAAGTCTATGCCATGAAGAAATCCCAGCTGGAGGCCGCATATAATCGTCAGCAGAAGGAGATCGCCGATTTGAGGGATTTCGTAGCAAGAAACAAGGCCCGTGTATCCACCCGTAACATGGCCATGTCCCGCCAGAAGAAGCTGGATAAGATGGATGTCATCGAGCTGGCTGCGGAGAAGCCGAAGCCTGAATTCTCTTTCAAGGAGGGCCGCACCACTGGTCGTATCATTTTCGAGACAAAGGATCTGATCATCGGTTATGACGAGCCGCTGTCCAAGCCCTTGAATCTGTCCATGGAACGTGGCGAGAAGGTAGCGCTGATCGGTGCCAACGGTATCGGTAAGACCACACTGTTGAAGAGCATTCTGGGACTGATCCCGCCTCTGTCCGGCGAAGTGGAGCAGGGGGATTATCTGGAGATTGGTTATTTCGAGCAGGAAATGTCCGGTTCCGGTGACAACAGCTGTATCGAAGAGATCTGGCAGGAATTTCCCGCGTTTACCCAGTATGAGGTGCGTTCCGCCCTGGCCAGATGCGGTCTGACCACAAAGCATATTGAGAGCCGCGTAAAGGTACTCAGCGGTGGTGAGCAGGCAAAGGTAAGACTCTGCAAGCTCATGAACCGTGCCACGAACGTTCTGTTACTGGACGAGCCAACGAACCATCTGGATGTGGATGCCAAAGACGAGCTGAAACGGGCACTGAAAGAATACAAGGGAAGTATTCTCATGGTCTGCCATGAGCCGGAATTCTACGATGGCCTGGCTACCCAGGTCTGGGATCTGTCCCAGTGGACCACAAAGCTGTAAATGGAAAGTTAGTAAAGAAATGCTATCAAATCCCCGTAGCCCTTGGCAGGGTATAAGAAACGCGGCACGCTCGCGCTCTGTCGCAGAGCGTAGCGGTACATAAGCGGTCACAATACGACCGCTAAGTACCGACGTCTGCTTACGGCACTGCTTATTCTTATACCCAGCCGGGGCTACTGGTTTTTTTGAAAGCTTTCCAAAACGCAGAACTCCCGGCGTATGCGGTGCCATGTCGAAGATGTTTGTCGGAGGATGTTGATATTTTCTAGAAAAGTGCTGAAAGGCAGGGGGAAAGCGGACACGATGTCCGCGTCAGCCGATTGTCGACATGGATGTCGACTGTAGGCGGCCCCGTCATGACGAGAACTACTCATCACTTTTCGTAGAAAATTCACATCCGGAGACCTTACATCGAGACATGTGTATCGCATGCTCCGGGAGTTCGTGGATTTTGCCAATGTATTTAACTAACTTTCCATTTATTTCAGCTTCCAGATATCTCTGTTGTACTCTGCAATAGTTCTGTCGGAGGAGAAGAATCCGGCCTTGGCGATGTTCACTAACATCATCTTCTTCCACTTCTGCTGATCCTCGTAATCAGCAAATGCCTGATCCTTTACCTTGATGTAGTCCTCTAAGTCAAGCAGGGTCATGAACCAGTCTTTGTTCAGCAGCTCGTTGTACAGACGCTCCAGGTTCTCCTTTTTGCCGACCTTGAGCACTTCTTTGCTGACGATGAAATCTACAGCCTCTTTGATCACAGGGCTCTTCTTGTAGTAGTCCTTAGAGACATAATCTGCCTTCTCGTAATGCTTGATCACAGTGTCACTATCCTTACCGAAGATGTAGATATTGTCATCGCCTACCAACTCATGGATCTCTACGTTTGCACCGTCACTGGTACCCAGTGTTACAGCACCGTTTAACATGAACTTCATGTTACCGGTTCCGGATGCCTCCTTGGATGCCAGGGAGATCTGCTCGGAGATATCGCAGGCAGGGATCAGCTTCTCAGCATAGCTTACGTTATAGTTCTCTACCATAACAAGCTTCATGTAAGGGCTGACTTCAGGATCGTTATTGATAATGTCGGACATTACCAGCAGAAGATGGATGATATCCTGAGCAATCACATACGCAGGCGCAGCCTTTGCACCGAAGATAAAGGTCAGTGGAGTAGAAGGTTTCCTGCCGCCCTTGATCTCCAAATATTTGTGAATGATATACAGTGCATTCATCTGCTGACGCTTATACTCATGCAGACGCTTTACCTGAATATCGAAGATGGAATCGGGATTCAGCTCCACGCCCTCCTTCTCCTTGATATAGGATACCAGTTCTGCCTTCTTGGTCTTCTTGATGTCGTAGATGGCATCCAGTACAGCCTGATCGTCCTTGTGCTCTAACAGCTTCTGTAATTCCTCGGCATCCTTCTTGTAGCCGTCGCCGATGGTCTGGGTCAGGAACGCAGCCAGCTCATGGTTGCAGGACAGCAGCCATCTGCGGAAGGTGATACCATTGGTCTTGTTGTTGAATTTCTCAGGGTAAATCTTGTAAAAATGATTCAGCTCGCTCTCTTTCAGGATCTCCGTATGAATTGCTGCCACACCGTTGACGCTGTAACCGTAATGGATGTCGATGTGTGCCATGTGCACTCTTTTATCCTTATCGATGATCTGAACTTTTTCGTCCTTATATTTCTTTGCCACACGGTCACTCAGCTCCTTGATGATGGGAACCAGCTGAGGAACTACCTTTTCAATATAAGCCAGAGGCCACTTTTCCAGAGCTTCTGCCAGGATGGTGTGGTTGGTATACGCGCAGGTGCGACTTACGACGTCAATGGCTTCATCCATGGTGAAACTTTCCTCAGTGGTGAGGATACGGATCAGCTCAGGGATAACCATAGTAGGATGGGTATCGTTGATCTGGATTGCCACATGTTCGGGCAGAGTATGCAGATCATAACCCTTTTCCTTTACTTCCTTCAGGATCAGCTGGGCACCGTTGCATACCATGAAGTATTCCTGATAGATACGCAGCAGATTACCTGCCTCATCGGAATCATCCGGATACAGGAACAGAGTCAGGTTCTTCTCAATGGCTTCCTTATCAAAAGTGATGCCTTTCTTTACCAGGCTCTCATCCACGGTCTCAATATCAAATAAATGCAGCTTGTTCAGTCCGTTCTCATAACCTACCACGTCAATATCATACAATACGGAAGTCACCTTGCGGTCACCGAAAGATACTTCGAATTTTGTGCCGGTGTTGTTCAGCCAGGAATCCTTCTGGATCCAGTCGTTCTTCTCAGCATTCTGCAAATGATCCTTGAATACCTGCTTGAACAGACCGAAGTGGTAGTTCAGACCGATACCGTCTCCGGGAAGTCCCAGAGTAGCGATGGAATCCAGGAAACATGCTGCCAGTCTTCCGAGTCCACCGTTACCAAGAGAAGGTTCCGGCTCTGCCTCTTCGATGTCTGCCAGATTCTTGCCGTTTTTCTTCAGGATATCGTTCAGCTCCTCATAGATACCTAAGTTGATCAGGTTGTTGGATAACAGCTTACCGATCAGGAACTCCATGGAAATATAATATACCTTCTTGTCTCCTGTAATGGCGGGAGTCTCTGCCATCTTCTCTTTGGTCAGCTGCAATACTCCGGTGTACAGCTGTGCATCGGTGCAGGCACCGATATTCTTGCCATATAATTTGCCGGTGATCTCATTTAAAGTCTGCTCTAAATTCATTTCAAACTCCATTCTGCACGATAGTTTTATTTTTGCCAAAATGAATGTACCGTGCCACACTCATTTTTTCATATTCTTTTTCTTTGTCTGGGTACTATACTTATTTTTGGTATCCCATCCCCTTGTCTCAGCTGCGCCTTGGGTATTTCCTATCCTTTTCGGCCTCCATACCCTTTTTCCCGCTGCGCCCCGGGTATTTCCTGCACTTTTCGGCCTCTATACCCTTTTTCCCGCTGCGCCTTGGGTATTTCCTATCCTTTTTGGCCTCCATACCTTTTCTGCTGCTGCGCCTTGGGTATTTCCTGCACTTTCCGACTTTTCATACCCTCGCAATACTGAGATTTTGTGTATGTTGTTCTCTTACAATACACAGGATAGCATAGGAAAACGTTTTCCGCAACCTTTTCTTTAATTTTCCTGATTTTTTGTGCAAAATAGCTTAACAGATAATGTCCTTATAGTACATTTTCACGATACTGTGGGGCATGATTACCTGATGCCCTTCCCCGCCGTTCATCAGCTGGTGTACCTCTTCCACGGCTCTGCTGGAGATGCTGTAGAAGTCCTGCCTTATGGTATTCATCTGCTTGCCGACATATCCCATCAGGGTGATACCATCGAAGCCGCACACCGGACGGAAAATATCCATATCGATCAATGCATTCATGGCACCTATGGCCATCAGATCGGAAGCGCAGACCACCACATCCTTATTCTTCGCATATTTCAATGCCACGTTTCTTGCCGTCAGCTCACTGAAGTCTCCCTGTCTGACCATCATGGTCAGATCCAGATCCTTCACCAGACGCTTCATCCCCTTCAATCTCTGATCCGTGACATAACCGTCTCTTCTGCCCGCAATGTAGAGCACTCGTTTACAGTTGTCATCCAACACGGTCTTCTTCGCCACATCATACTGGGCCTGTTCCTGATCAATGCTGATGGATGTAGTCCTGGAATTGACAATCGGCGCATCCACTACCACACAGGCAAACTGTTTCTCCCGGATCAGCTTCTGCAGTACCTTGTCCTCCTTAGACATGCCATAGATCACCACGCCGGAAATACTCTGGGACAGAAAAGATCTTGTGATCTCTTCCGCCGTCATCCCCGCGATCATGGACGGAAAGATCGTCACAACTTCCACGTTCAGTTCCTTGGCCTTATCCAGTGCCCCTACCAGATACTGCATGAAGATCTGGTCAATGGCCTGGGTCTGTCTATTGGGATCCAGCACCAGCGCGATTCTTCCAAACTGCTTGGAGGAAAGCGCCGCAGCAATGGAATTCGGAATATAATTCAACTCCTTGATGGCGTCCTGTACTTTTTTCTTCGTCTCTTCACTGACATTAGGATAGCCATTTAAGACCTTGGATACTGTGGAAATAGCCACTCCGGCATGTTTTGCAACTTCTTTGATCGATACCATAAATCCCCCGTTCCGGTCGCAGTTCCTGCGCCCGTTGCTCTCCGTTACCGCAGCAAAATGCGGTCTCGTTCCATTTGACGTTTACTCATATATTCTCTATACTATAAGTTAACGGTAGTTTCGTCAATGTACAGCATTTACGAAATATAGTGTGATTTTTTGGAAAAGGTTTTCCAAGGCAGAATAAATCGGACAGCGCAAGCGCCAGAAAGGCTACAGATACCATGGCAGTAATCAAAAGTGTGGAAGAAAAATATATGAAGGAAGCTCTGAAGCAGGCGAAAAAAGCCTATGCCCTGGGGGAAGTCCCCATCGGCTGTGTCATTGTACATGAAGGTAAGATCATCGGTCGTGGTTACAACCGGAGAAATACAGACAAGAATACATTGGCGCACGCAGAGATCACAGCGATCAACAAAGCCAGCAAAGTGATCGGCGACTGGCGTCTGGAAGAATGCACGCTCTATGTGACCCTGGAACCCTGCCAGATGTGCGCCGGTGCCATTGTGCAGGCCCGTATCCCTGAAGTAGTGATGGGCTGCATGAATCCCAAGGCGGGATGTGCAGGTTCGATCCTAAATATACTGGAAATGCCCCAGTTTAACCATCAGGTGAAGGTTACCCGGGGCATTCTGGAAACGGAATGCAGCCAGATGCTGAAGACTTTTTTTGAAGAGCTCCGCATCCGGAACAAACAGGAGAAAGCTGCCAGAAAGGCATCAGGCGATCTCTCGTAAGCTTTCTTCCTGTGTCTGGTTCTGCTCGGTTGTTTTTCTTCTATGCTTCGGCAATCGGGAAATCGCTCTTCCCGTTTCATAAAGTCCCATCGGCACAAAGAGGATCAAAAATACATAGTACGGAAATACATATCTGCTCTGCGCTTCCCAGATAATACTGAACAGGAAGCCACCTACTATGCCAATCAACGGCAGCCACAATGCTGTCGGAATTTCTTTTTTTTGCCACCATCTTCCGCACAAAGCAATTCCAAGTACAAGTCCTGCCAAGTATACGATACTCTGGTAATAATTGGCCAGCTTCCATACGGTTTCATGTATGTTCCCATAGTACAGACTGGTAATCCCGGAGGACAGCGGTTCTCCATCCGTATCAAACGACTCTGTTGCCTTGAGGCTGGAAAACAGCGGTTCGATCCATTGATCTTCCAGTTTTCTCTTAAAGAAATCTCTGGCCATAGCCGGATTCTCCCGGAACTCCCGCAATCGTTCGCGAATATATTCCTTTCCTTCCTGTGCGGCAGGCTCCTGTTGAAAATCATGTTCTGCAAACGTGGTTTGCTGATAGCGATTGTACACTCCCGCCATGCCATCCGTCTCCTGTAATCCCATCGCAATCCAGAGAATGCTCGGAATGCCAATGTCACTGGGATATCCGGAACGGTATTCATACATTACATCTACCGCTTTCACCGTCAGTGCTGCCGTCAGAAGAATTGCAAACCCTGCCAGCAGATATTGTCCCTTCTTTTTCTTCAGGCAGACCAGAACTGCATAAATTCCCACTCCAATGAGTATGATCCATGTATTTTTCCGGGCAAGCACAGCAATCCCTGCCACACATGCCGCCAACGCAATATACCTCTTCTTCTCATAATGTTCATAAGCAGACACCGCCCAGAACATTACCATTCCAAAACTGATACTGAGCACGTCCCCGTAAATATACGGTAAATACAGCAAAAAAGGAATACAGCCCAACATCATAATACAATATACGATTCTAAATATGGCTCTGTCTGTATTCAGTTTCAGGAAACCGTATCCTGCCAGAATCGCCAGTACCCACCATATTACATGCAGGATTTTTGCCGGAGTATAATTGAAATTTCCAAACAGGGCAAACAATATCTCATACAATATTCCCAGCCCTTTTTGTTGTTGGTACATCCCCACATAACCTCCGGAGCACAACATAATGAAGTTGCCATCCCGGCAATATGCTGCAAATGCCGTGGCGCTGATCTGATCTCCTACCGGATAATAGGGATTGTTGAGAACGTAGATACTTCCCAGCAGAAACGCAGTAACACTGGTTGCCAACAATGTATAGATGCAGATTTTTTCCTGTTTTTCCTGATTTTGAGCATTCAGCCATTTATCTCCCTCATAGACAAGGACAGATGTCAGCAGGAAAATAACAAAATGTTTCCAGGTACTGTCTTTTATCAGGAGATTTCTGATGCTGTAATCCACCGTTCCGTAATAAGAATACCGACAGGACCAGTAACTCAGGACCAAAAGAATGGGAATCAGACAGACAAGAAATATTCCCAACAGAATACGGTATATTTTTTCCATTAATGTTCCCTCATTTTTATCTTATAGTTCCACATAATTTCTGTCACCGACATATACTGCCAGCTTTTCATTCTCATATTCCAGTATCGGTGCTTCCCCTTCCGGAAATTGCTGTTCAAAGGCTTCACGCATTTCTGTCCGTACGACGTAAGCGGTCCGCATTTCCGTGGGCAGCGTCGGGGGATACCATTTCGTACTGGTGAGCCACCAGTATCCGGAAAGACTGGCCATGGTATAGGAATGTCCCATCGTCACCCGGCCGTCCGTGATCAGACAGATCCGTTCGGCATCCCAGAATTCTGCATATCCGTAGTCGATTCCCGCTTCTGTCAGATAATCCGCCACTTCCTGATATTCCTTCAGGTTATCCTGTGTGGTGGCCGCTTCACAGTAGGTGTATTTCAGATTCAGCACCGCGAACAGCGCTACGGCCGTTAAGATCAGACCAGCGAACACCGGCTGTCCTTCCGACATATGATCCACCATCACCGCTACCAGAACAGCTGCTGCGAACCATGCCATGAAAAAGTAATAATGGGCCGCCTCCGCGCTGGTGATCCCGATGATAAATGCTGTGACTCCCACAGAAGCAAGGAGAATTGTCAGTGCATCTTTTTGTCTGTCTGTGCTCTCTGTATTTTTCCGGAACACATACCAGAGTCCATACCCCAACAGGATCAGGAACACCCAGACAAGAAGCTGCATCAGAGAAGCAAAGCTCCCTACCTTTGCATTTCCCACCAGTCCGAAGTTCTCCAACAGGGCTGCCGGAACACCAAGAAGCAGTTTCTCTACTGCCTCTCCCGGCTGCAGCAGATAGACTGCATAATCTCCTCTGCCGCCGTACAGACAGGATACCAGAAAAGCAAGTACAAGACTTCCTACATAGGCTGTGGCAAGATAACGTCCACCGGGCAGCTTCTGCCGGAGATGTCCGGATTCCATGAATAAAGCGATCACTTCCACTACAAGCAGTGGCAGGATGATGACCTGCAGACATCTCTGTCCTCCACAGTTCAGCAAAACTGCGGCAACAAACAATACCAGCCACTCCAGAAAGGTCTTCCGGGTCATCTGCCGGTTTTCTTTTAATTTCAGGTAAAACAGGATATTGAAAAACAGAAAAATGCCATGAAACACATAATACTCTGCAAATAGGAATAAAAGCAGCGCTACAAAAGGAACCATCTGCCCCTCATTGCGAAAACCGTTGATTGGCAGCGCACACAATACCAGCAATGCCGTAATTGATGCCGGTCTGCTCAAAGATAATTTTCTCAGAAAAAAATAAAATGTCCCCAACAAAATCGCACCCAATAGAACGCAGGTAATCCCCGCCGCCGTCTGCATGCTGCCGGTGATACCGTAAAATACGGCTGCAACCGTAGGCATTCCAATGATCCGTCTCTCCGTGCTGGAGATCCAGTCGTTGGGTGTAATATCCTTCTCCACCCAGATCTCCCGGGCCAGCAAAGCCTCTGCTGCAATATCCGAATCCACATGTTGTGCATATTTACACAGGTTCAGGTAGCAAAATACTCCCAGATATATCAGTAAAAGTGCACCTATTATCCATCCCAGCAGGGATATACTTTTTCGCTCGTTTCTCATGGATCCTTCTCCGTAGGCAACTATCTTTCGACAAAATTACATATTATTTTGATTATAACACTCTTCCCTGTTTCCTTCAAGGCAAAGAGGCTTGACAAAAACCGGGGAACAGGATACACTAAAAAGGCCGTACATGTCCGGTATCATGGGAATAGTGATGAAACTCGGTCTTACGCAATGGGAATCTACGAACCGTGTCAGGTTGGGAACAAAGCAGCACTAAGTAGAACCTTCCATGTGCCGTGAGGAAACTGGGTGGAGCTGTTATCCTGGTCCGGCATGTGCGGTTTTGATATTTAAAGTGTTCTGTGAATTCATGGATAAGTCAGTTAAGAGGTTATAGATTGTGTCAGGCGATATGTCATCCCCTTTTTCGGTTTCCAACAGCATAGCATCCGTTTCCGGCGATCTGGCTCCCCAAGATGCCACATGGTTCCGGAAAATCATGTCCGACTGCATCCTGTGTCCCAGGGCCTGTCATGCCGATCGCCTGAATGGTAGCGTGGGATATTGTGGCCAGACGGCAGATATTATGGCTGCCAGAGCCTCTCTGCATTATTGGGAGGAGCCCTGTATCTCCGGTACTTCCGGTTCCGGTACCGTCTTTTTCTCCGGATGCAACCTGCGCTGTGTCTTCTGCCAGAACCATAACATCGCTCTGGGGAAAGCCGGACGAGTCATCACTCCCGAACATCTGGTGAAAATCTTTCTACAATTACAGGAACAGGGAGCTAACAATATCAATCTTGTTACCCCCACACATTTTCTTCCCCAGATCGTCATTGCCTTACAGCAGGCCAAAAATCAGGGACTGTCCATCCCCATTGTATACAATACCGGCAGTTACGAATCTCCGGAGGCTTTACGCCATCTGGATGGTCTGGTGGATATCTATCTGCCGGATCTGAAATATTTTTCTCCGGAGCTTTCCGCTGCGTATTCGCATGCCCCGGACTATTTTGAGATTGCCTGCGCTGCCATTGCGGAAATGTACCGGCAGGTCTTAGATCCGGTCATGGATCCCGACACCGGGCTGATGCAGCGGGGGATGATCGTACGCCATCTGCTCCTGCCGGGACAAGCGAAAAACTCCAAGAAGATCCTGCGGTATCTCCATGAGACCTACGGGGATCATATCTATATTAGCATTATGAATCAATATACACCTCTTCCGCAGGTGGCAGATATTGAAGCACTCAATCGCACAGTGACACCGGAGGAATATGACCGGGTCCTGCGCTTTGCGGAGCGAATCGGCATTGAACAGGGCTTCCGGCAAGAGGGAAGTTCCGCCTGTGAAAGCTTTATTCCGGAATTTGACGAGCGGGGACTGTGATTCTCTCACAGTTCCACTGCGATCAGATAATATCCGAAATCCCCTTCCCATGCCGGTTCTCTGGCTCCTTCAAAACTTTCAAAGCCAAACATTCTGGCTACCTGTTTTTCTCTTTCATAAAAATTACCCGGGACTCCTATGTAATATTTCACTTCCCCTGAGACTTCCTGACGCATTAATAATAAATGTCTGTAATTATAATAGCCATGCAACAAAAAACTGTTGTGGGTCATCTGATAGCAACGCTCCCGCAACACAACGAAATCCTCCGGACCCACGGAAAGAAATTCCCTGGCATCCCGGAAGGGATGGATGTGGGGGTAGATACTGCTTAATTGCTCCCATTTGGTGTCTTTCATGTGGAGAGTGTGTTCCGTGGCAGTTTTTTTCGAGCTCCGGGCTTCCGATCCACTGACCATTTTTTCGTTTGCGACTACGGTTTCTGCCACTTTTTCGGTCTGTTCACGGGCTTGCCTGCCTTGCTCCTGCACCCGCTCCCGCTGCATCTCCCTATTTTGAGTTTCCTGCTGTTCTGTCTGTATCGGCCGCTTTGCCTGCTCCGGCTGGTTTCCACCTTGCCCCTGTCCTTCGATTTCCCCCACCGTAACCGGTGCAATCGCAGTCACAGGCGCAGGTACTTTCTTCGCACCAGCCGCTCCTGCAAACCGCCCTATGATCTCAAAATTACGTTCCAGGGGAATGCGTATCCCCAGTGTCGGCTCCCAATCCGCTTTTCTGGAAATTCTTTTTTCACAGGAAACGGTCCCCCGTTCTGCCGTCATTTCACATAACAGTTCTTCTCCGCTTTCCCGCTGCAGATACAGCATCATCTCCTTGCCAGACACGATCCCCTGTCCTCTCAGCTGCACCATCAGAATCTCTTCCTTTTCCCAGCTTTCCAGCTTTGCATACCCGGCTCCCCGGATCCGTTGTCCATTTTCCTGTAATTCCAAATAACTGATCTGTTTCCGATATGACATAAAAATCCCCCCGCATAAAGTTTCTATCTAACTTTATGCAGGGGGTTGTCCTTAATATTCCTGGTTATCCAGATATTTCATATAATTAACGACCATCAATGCGATCTTGAAAGTCAATGCATCATCGAAGCTGCGCAGGTCCAGCCCGGTGCTCTTCTGGATCTTCTCAATACGATACACCAGAGTGTTACGATGTACAAACAGTTGTCTGGAAGTCTCCGACACGTTCAGATTGTTCTCAAAGAACTTGTTCAATGTATTCAATGTCTCTTCGTCCAGATCGTAAGGTACATTGTCTCCGAATATCTCTTCGATGAAGATTTTGCACAGATTCACCGGAAGCTGATAGATCAGTCGTCCGATTCCCAGTGTGCTGTACGCAATTACTTTCTTCTCTGCATAGAAGATCTTGCCTACATCCAGTGCCATCTTAGCTTCTTTGTAGGACTTGGAGACATCCTTCAGTTCCTGTACCACAGTACCGTAAGCCACCTTGACATCCAGCAGAGCTTCCGCATTCATCATTGCTACGATAGTCTCTGCCAGTTCGTGCAATGCCTGCGGCGTTGTAGTATTCTCCACAGACTTGATCAGGATCAGGCTGGATTCGTCTACAGCAGTCACATAATCTCCCGACTGGGGTGAGAACATGCTCTTAAGCACTTCCGATACAATACCGTCCTTCTCATCCTTCGTCTCGATCAGATATATCGCTCTGGGACAAGTTACTTCCACATGAAGCTTCTTCGCTCTGTTGTAGATATCTACCAACAACAAATTATCCAGTAACAGATTCTGGAAGAAGTTGTTCCGGTCAAAACGCTCTTTATAGGCAATGACGAGATTCTGAATCTGGCTGACAGCAATCTTACCCACCATATATACGTCATCCGTCATTCCCCGTGCCACCAGTACATATAAAAGATCCCCTTCGTCACGGATCTTCAGAAGGTGATGTACTCCGATCACCTGGCTATCCGCCGGAGAAGCCGCAAAGCCTGTGATCAGATCTGTGGTTATGTCATCCTTTTCCATGGTAGATGCCACTTCGGATCCGTTCAGATCATAGACTCCGAGGTCTACCTTAGTGATTGCTTTTAATTCATCAATGCTTGTCTGTATAATCTGGCCTGTAATCATATTGTCCACGCCTTTCTGTAGCATAATCTATATCGAATTCTTCGCTCTTCGCGTTCTCGATTTCGCAACGTCTCTTCGCATTCCGGACTATTGTCCTCCCTGCTCATATCCATTCGTTCTGTTCATAGGCGAAAAGCTCCACCTGCAAACAGTCTCGCTTTTCATCTATGTCAGAACTATATATACTTAGTATATCTGATTTACTCACCTCGTGCAAGCAAAATGCATAAAAAAAGCCCTGTCTGCATTCACAGACAGGACCTTGAAATCTCTTATGAAACTTAAGACTAGTTGGTAATAACCTGCTCGGTCTCTTTGTCGAATACGTGGATCTTCTCAACATCCAGAGCGAACTTAACGGTATCGCCAGGTCTTGCAGTGGTACGAGAATCTACTCTTGCGGTCATAGGGAACTCGTCAAGATCGAAGTACAGATATACTTCTGCACCAAGTAACTCATAAACCTTGATGGTAGAGGTAAATACGCTCTGAGGAGAGGTCTCGATGTACATCTCGGAATCATATACATCCTCAGGACGGATACCGAAGGTAACAACCTTTCCATCGTAACCGCCATCGATCAGCTTCTTGGACTTAGCGGGAGGAAGGGGAATGCTGTGGCCTGCGATTACCAGGTTAGCGATGTCGCCTTCTACCTTAACAGTAGCATCCAGGAAGTTCATCTGCGGAGATCCCATGAATCCTGCTACGAACAGGTTGCAGGGCTTCTCATACAGGTTCTGAGGAGTATCTACCTGCTGGATAACGCCGTCCTTCATAACAACGATTCTGGTACCAAGGGTCATAGCCTCAGTCTGGTCATGTGTAACGTAGATGATGGTGGTGCCCAGTCTCTGATGCAGCTTAGCGATCTCGATACGCATCTGTACACGCAGCTTAGCATCCAGGTTGGACAGAGGCTCATCCATCAGGAATACCTTAGGGTTACGAACGATTGCACGTCCCATAGCAACACGCTGTCTCTGACCACCGGACAGAGCCTTGGGCTTACGATCAAGCAGCGGAGTCAAATCCAGGATCTTAGCTGCTTCCTTAACCATCTTATCGATCTGATCCTTGGGAACTTTTCTCAGCTTCAGACCAAATGCCATGTTGTCGTATACGGACATATGAGGATACAGAGCGTAGTTCTGGAATACCATTGCGATATCTCTATCCTTAGGCTCTACATCGTTAACTACTCTGTCACCGATCTTCAGTTCACCGGAAGAGATATCTTCCAGACCTGCGATCATACGAAGGGTGGTGGACTTACCACATCCGGAAGGACCTACGAAAATGATGAACTCCTGATCTGCGATCTCAAGGTTGAAATCCTTAACAGCTTCGAAACCGTTAGGATATACTTTGCAGACATTCTTTAAAGATAAACTTGCCATTTGAAAATACTCCTTTCATATTTACCAATGTTATTTTCTCTCATTGTGAAACGATATGTCTCGTTTGAATCTGAATTCAGTATAACGAAAATCACGAAAATGTGCCATACCACTATTTCACAAAGATTTTGAATCCTATTGTAAGAATTGCTTATAAAGTTTGTTTTTTTTCGAAATGCTTGTCAGATTGAACAAATCCGCCCGCATTTCTTGGACATATTCCACAAGAATCGCCCTACTTTGTCTCATTTCCCGGCTTTTTATAGAAGCTAAGCTGGTTTTTGCCATGTCTTTTTGACACATACAGCGCATTATCTGCGGCTTTGTACAGTTCCTCGAAAGACTTGCCGTCCCCGGGGAAGACCGCTGCTCCCACGCTGGCCGTTACGGAATATTTTACATATTCTCCCACTTCAAACTGATGGAAGAACTGTTCGATCTTCTTGCCTTCCCGTTCGATCATACTGATCTCGCGGATATCCTTCAGAAACACCATGAACTCATCGCCACCGGTACGACCCACGATATCCGTAGCCCGGAACATGGATTGCAGACGTACTGCCAGGCTGCGGAGCACTTCATCTCCGAAGGCATGTCCCATAGTATCATTGATCTTCTTAAAGTTATCAACATCCAGTACGAACAATACGCCCTGCTTGTCCGGGTACTTTTCCATGTATTCCCGGATCTTACGCTCTGTGGCCATCTTATTGTTCAGATCCGTCAATAGGTCGGTATCTGCTTTATCCTCCAACACCTTACTGTGTTCAGAGGCTTTGATGCGTACCAGAATATTGATTGCGGTGATAATAATAAGCGCTACTGCAATGGAAATACTGATCTTGACGATCAGATTCACAATCGGGCCGCGGAAGGACTGCTGGATTCCAGACAGATAGGATTCATCAATACCGACCACCAGGTTCCACTCGGTACCGCGGATTGGAAAATGACAGACGATCTTGCCTACACCGTCTTCCTTAACATGTAAAATGCCGCTGTTGCCCTTCTGCTGCTGTCTTTCAAACAGGGTCCAGCTTCCCAGGCTTTCCGAAATATCTTTCAGGGAATTCCAGAAATCATTCTGCAAAATAGCCGTTCCGTCAGTGGCACCGTAGCATGCCATAATGGTTCCGTTCCGGTTGACCAGAGAGAAAAATGCCTTGTCACCATATACAGAATTGTCGAAGAATTCCTTCATGTTATCCGGGTTCATATAACTGAGCAGATATCCTGTGACATTTCCGGATATCGCAATCGGACACACATAGATAAAGGCAGTCTGTCCGTTGATCCCATCCGTGCCGGCATAAATATAATGGGCGGAGGTTCCGCTGATGCTGCCATAATAGTTTAACTCTGACATATCGAACTCCCGGCGGTCACTCAGCATTCCTTTTCCGTTCACAGCACAATAAGCAGACATATAGGCGTTGCTGGCTTTTACAATGGTGTCCAGCTTCTCATATACAAAAGCATCACTTCTGTCCGGCCGGCTCGCCATAATGTTTGCCATGGCACTCGTGATATCTCCCAGTGCCCCCAGCTTGTCATCTACTCCCGCGGAATAGTAATAGCCGATCTGCTCTGCCTGATCATCCACCACCGTCTGTATGGCTGAATTCATTTTATTATTAAATTCGTAAATACTCAGAACCAGTGCAACAACCAGCAATGCGCAGGGAAAGACCCACTGGAAAACAATTTCCCAAAATTTTCTCTTTTGCATACTCCGAACACCTCTCGTCTGATGCCCCCGCAGGACATTTTTGTTACTTCACGTCTGTTTTCAGGCTTTCATCCAGTTCATCATGGAATACTCTCTCATCCTCTTCCGGCGAGATTTCCGGTGCAGGCTCCTGTTCTGACAACAACTGATCTTCCAGCTTCTGGAAGAATTTATTGTACAGCATGGCAGAGGCATAAGCCGGCAGCGAAAAACCAAACAGGAAAATAATGGGTATCAGTCTTAAAGATACCAGATAAATAATCAACGGAAAAAATGCCATTACGAACATTACAACGGTCTTGGGCAGCTGTAAAATACTCATGATAAATGCATTTCGAATGGTTCCCATGATTGTATTGTCAAATTTGGCAAGTACCGGAAATACATATAAAGAAGTGCAGATCACCAGCACTCCTGCTGCCATGATCAGTACCACCAACACCTGGCTGAACTGCATTCCGGATTTGGTAATAATGTAGTAATCACCGCCAAGGATCGCCGCTACCAGCATAAGCAGCAACCAGATCAGGGTTGCCTGGCGGAAATTGGTCTTAAAGGATTTAAAAAAGCTTCTTGTAATATAACTCTCCTCGTTACGCACGATCTTCAATGCCACATAATGCATGGAAGTCAGCGCAGCTCCAGCGGTAATGACAGGGATGCAGCAGATCAGTGTCAGAATATTGAGCCACATCAGATCTGCCATTTTGTTCAGTACATTCATTAAAGGGCTATCCAGGTCAAAAATTTTCATTTACATCTTATCCTTTTCTGTTTTATAAAAATTTTTCCATGGGGGTCACACGTATTCCGGAAAATGCTTCCTCTTCATGTACCGCATGAAACCCCAGTTTTCGATAGAACTCTACGGCATACGGAGCTGCTTTCAGCGACATATACCGTTCCCCTTCCTCTTTTTTCAGATATTCACACATTCTTCTCATCAGATCCCGTCCGATTCCCCGATGATGATACTCCTCATCGACAAAAAGAAGTGATAAATGATTATAATTCCGCACGGAAGCCGCTCCGATGACTCTCTCACCGTCCAGCGCCACCATCATCTGGTATCTTCCCTGCAGGAACGACTTATAGAGGTGTTCATCCGTAATAAAATCATAAAAGTTACGGATTCCCTCCTCTGTATAATCCACCGCCTCAAATTTCAAAAATGTCTTCCAGATCATATGCATGGCAGGAATCCAGTCTTTGTCTGCCGCCCATCTGATCTCGTAAGTGCCCGCTGCCGTATCCGACATGATGCACCGCCTCTCTGATCCGAAAGCTTTCCGGTCTTAATCCAGTCCCGGAATCTCCCTGCGGATCCATTGATAGATGTCCTCCATGGCCTGTTCACCGTCTTCCTCATTCAAAAGCTCATGTCTGTCATTCTCGTACAGTTTGACGGTAATATTTTTCACACCAGCCTTCTTCAGAGAATCACATGCCTTCCGGACACCCTTACCGTAATCTCCCACCGGGTCCTCGGCACCGGATACCATAAGGATTGGCAGGTTCTGCGGTACCTTCTCCAGATTCTCCTGCTTCTGCAGTCTGCGGATCAGTTCAAACAGCGTCTGGAACCCATTCACAGTAAAGGTAAATCCACACAGCTCATCCGCTATATAGCGGTCCACATTCTCCGGATTCCGGCTCAGCCAGTCACTGGATGTCCTCGGAGCATCGATCCGCTTGTTATAGCCGCCGAAAGCAGCCTTGTCAATAAAACGGCTGATATGCTTTGAACCACAGAACAGCTTCTGTATGCCTGCCATGGCTTTGGAACAAAGGATCAATCCCCCGGACTGCATTCCCGTTCCGACAATTACCGCCCCGTCGACTCCCTTACCGTAACGACACAGATAATTCCTCGTAATAAAGGAACCCATACTGTGTCCCAAAATAACATAGGGCACCTCCGGATAGCTTTCCTCTGTGATCTTCTTCAGCCGATGTACATCCCTTACCACTACCGTTGCCGGATCCTGTTCGCAGAAGTAACCGTAAGTGCCGCCTTCCGCCACAGATTTTCCATGTCCGAGATGGTCTTCTCCGGTAACAAGGATTCCTCTGGCAGTCAGAAATTCAGCCAGGTTCTCATAACGCTCCACATACTCTGCCATTCCGTGCACTACCTGCACAATGCCTTTTACATTGCCGTCATCGGGAGTATATCTCACTGCATGGATACGGCTTTCGCCGTCCCGGGAATCAAAGTAAAATTCTTCCTTAATCATAGGACCTCCTTGGTTACTGGAAAATCATAGGACGCACAAAACAAATGTCAATTTTACAATCATCTGCTTTGGCATCCTATTCATTATATATCATTTCTTATAAAATTTTAAGCCCTATATTGCTTTTTTTGTAAAATAGTAACAGTTCATCCCGCCTCATTCGTAAAGTTGCGTTGTCATATACTATTTAACAGATCTCTGCTCCGGCAGGCATATTCTTCTCCGGGGTGACCAGAGCCAGATTGCCTTCCGCGTCTTCTGCGCACAGGATCATGCCCTCGGACATTACTCCTGCCAGTTTCGCAGGCTTCAGGTTCACCAGTACCATAACCTTCTTGCCCACCATTTCCTCCGGGCTGTAATGTGCTTTGATGCCAGAGACGATCTGACGTACCTGGCTGCCGATCTTCACCTGGCTGCACAGCAGCTTCTTGGACTTGGGCACTGCCTCACAGGAAATGATCTCACCTACCTGGAACTGCATTTTTGCGAAGTCGTCATATTCGATCTCTGTCTTGGGCTCAATATCGATGGCTTCCTGCTCTGCCTTTTCTGCCTCGGCATTTGCCTCTTCCGCTTCATGCTCCGCTGCTGCCTTGATCATGGCTTCTTCCAGCTCTGCCTCTTTTTTTGCTACATCCTTCATATCCAGACGGGCGAAGAGGATCTCAGGCTGATCTGTCACCCTGTTGCCGCTCTCATACAGGCCGAACTGCTCTAACTGATCAAAGTCACGCAGGGAGGTATTCAGCTGTTTTGCGATCTTCTCTGCGGTTTCGGGCATATAAGGCTCTAACAGGGATGCGCCAATGATAATACCTTCCACCAGATTGTACAGAACGGTAGCCAGACGATCTGCCTTGGCTTCGTCCTTGGCCAGTACCCAGGGTTCGGTCTCATCGATGTATTTATTACAGCGTTTGAAGATGCCGAAGATCTCGGTCAGGGCATCTGCTACTCGCAGTTCTTCCATTTTGGCTACTACTTTTGCATAAGTGCCGGTCACAGTCTGTTTCAGATCGGCATCCACTGCTGTATCGTTCTCGGTCAGCTGTACATTCCTATTCTCTACTACACCGCCAAAATACTTGTTGCTCATGGAAATGGTACGGTTCACCAGGTTGCCCAGGGTGTTGGCCAGATCGGAATTGGTACGCTCTGCTACCAGTTCCCAGGTCAGATTACCGTCATTTTCAAAAGGCATCTCATGCAGTACATAGTAACGTACTGCATCTACGCCGAAATAATCTACCAGATCATCCGCATAGACCACATTTCCCTTGGATTTGCTCATCTTGCCACCGCCCATAAGAAGCCAGGGATGTCCGAATACCTGCTTCGGCAGGGGCTCGCCCAGTGCCATCAGTAAAATAGGCCAGTAGATCGTATGGAACCGGATGATATCCTTGCCGATCAGGTGCAGGTCTGCGGGCCACAGCTTCTTATACTGTTCGGTGCTGTTGCCGTCTGCATCGTAGCCGATACCGGTGATGTAGTTGGTCAGCGCATCCAGCCATACATAGATGACATGCTTGGGATCGAAGGTCACCGGAATCCCCCAGGTGAAGGAAGTACGGGATACGCACAGATCCTGCAGTCCGGGGAGCAGGAAGTTGTTCATCATCTCGTTCTTACGGGAAACGGGCTGAATGAACTCGGGATGCTCATTAATGTGCTTGATCAGTTTGTCTGCATATTTGCTCATGCGGAAGAAATAAGCCTCCTCCTTAGCAGGCTTTACGACACCGCCGCAGTCCGGACACTTGCCGTCTACCAGCTGGGACTCCGTCCAGAAAGATTCACATGGGGTACAGTACATTCCCTCATAGGCCCCCTTGTAAATATCTCCCTGATCATAGAGACGCTTGAAGATCTTCTGTACCTGCTTCTCATGATCCTCATCCGTGGTACGGATGAACTTATCATAGGAAATATTTAACAGGTCGCACAGTCCGCGGATCACACCGGCGATCTTGTCCACATGCTCCTTGGGTGTGATGCCGGCTGCCTCAGCCTTCAGTTCGATCTTCTGTCCATGCTCGTCAGTACCGGTCTGGAAGAAGACATCATAGCCCTCCTTTCTCTTGAAACGTGCGATGCTGTCAGCCAGTACGATCTCGTAGTTGTTGCCGATATGAGGCTTCGCAGATGTATAGGCAATCGCTGTGGTAAGATAATATTTTCCTTTGCTTTCCATTGTGTCTGTTCTCCTTTTCTACTCCTATAACACTATCTAATGCCACACGGATTGCTCCGCGCTTTGCGCTCCCGCAATCCTACCCGCCATTCGCATATCGAAAGGCTTACGCCTCTCTTCTATGCTCATATCGGGGCAGGTCATCAAGACAGAAAATTACTCTCGTGCAAGCACATCGTAATTTCTGTCTTGTGACCTTGTTGGCATTAAAAAAGTCTCCTCAAAGAACCTTATGTTCTTCAAGAAGACGAGCGTTATCTCGTGTTACCACTTCTCTTCGTCTGTACCTCACAGTACAGACCTCTTCGGGTCCGTAACCCTATCCGCTGTAACAGGCGGATCCTGTCGCAGCCTTGCTTTCACCGTTTGTTCTGTCCCGGTGTCCGTTCGGTGCGCCGCTCAGAAGCCATCTTCTCCATCTGTCCGTTTCATTCCTCTCAGCCTGCCGGAATGTTCTCTGTAAAACTTCTATAAAATAGATACTCTCTTCCTCATTGCATTTGTGTATTCTTACAGTAGCACAGGAAATCCGGACTGTCAATGCAGTTTTTGTTGCCATGCAATCGTAAAGGTGTATAATATTATATTATATAGGGTAATTTTTATAACATACATAAGAGGATATAAAATGAAACAAAGTAAATTGCCAAAGCAGACCTTGATCATTCTGGGCATTGCTCTGGTACTGGTAATTTCCACCGTCATGTGGAGTTCTGCCCAGATCACACAGGATACAGAGGAAGAAGTACAGTCCACTCTCCGGGATGTTGCCACGCAGAACGCCCTGATCGTACAGCAGGAGATCCGTGAAAACTTCAACTTATTATACAGCCTTGCCGATGCGATCAGTGTTTCCCCGGGTACAGCCAATGCCAGCTCCATTGCCGCACAGTTGGAATCTTTCGTCTCCACCTATGGGTTTAAGCGGATTGGCTTCATCTCACCGGATGGTCAGGCAATGGCCACTGACGGCTATGTACAAGATCTGTCCAGCAGAGATTTTTTCAAAGATGGTATGCAGGGGCTTCCCGGTATTACCAATACTCTTCAGGATCGAATGGGTACTCCGGAGCCCATCAATGTATTCAGCATTCCCGTATATGATCAGAGTAATTCCATTATCGGTGTTTTATTTGCCACCTATCGGAACCAGCATTTTGAAGAAATTTTAGGCGTGCAATCCTTTAATAATCAAGGATTCAGTTGTCTGGTAAATCAGGACGGTGACCTGATCGCCACATCTTCCAATGCACCGGCTTCCCTGCAGGAAGCCGACCGTATGTCCGATTATCTGACTCAGAATGCCCGTAACGACCAGCCCTTGCAGGATCTGCATACGCTGCTTCAGAGTTCTTCTTCCAGCGGTGGTCATTTCTATGGAGGCAGTCAGAAGTATTATTACTATGCGGCTGCAATGGACAATCTCCGCAGCGACAGACAGTGGTTCGCCCTGACTATTGTTCCCGATCAGGTACTTTCCAGTCGTTCCGCTCCGATATTGTTTCAGGTGCGGCTGCTGATCCTGCTGATCATTGTGATCGCCGGAGTCGGTACTTTTGCTTTTGTGCACAGTATCCGGACACGGCGCAGGCAGTTATATCGTCTGGCTTA
Source organism: Waltera sp. (assembly GCF_046969025.1). Lineage (NCBI taxonomy): Bacteria > Bacillati > Bacillota > Clostridia > Lachnospirales > Lachnospiraceae > Waltera > Waltera sp. The sequence continues at coordinate 76,169 of NZ_JBKVQF010000007.1, read as the reverse complement.
TGTGGATCCTCTGACAAATGGTGATAATTTTGCCTGCTTCAAGGAGAAATTATCCCACCGAGGCGGAGACAGCGGCTTCTATGTTGCCCTGGATCTTCAGGATTTCAAGCTGATCAATAATACCTGTGGTGTGGCCAAGGGTGACGAAACACTGTTGGAAGTATGGAAGCTCCTGCAAACCGGTACACATCTGGGTGAATTTTCTGCCCACATCAATGCAGACCGGTTCATCCTGTTCCTGCGGGATAATGACCGGTGTACCTTAGAACCCAGATTGGAGTGCCTGTGTCAGGATATTTCCAATTTGTCCACAAAGCTTAATATTCCGAAACTGTTCCCACTGTGCGGCATCTATGAGACCGCCGATCATAAGGAAATCGAACAGAATTACGGCAAGGCTGTACAGGCCATGTATCCGATAAAAGGAAAACGTACCAGGCATTATGCTTTTTATGATGAGCTGGATATCAAACAGCTCTCCGAGGATCGTCTGATGGAAGATGTCTTCGAAGATGCCCTGAAGAACGGAGAATTCCAGCTGTGGTATCAGCCGAAGGTAGACCCCGTCACCGGAAACATTCTGGGAGCGGAGGCTCTGATCCGTTGGAAGCGCCCCGACGGCACCATGCTCTCTCCCGGCAAGTTCATTCCATTATTTGAGAAAAACGGTAATATCACAACACTGGACGAATATGTGTTCCGCACGGTGTGCGCACAACAGCAGAGATGGCTGCAGGCTGGAGCAAAATTGTATCCGATTTCTGTAAATATTTCCAGAGTCAGCCTATACTACAGCAATGTGGTAGATAAGTACCGGGAGCTTTTGAATTCTTTCCAGCTGGATCCGAAATATGTTCCGCTGGAGATCACCGAGAGTGCTACCATTAATAACAGTGATATCTCCTCCCTGATCGAGCAGTTCCATGAAGCGGGATTTACTCTACTGCTGGATGATTTCGGAAGCGGATATTCTTCTCTGTCTTCGCTGAATGTCATGCATTTCGATACAATCAAGCTGGATAAGAGTCTGATCGATTACATTGGTGACCGGAACGGTGAAAAGCTGCTGTTGCACATCACGCAGCTGCTGCAGAGCTTCGGTATGACTATTACCGCAGAGGGGGTAGAAACTTCGGATCAGGTAGAGTTTCTGAAGAATCTTCACTGTGATGATATTCAGGGTTACTACTTCTCGAAGCCGTTACCGGTAAACGAATTTGAAGATTTTGTAAGAAAGCATACAGGTCTGTAGGGTTCGCCCACAGACCTGTTTTTTATTTCTGTATTCTTTTTTCTGTATCATTCTTCTCCCAGGATCAGGATCGACCAGGCCGGAAGCGTGATTTCTGCACCGGTACGCTCCGCAGTCTCTTCTCCGGTATAAAGCTCCCCAAGCAGTACCAGCTCCTCCGCTGCCGTCTTTCCTATCGTAAGTCCGCTCAGATCTACTGTTGCGGTCTCCGCAGAAGTATTGCCTAACATCAATAAGCTGCTGTTCTCGTCACTTCTTGTCAGGGCAAAGCATTGTTCACCGGAATACTGCTCCAGATAAGCGGTGGTGCCTCTGGCGATCACCGGGTTCTGGTTGCGGACACGGATCACCTGTTTCACATAATTATAGATGGAATCGGGATCCTCCTGCTGTTCTTCCAGACTGTCAAATTTCATCCGGAAATCATCCATATCTGCCGGGCCCTTACACATGCCTTCCGCATTGCCGTCCTTGTTCCAGTACATGGGGGCCCGTTTGTTCTCGTCTTTGCCGGAGCCCTTCATGCCCAGTTCTTCCCCATAATAGAGGAATACATTGCCATTCATTAAGAGATTAAGGGCATTGCCCATTTTCGTCTGAGCTTCGCTATTCTCCCCGGCATAGTAACCTGCACTGCGTCCCATATCATGATTGGTGTAGAAGGGAGCATTGATATAATCCGGATTGTACTGCGCATACATGCCCTGCTCTGTTTCCAGATTCTTTGCATAAGATGTTGCCGATGCCTTACCGTTCATCACATTGGCAATGATACCGGACTTGTCGGCAAAAGCAAAATCAAACATGCTGTCCACGCCGCTCTCATAATATTTGGCATAGGTATTCTGATCCGTCCAGCATTCACACACCAGATAATTCTCCGGATCTTTGCCATGAACATAATCCGCGAACCAGCTTAGAATTTCCACATTGTCCTCTGTGGATCCGGTAACATACTCTTTCACCGCATCCAGTCGGAAGCCATCCACACCCATATCCAGCCAGAAGTCCGCGATCTGCTCAAATTCCCGGCGTACCGCCTCATTCTCCAGATTCAGATCCGGCATTCCGTCCCAGAATCTCGCTTCATAATACCAGTCTGTCCCATTTACCTGTGCATATCCGCTCAGGGCTTCCCTTGAAAAATGGTAATAATCCACATAAGGACATTCTGAGGAGTCAGGCTCAGTGCCTTCCGGCAGATTTTTCAGATATTCTACAGCCTGCAAAAACCAGGGATGTTTACTGGACGAATGGTTCATCGCCAGATCCAGGATCACACGGATCCCACGGTCATGACAGGCCGTCAGCAACTCCTGAAACGTTTCCAGAGTGCCGTACTGCGGATCGATATTCTCATAATCCGTGGTATCGTATTTATGATAGGTGACGGAGGGCATCACCGGCATGAGCCAGATACCATTGATTCCCAGATCCATATCCGTGGTATCATCTCCGTCATTCAGATAATCCAGCTTTTCCAGTACGCCCTGTAGATCTCCAATGCCATCACCGTCGCTGTCATAGAAGGAATATACGAAAAGCTCATAGTAGGTACGGTAGTTGTCGTCCGGGATCTGCAGTACCCGGTTGTCCTGCACCAGAGACGTGGTACTGCCGGTGCTGTCAGTGTTACTGTCCGTGCTCTCATCCTGTACGGTGGCAGTCTCATTCTGTGTACCGGCAGCAGACGCATTGCTGTTTTCTCCTTTGCTGCCTCCACAGGCAGTCAGAGACGCTGTCATTCCCACCACCAGTATTGCTGCCCATATTTTTCTGTTCCATTTGCTCATAGTTATCACTTACTCCTCAGATCCGCTTTTTTCAAACCGGAACCATTTGAAATCAAAATTGCATCCCGGCAGGAAAACGAAGGTCACATTCTGCTCTCCTGTCACTCTTTCCAGAGGGAAACGCAGTTCCCTATATTCCTCGCTGTGCGGGAAGGGAAGTACCTGTGTAGCTCCATCGGTAAACCTAAGCTGGATCGTATTCTGCTGTAAAGGAGTTCTTCCGCAGATGACAATGCTATCGGTTCCCGCTTCTCCAAAGTTCATATCCGTAAATTCGAAAGAGACATTATTGCCGATCTGTTCAACGGCATCCCCGGTTCTCACAAAGCTGTCACCATAAGTAACTCCGTCCGTGAGAGCACTCAGTCTTGCATAAGCTTTTTCCTGTCTGGTGAAATGAAACTCTTTCAGGAAAATTTTATCTTCTGACACTATTGTCAGTTTTGTTACACCCTTTAATCTCCGGGGCAATACGAAGGTATCCGGCTGGAAGACTTCCCAGATGCCCGGCTTCTGATAGGTTATTTCACCCACCAGTGTTCCCTGTGTCCCGGAACCGCTCTCTTCGGGCTCTCCCTTCCATATCTGAATCCGGTGGGGATCATTATCGTTGGCAAAAATGGACAGCGTGATCTCGTCACTTCCGAATTCACCAAAGTCTAACGCTTCATAGACCAGTCCGGTAGGCTGTGCCTTGTCCGTTCCGGCACTGTTCTCCACTCCGCGGCTTACGTCTCCGCCAAAACTTCCGACATAAGAAATACCCGCCACCGGCTCATACGGAGAATGGAACGTCCGTCCCATGCCCTCCACTGCAAAGTCAAGTTGGGAAATCATTTTAATATTGGTTGTTCCGTTACAGGTCATACACCTTACCTGAAAACTGCCATCACTGACGCCTGTGATCCGGATGCTCTCGCCGTCTTCCAGTTCCTCCAGCTTTGCCACAGGGCTGGGGATACCGGAAGCGTCAGTAATGCTCCAGAGAAGCTTACGGTCTGTGGCTTCCATGGGATAGATACGGGTATGTAGCAATACATACGGCTTCTCCGGTGTCAATCTCATATAGGGAGCGCTCATTTCCAGTTTCCGCACCGGAACAAATCCGGGATCCACAAAGGCGGGCGGATATTCTCTGTTTTCTTCTGTTGCGCAGACACCGGGACGAATCGGTGCTTCGACTGCCTGTAACGTCACTGTCGCCGTGCGGTGTCCGGCAGCTGCCGTTGCTGTTCCAGTGCCGGTTTCATTGGTCATGCTGTTCACTGTGGCTGCCCATGCATCCTCCACAGTCACACGAATCTCCCCCGGCGTAGTTTTTGCTGCGATCATAGCCAGTAATTTCCCCTGGAACAACTTACGTACGGTTCCCTTGTAGGCATCGTAATCGGCGCTGTCACCATTGTCCAAGCCTATGAGACGTCCGGCGCCTTCCACGGTCACTCTCACATAATCGGAAGCATTTTCCACAGGGTATCCATCCCGGTCCTCCGCAGAGATCTCCACGAAGATCATATCCTCGCCGTTGGCGCACATGGTAGATTTATTGGCTTTTACTATATAATGATCTGTGTTGCCGAAGGAATGTCTCTCCTGTCTGGCTATCTCCCTACCCGTTTCGTCGTATGCCACGGCACAGATACTGCCGGGCGCATACGGTACTTTCCAGGAAGGCTGCAATACCGTTCCTTTCTGATGATCGATCTGCTGTTTTCCCTGTGACGCTCCGTTTACGAACAGTTCCACCTCCGGAGCATTGCTGGTGATCCGCACGTCCACCTGCTGTCCCGGATTAAAATCCCAGTAAGGGTAGACATGAATCATGGGATCTTTTTTCACATCTGTCCACTCTGAGCGGAAGAGATAGTAGGAATCCTTCGGGAAAACCGCCGTATCCATCTGTCCGAAATAGCTGTTTTTCGTCTGATAAGGCGTCGGCTCACCGATATAGTCAATGGCTGTCCAGATGAACTGACCACAGGAATAAGGGGTATCTCTGTCCATAGTGATACAGTATTCCGTATTTTTCGCTGCCCAGCTGGTGGTACTGTTACCCAGTGCGGAGCACTGCTCATCCGCTTCGATCAAGGTCGCCCGATCCAGCGGAAAATGATAGATGCCGCGGCTCTGTACGACAGAAGAAGTCTCGCTTCCGTAGATGACCCAGTCCGGATGCTTTTCATGGTGTTCCGCATAATATTTTTCCGCGTAGTTATAGCCCGCCACTTTCACGATATCCGCACATTTCTGGGCATTTTCCCAGGGCATGTAATTGGAACCGATCGTCACCGGTGCCACCTTCCGGTAATCCCACTTTCTGACTACTGCAAGGAGGCTACGGGTGATCTCCTGTCCATGGGCATCCGCATGGGTATCCGGAATCTCGTTGCCAATGCTCCACATGATAACGGAAGGATGATTGCGGTCTCTGCGGATCCAGCTGCGTACATCCTTCTCCATCCACTCCTTGAAAAATCTGGCATAATCATAAGGATTCTTTGCCATCTCCCACATATCGAACGCTTCGGATACGATCAGAAATCCCATCTCATCCGCCAGTTCCATCAGTTCCACAGCGGGCATATTGTGGGAAGTCCGCACAGCATTGACACCCATGGAACGCATGAGTTCAAATTTCCGGCGCATGGCTTCTTTGTGAAAAGCCGCTCCCAGTGCTCCGAGGTCATGGTGATCGCAGGCACCGTTCAGGCGCACTTTTCTGCCGTTTAATAAAAAGCCCCTGGCAGGATCAAATTGCATGGTGCGGAAACCGATGCGAAGATGTTCCTGCTGACATAGTTCCCGGCTGTTGGTCTCCTGCTCTCTCCACAGGCATACCTGCAGATCATACAAGTAAGGATCCGTAATATCCCATTTCCTAGGATTATCCACAGGAATCGTCATGGATATCTTGTTCTGTCCACGGGTGAGAGGCTGTTTTACCCGGAAAAGCTCCTGGGTTTCTGTTCCTATGGGACTTTTGCTGTTATCAGTATCTCGCAGACAGTATTCCAGTTCATAGTTTCCACTATCGGTTCCCCATTCCAGTTCCGTGTCGATGGTCAGGTCATAACCCTTTTTTGTCTCAACAGAAGATGTGTAAATACCGTCCAGAGGAATATGTGTCTCCGGCAGCCGGATCATCCACACATTCCGGTAGATTCCGGCACCGCTGTACCATCTGCTGTTGGGCGCCTGAAATACGACGCGCAGAATGATTTCATTGTCTCCCTCATGTAAAGCATCCGTAATATCCCAGTCAAAGGTAGAATAGCCGTATTTCCAGTCACCAAGGTGCTCACCATTTACGTAAATAGAAGAATCCATGTAGACACCTTCAAAGCGGAGGATGACACGGTCATCATTTTCTGTTTTATCCGGGGCATAGGCAAAGTTCTTCCGATACCAGCCGATGCTGTCTTCATAGAGATTCTTCGTATCATAGATCAGCCAGTCATGGGGCAGATCCACCGGCTGCATTTTGGCTTCCCAGATCTGCCTGTCTTCCCAGTTCACACCTAATTCCGTTTTGGCAAAATACCAATTATCATTCCATAACGTTCTGCTGTTCATCACCGTTTTTGCCCTTTCTGTCTGATCCCGGTTTCTGTCCCATTATTTTATTTTTCCTGCACGTGTTCGGATTTATCTGCGTTCGATGCAGACTGCGCATCCGCCCGGTTCTCCAGATGTTTCACAAGCCAGACCGCCAATAGTGCATCCAGCGTTCCCAGCAGGATTCCACCCAGGATATCCGTCGGGTAATGCACGAAGAAGTAAAGTCTGGAAAATGCAATAAGTGCCGCCATGAGCAGACTTAAGAGTCCTGCTCTGCGATAATAGCAGAAGATCGTCACTGCACCGGCGAATCCATTGGAGCTGTGTCCCGAAGGGAACGAATATTCAGAAGGAAACGGGATCTTCAATATGACACTGTTGTCGACTGCGCAGGGTCTGGGTCTGGCGATCACATTTTTCAGAAACAGATTCCCCACCAGATAGGTAATAGCCATTGCGATCATCATAGTCAGACCGCATTTTCTGGTCTTCGGTATACATGTCAGGACGATGGCGATGGCAATCCATACAAGCCCGCTTTCTCCTATGGTGGTAAAAAGACGCATGACGTCCGTCAGCCATCCCTGATGAATTTCTTGTATTGCGTGTAATATCTGTAACTCCATATCAATCTCCATTCCGCAGACAACTGTCTGTCCTTCCGTCACCGTCTGCCGGCAGTCTGCGCCTTCCATAAGATGTTCCCCGCCTCGTTCCTGCCTATAGCGATGTCACTGCATCTTCGCAAGAAAAGCCTTCGCATTGGCTGCAATGTCATCCTTGAATACAGCAGAGCCTGCCACGATAACATTTGCTCCCTTCTCCAGTGCCAGCGCTACATTGTCCAGATGAATGCCGCCGTCTACTTCCAGATCAGTAGCAAGCCCTCTGTCCGTGATCATTTTACGGATCACCATTACCTTATCCAGGCATTCCGGAATCAGCTTCTGTCCGCCGAAGCCAGGTTCTACAGTCATCACCAGCACCATATCCACCAGTTCCAGATAAGGCTCCACTGCCTCTGCCGGAGTGGCGGGTTTGATGGTGATGCCGACCTTTTTGCCGGTGGCACGTATTTTATCAATGCATCCCTTCACATCTTCTGTGGCTTCCAGATGGAAATTCACCAGATCCGCGCCGCAGGCAGCGAACTCTTCCACATAACGCTCCGGCTTCTCGATCATCAGATGTACATCGAGAAACATATCTGTGTGAGGTCTTACTGCCTTCAAAACAGGCATTCCGTAAGAGATCGAAGGCACAAACAGTCCGTCCATCACGTCTACATGCAGCCAGGGCACGCCGGCTCCTTCCACAGCTTTGATATCTTCTCCCAGCTTCCAGAAATCCGCCGAAAGAATTGAAGGTGATAAAATATTCATGATACTCCTCATTTCTGCCCTTTCGGGCTTTGTCTGCAGCACTTTTCCCAATGAATAGGAAATCGTATTCCATATGCGTCTATTCTAACAAACTTGCATTCTTAAAACAAGACAAACTAAAAGGAACCTTTCCTTTCGGGAAAAGTTCCTCTTTTCTATAGATTTTTGACATCCTCTTTTAACCGGTCCCAGGCATCCTCGTGTTCCGTATAATATATGGGACATTTTTTCCCACCGCAGTCATAATGGCGGAGAATATCCTCCGGTTCCAGTTCATAGGCGTCGATCAGCCATCTCAACAGCCTGATCAGGGAGTCGTAGGTTTCCTGCGTGAACTGTCCGTTGTCCGCCTTATAGCAGCATTCGATAGAGATGGAATCCTCGTTACGGGTCTGCACCGCATAAGCGATCTCATCCAGAGGAACGCACTGGAGGATCTCCCCGTTATAGCCGATGATAAAATGCGCACTGGCACTGCGCTCATGATTGTCCTTAAGCTGTTCGAAATAACTGCGGTTCTGTGCTGCACTGGTGCCGGGGTTGGCAGTATAATGCACGAAAATATTATTCACCTCCGTCAAAGGATCTCCCGGTCTGGAATATTCATTTACCGTGAGGAAATCCTCTGTCCAGTCAGGGTGCGCTGCGTAAGTCTCCGCCGACAGTCCCTGAATCCGGGTTCCTATAGTATTCTCAATCCCTTTTTCCACCTGCTGCGCCATGTCTATTGCTTCCATCGGTGTGCTGGCTTCCGCAGTACCGGCAGGCACATTCAGAAGCTTTGTCAACGCAATGATTCCTACCAGAATTCCTGCACTAAGCAGAGTCAGCCGAATATATCTGCGGATTCTTGCCCGTCTGCGGCGGCGCTGTCTCTCCGCCCTCGCCAGACGGTGCCTGGCACGGGTATTGTAGGTATTGTCTTTGTATACATTTTCCCCATATACCGCATCCGCAGTTCGCTGCTTCTGCTGGTGGGTTCTATTTTCCTGCCGGGGTGCTACACTGTGCTGAGGATATGTTCTTGTCCTTGTGCCCTCCTGCGGCATTGCAGGTGTGCTGTGTTGTGACCGTTCTGTGCGCCTTCCCATATGTCTGCCCATATTTTTCCCGGTTTGATAATCCACCAGATACGGATTCCTCCGCATCTGCGTTATATGGATCTCTGCCTGTCTGCTTGAACGATTTTCCTGCGTCATATTGCCAGCCCCTCCAAATGAATTACTTTCTATGGGTTTCAATATAGCGCGGAGTTGTCACATTTTACGTCACATTTTTCTTAAGAAATTATAAATTTCTTCTATAACAGTGCTTGCAGATATGTTTCGATCTCTTTCGCGGTGATTTGATGAGCTTTCACTCCGGGATGCAGGCGGCTGCCAACGGTATCCGGTGTCGTGTCGGGGAGATGTAAAAAGTGAATCCGGGAATCGGCGGTCTGCTTCGCATAGCCTTCCACAGCTTCCCGGATGACGGACAGAAAGTTGTCTCCCAGCATGCCGTAACCCCAGATGATCTGTGCTGTGGGGTTGCTGTTCCGCACTACTTTCAGGAAATCGCAGATAGCTGTTGTCAGAATCTCTTTAACTTCTTCTATGTCCCGTGTTCCTGCCCATTCCTGCCCCAGTTCCGCTGCGGACTGAATCGCTGTGGCATCATTGGTTCCCAGATTGATAATGACCGCATCTGGCTGCCATGCTTCGAAATCATAGTCTTCCAACGCTCCCAAGGAAGCATTCCTCTCCCCGGTGAGTAATCCACAGACCTGTGTGTAAAACGGAGGAATCTTATTCTCCACATTTCCATCCCATCCGGTGACAATTCCCCAGCCGCTCTGGGATACCACACGATACTCCGCAGAAAGCGCGTCTGCCACCACACAGGGATAAGTATTCACTGCTGAGAAAAAAGCGCTGATCCAATCCTCTTCGCAGGCGGCTCCCACCGTACCTTCCCCACTGGTAATGCTGTCTCCCACGAATTCCAGCCGGTACTTCGGCTCCGGCAACTGCAGGAATTCACCGTCTGCATATTGCAATCCCACAATCTGTAACAGATGCCCGGGATCCTGATGCATTGCCTGTACTTCCTTCAGTATCCGTACATGCTTCGGTTTTCCTACCGTCATCCCCCGGAACAGGCACACTTCGTTTTTCCCTTTATTTAATGGAACTCTACTGATCTGCACGCCGTTCAGTTCCACCGCAAGCCAAGGTTCATAAGCGTCGTAATCGGCATTTACCTCCACCTGAAGTTCACTTCCGGTATAGATAAATTCTATTCCGCTGCCTGTCCAGAATAAATTCACCACGTCCGTTCCCGTGGTGCGTCCCAACACCCGTACCTGCGGCAATGCTGCCACACTGACTGTCCTTTTTTGCTCCATCTTTTCTCCCACACCTCTCTGTGCATTGTCTTATCTGTCGTTCTGATTTTCGCTGTCCCGCCTTCTTATCACCGGTTCTTGGCACAACGGCTGTATTCTTCGGCGATCACAGCCTCCGCAGGGCGACCACAGACCGCATAAGGACTCTTCCATTCCATACTTCCCGGCCAGTCCCAGATTCCGAAGCCTTTCACCCAGTCACGTTTTTGGCAGGCAGAAAATATTGCCCGGTACCAGTCTGCCTGTTCCGCATCATCCTCTTTACCCTGCAGTTCCCAGTTATTTGGCACCTGCGCGGAACCATGAATATTCATGCATCCTGCTTCCGCGAACAGAAAAGGCTTTTGATATTTTCGAACCACTTTCTCAATACGATCCAACTGATTCTCCCAATCATCGATAGGATAATATCCGCTGGAAGCGATCACATCCACTGCATCCCACCATGTAATATGATCTTCCCCGTATTTGTCACAATTATAACCGACAGGCCCGTCATATATTGTGCGGACCTCTGCGATCAGCATTCTCCACTCCGTCTCCCGGTGCTCTGTCATCGTCATCTCGCAGCCTGTAAGAAATAATTCACACCCTGTCCGCTGTGCGATCTGTGCATAATGCTTCTGAAAAGCAATATGGCTTTCAAACCAGTTGCCCCACTTCGGTTCGCAAGGAACATCATGATCAAAAAAGCTTATCCTTGCTCTCCAGACACCATTGTCACAATTCACGGTAGGCTTTAATGCCACCTTTAATCCCAGACTCTGTGCATATCGGATCATATCACACAGTTCCTCATCCGTGCAGCTTTTCTCCCCATCGAAACGAATTTCTTCGCTATAAGGGGTCTCCTGCATCCCCGAAGGAGTGAGTATCACCCAGTTAGCGTGGGTCTTATGTATCATTTCCTCCATACTTTTTCTGGCTTCTCCAGATTCCAGTAATCCTTTGTGCGGAAAAACCGCAAAATTCACCCCATGAAATTTTTCTGTATCAAATTTCTGCATCAATAGTTTTCCTTTCCATAATTGTTTTATCATAAAGCTTTGCCGATCCCTGTTCTTGTATTGTATCATTATTATCTTTATTTAGCTAGTTATTTTAGCTTATTTTTAGTTAAAATTATTTTTTGTTTTCTCACTTTTCCTATGTTAACATAAAAACAAAGTTATACGATCAAATGAGGGGAATATTGCCATGCATTTTGTCCAGGCGAAGGGGATTTTATCTCAGAATAATGGAATGAATATTTACCGTGGATGCTCCCACGGCTGCATTTATTGTGACAGCCGCAGCAAATGTTACGGTTTTACGCATGCCTTTGAAGACGTCGAAGTGAAAGATAATGCGCCGGAACTGCTGGAGCAGGCATTACGTTCAAAGAGACACAAATGTATGATCGGTACGGGCGCCATGTGTGACCCTTATCTTCCTGCTGAAAAAGAGCTGCAACTGACCAGAAGATGTCTGGAACTGATCGATCGGTATGAATATGGTGTCACGGTACTCACAAAATCCAATCTGGTGCTTCGGGATCTCGATCTGCTGCAATCTATCAATAAGAAGACCAAGGCAGTCGTACAGATGACGCTCACTACTTATGATGAGTATCTGTGCCGGAAGCTTGAACCGAATGTGTCTACTACGGGAGAGCGTTTTGAAGTGTTGATGAGATGTAAAGAGTTAGGAATACCGACTCTTGTGTGGATGACACCGATTCTTCCTTTTATTAACGATACCAGGGAGAATATAGAAGGCTTGCTTGATTATTGCCTGCAGGCAGGAGTTCAGGGAATCCTGCTGTTCGATGTAGGAGTCACGTTGCGGGATGGAGATCGGGAATTTTTCTATCAGGCTCTGGATCGTGATTTTCCCGGCATTCGGCAAAAATATGTCCATACTTACGGAAATGCCTATGATATTCCCAGCCCTCACGCCAAAGAACTTATGGCCTTAATTCGCAATACCTGCTCAGCCAATAGTATTCTATGCTCCCCGAAGGAATGCTTCGCTTACCTGAATGAATTCCCTGAGAGATATGTGCAGCAGACATTGTTTTAGGTTCCAATGGCGATAATTTCTACAAAAAAGTTTATATAGACAACACAGTAAAATCGGGAGCTTTTGCTCCCGACATCTTGATAACGCAAAAAACGAATATTTACATTCAGAATAGAACTACACTCAGAAAATTGGTAGCTATAGCTTCAGCGCCCAGAACAAAAACGGCATTGTGATCACGGAAAGCAATGTGGTCAGAGCCACGCCCCTGGATGTCAACCGATAATCGCCATTGTACTGCTGTGCCAACATTACTGTCATGCTGCCTACCGGTGTTGCCATCATTACCAGACAAACGCCTCGGAATATCGGATCCTTGATAAAAAAGCACAGTCCCCACAGAAGCAATGCCGGCAATAGTACCAGTTTTACTACAGAGAAAACGAGTAGGCGCACATCTGTAAACAAATCTCTTAACCGGGTCTGCGCCAAAGAGTCACCAATGACCAACATGCTTAACGGACCTGTGATGGCACCAGTGAAAGTTGCTGTATCTTCAAGGATCAATGGGACCGGAAGATTGGTGATATACAGAATTATCGCAATAATGCAAGAGCCTACGCCTATATTCACGAGTTGTTTCCAATTTATATTTTTCTGACAACCACCAATCTGCATTTTGTGGATGCCATAAGTATAGATCAAGACATTATATAACAAGTTGAAGATTACAGCGTGAATTATTGCATTGCTGCCATACATGACATCCAGCAAGGGATAACCCATAAATCCAATATTGGAAAAAAGCGTCATGACCTGATAAGCGCCGTAGTCCTCTCTGTCTGCATGAAGCAATCTGGGCAATAGTTCCGCGACAGCAAACATAATTGCAAAATAGATCAGCACAACACCCAGAGTAAACAACAATTTTCCTTTATTCTCCAGTCTCTCAGGATTCATACCAGAGGCAATAATCAGCGCAGGATTTCCAATATTGATTACTATACTTGAAATTGTTTTGCCTGTAGTATCTTTAAACACACCGATTTTCCGACAGATATATCCGATGAGCATAATCAAGAAAAACATTATCATTTTTTGGAGTAAAAGCATACAACACCTTCATATAGTAAATATATAAGCTCGCAAATTATACGTTCTTACAAATGCATCTCTAACCGCTGCCAACATTACTTTGCAGAGTCGCCCATTATAACACAGGAAGGAGAGGGAATTACAATTTCCTGTCCGCTCCACTTTAAAATCCCTTTATTTTCATCAAAGAAAAAGGTCTGTACCACATCTGTATGCTGAATACCCACTATCAGCATAGAGCCATCTGGTACAAAACAAAACTCCCGGCAAAAATCACCTGCCAACATTGTATGTCCTTTCAACATCAACAAACCGGTTTCCTTATCTACCTCATAGACAACAATTGAATTGTGCCCTCTGTTCCCAGCCAAAAGATATCTACCGGATGGATGCATCTGTAGTGCCGAAGTATAGTTCTCCCGGTCATAACCATCCTCACGTCTCGTCGATATTACCTGGACATTCCGTAACATATCTTTGCAATCCGGCTGATACTCAAACACAAAAATTTGACAGCTCAATTCAGATACCATATATAGATATTTTCCATCCGGACTGAAACGGAGTTGTCTGGGTCCACTGTCTTCCGGTGCTTTCCACTCGAAAACTTTTTGATACGTTTTTGCATCATAAAGATATATATAATCAAGACCGCAATCCGCAACCGCAATATATTTTCCATCCGGTGTAGGCATGGATGCATGAATATGAGACATCCTTCCATTTGGTTCCTGGTGATGCTCTACTCGTCTTTCCTCCCCAATGCTTCCATCCTGATTAATGCCGTACACCACCAGCAATCCATTACGAAAAACAGATACTAAAAGACTATCTTTTTCCTCATCCGCTATAACATGACATGGCCAGCCACCATAAGCATATCTGCTATTTAAAAATGAAAGTTTATTATCCTCTATGCGATAAGCAGCAACACCTCCACCCGGTACACCTTTATATTCCAGTGATTCCATAACCGCATACAGACATTTTCTCTTTTCCGAAACATATAAATATGCAGAATCGTCAGCCTCTACTGTTGAAACTTCCCTCATTTCCCCATTTTGAGTATTTATCTCCAATGTGTAAATACCTTTCGATCCTCTCAAGGAGTTCGTTCCTACGTAACACTTCATCCATTTCTCCATATCTTTACCTTTCCGTTTCGTCATTGTACTCTCCGTTGTAAATTTGATAAGCTCTTGGCATTCTTTTTTCCCATAAACGTTTTCCCTCACATAGATCAAAAAGCTCCAGTCTTCCGGTTGATTCCGCAAATTCTTCATCAGCAATCAGCAAACAATCCAGCTGTTTCAGATACAGAAAGCTCCTGGGCCATCCCAGTGTTTGCAAAATTCTCCCTTCCCGGATCATTCCGTTTTGCTCAACGACCAATTCCCGGATCAGATTAGCTCCCCGTACTCCTACGAACAATCTTCCTTTTGTCCAATCTGGACACAAAATTGAAGAAAGACTTTTTCGTGCTCCGGCAGGGAGCAAACTGACACGCTGCTTTTCTTTCAAACCTCCGTCTGAATTTTTCTCCAACACGATCAATTCATTCGATAATTCTGTAACGAGGTATACGATTTTTCCTAATGGATGTATCTCCAGAAATCTTGGACCTGATCCCCGGGGCTGTTGCTCTATTCTCCAGTTGTCCCGGTTTCCCCAAAGTTGGCTCTCACTACTATGATATACTGCATCCGCGCCCAGATCGGCAATCCAGCACTCCTCCTGCATCCACTTTACAAAATGCGGATGAGACGCTTCCTGCCTGCTAACTACCGGACCATTTCCTTTGAAAATCACCCTTCCAGATTCTTTGCCGATGCGCCCCTCCGCTACGTCCACTGATACAACCATTTGTTCTCCATACACAGCAATCAAAAGAGCCTTTCCCTGCTCCCAAAAGCTCATATGGCTGATCCCTCTCCAAGGGAAACAGCTTTTCTCCAAAAAAAACAGTTCTCCTGTAAGTTGCTTCAAATAAAACGACTGAATATAACTTCCCCCTGATTCTTCCTGTCCTACCGCATACAGTATTCCGTTGGGCGCAATACACGCCCATTCCAGATTTTTCAGTGGTGCAGCCAAAGTTTCCCTGCTGTCATTTCTCCCCAGGTCAATACGATATATCCCATCTGTCGATGTGTTTCCAAATGTATTGCAAAAATAGAATGTCATTTAAGTCAGCTCTCTCCATTATGAAAACAAAAACTCTACTTCCTCTTGCGTTAATCTCTTTTCTGATGCACGAAGGCTCTCTTCCAGTTCCTTAACCCTGCAAGGTCCTACGATCGGAATAACCTGAAAAGGCTGCGCATAAAGATATGCTAATGTTATTTCCAATGGAGTGGCATTCGTGAGCTTGCATAGTTCGTCTACTCTCTCCGCTCTTTTTAAGGATTCCGCATTATAAAACATATCTCTGGGGAAAGCAAATTTATCGTCCTTGAGAAATCCCTCTTCCTTATGTAATACAAAAAATCCTGCTGCCTGAGAAGTATATGCAGTTACCGGTTTACCGGTTTTTTGGTGATATTCATATATGTTCTCTGTCATATGGGTCTGTACAGCTGCCTCCACTGCCTCGTCATTCGGTTTTGCCAAATTGAACATAATTTCATGCCCGACAAAGGATTTCAAATTATGCTCTTTCGCGTAAGCATCTGCAGCCCACATTCTTTCTGCCGACCAGTTCGAACAAGCAAAATATCTCACCTTTCCTTCTCTGACAAAGCTGTTCAAAGTTTCAATAATTTCACCAACCTCACGCTTCGGATCATCTGCATGTAAATAGTATAAATCTATATAATCAGTCTGTAAGCTTTTCAAACTGCTCTCCAGATCCTCTCGTATCTCTTCCGGCGCCAGCCTTTTTATGTTCGGTGTTTCAAGTGCATGGCAGGCTCCTTTGGTCGCAACTACCAGCTTGCTTCTCAATCTATGCTGTTTCATCCATCTTCCAATCAATAATTCAGATAGTGGAAGATTTCCTGGATTCCACCTTCCATACACATTCGCTGTATCAATAAATGTACCCCCATTTCCTACAAAACAATCGAGGATATCGAATGATGCCTGGTCGGAAATACGGCTCCCGAGCACTCCACCTCCCAACGCTATATCTGACACTCGCAAATTTGTTCCTTTATAATTTACAATATTCATCCTTCGCTCTCCTTTTAAAACACTTCTCAGCCTTTCACTGCTCCAACTGTCATACCTCTTGCAAAATAGGACTGGAAAAACGGAAATATAATCATAAGAGGTAAAATACCGATTACTGCAATTGCCATACGAACCGTGATGGTAGGCATTTTACCCAAGGCATTGGCAGCCTCTGCGCTTCCTGCCATACTTTGTGTCATAAACTGAATATCCAGCAAAATTCTATTCAAATAATTTTGCAGACTGAATAATTTTGTATTCGTAAGATAAAGGAGACCATTATACCAGTCATTCCAATAACCAATACCAATCAACAATCCTACCGTAGCCAGGATGGGTTTCGAAATCGGCATAATAATACTAAAGAAAATTCGGAACTCCTTAGCGCCATCTACCATAGCTGATTCGATCAATTCCTTAGGCGTATTGTTATTAAAGTATGTTCTCACCAGCAGAACATTGAAACCATTTACCAAAATATTATTTGGCAAAAGTAATGCAAATATAGTATTTTTGACATGTAACGTATTTACATATAATAAATAGGTGGGAACCATACCTCCGTTAAAAAGCAATGTAAAAAACACGAGAAAATTGATTATCTTTCTTCCGGGTAATTCATTACGCGAAAGTGTATATCCCAGCATGGCTGTAAGCATCAATCCGGAAATCGTACCTATAAATGTAGTTAGTATTGAAATCCCGTATGCACGGAATATTGTCTGCCCCTGCGTCGCCATATAGCGATATGCTTCCAGACTCCACTCTTTGGGCCAAAAGGAATAACCATTTCGGAACACACTATCATTATCCGACAGAGAAGACGTTACCAGCAACAACGTAGGAAGAGTACAGAAAAGCACGAAACAAATTAAAACTATATGTGCTACTAATGCTGATTTGTTTACTTTCATTCGTTTCATCTCACACCTCCTAAAACAGAGAATCTTCCGGGCTGATCTTCCGAAGTAACAAATTTGTAATTAAAACAATTAAAAAGCCGACTACTGACTGATATACTCCTGCTGCTGCAGACATACCCACGTCTCCTGTCTGTATCAATGTGCGGTACACATAGGTATCTATTGTATTTGTAGTACTGTATATTGCTCCTGAGTTCTGCGTAACCTGATAAAATAAACCAAAATCAGAATAAAAAATCTTTCCTACCGCCAATAATATCATCATTATAATAACCGGTTTCAACAATACCAGTGTGATATACCGTACCTGTTGAAGCTTTGATGCCCCATCCAGTTGAGCCGCTTCATAGTAAGACCTATCAATAGAAATAACATTGGCATAATAAATAGTTGCCTGAAATCCAAATGACTTCCATGTATTTACGATCGGTAATATTATAGGCCAGTACTTTGACTCATTGTACCAGGATATCGTGCTTTTTCCCAAGGGCTCCAGGATCCCTTTATTAATAAAGCCTACATCCGTACTTAAGAAAGCAAATACCAGATAACTGATAATGACGATAGAAAACAAATATGGCAAAAGAATCACTGTCTGATATACTTTTAAAGCCTTTTTGCTTGTCACTTCGCTCAAAAGAATTGCTACTAAAATACCTAAAAATGTATTAATTATAATAAATGCCACATTGTACAATATTGTGTTTCTGGTAATAATAAAAGCAACTGAGTTTTTAAATAAAAACAAAAAATTTCTAAAGCCTGCCCAATCACTTCCATAAATTCCTTTGCTGTAGTCGAAATCTTTAAAAGCTACCACCATACCCGTTAGTGGTAAATAATTGTTAATAAACAAATAAACCAATGCCGGCAAAGCCATAATGTATAGTGGCAAAAGCTTTTTTATTTTTTTTAATCTTTTATACATACCAGGCTCCTTTGAATAGAAAGGTCAGTTGTGTTATACCTCTGACCTTTCCGAGAAACTTTACTTATTTTGTTGCCGCCCACTCGTCTAACTGCCGCTGCTTTTCTGCAATAACAGTATCAATCCCTGCATCCTTCAGTGCCTGTCGGAATTTCGGTAAATTTTCATCAGGATCGATTACTCCATTCTCCAGAGGCAGACGATACTCATCCATTACTGCCTGTACAGCCGCCGCTTCTGCCTTCACAGGAGTGGTGTCAAACACAAATCCCAGCGCTTTAGATTTGATTGCATTATCATTAAATTCCTCATATTTTTCATTTAAATCTTCGGGATCCGTATTCCAAATATAACTCAGATAACGATTTCCAAAAGCGTAAGTTGCACTCAGAGTATAGCCGGATGTTTCTCCAGTTACACCGTCCGGATAAGTAATCCACTTTTCGCTTCCTTTTACATGCTGATAGTGTGTACCTTCAATACCCCATACCAACGCATTATATACTTCTGCATCACTATAAAGCAGATTGACAAACTCCAACACTTTTTCAGGATTCTTACAGCTGACAGGGATCGACTGAATAACAGCTCCAACCGTTTGTGTATTTCCAAAAGCCGGATTTACAATTGCTGTACTGCATGGAATACCTGTCATATTGGTGCTGTCTGTAGGCACACCCGGATGAATCAGGGACATTGTGGATGCCACTTTTCCTGTTTTGAAATAAGCTACTCCTGTATCAGGATTCGTTGAAGCATCTGGAAGAATATAGCCCTTCTCATTCCACTCTCTGGCTTTCCTCACACACTCCTCGTAATATTCTGTATCAAAGAGATTTTGCACGGTCAGATCGCCCTGTCCCCAATCCATCAGGACTCCCATGGTATCACCCAGCCCATCATATGTTTTAAAAAGGCTTTCCAGAATGCTGGTTCCCTGGCTTTGCGGCTGCGTTACATACTTGTCCGGTTCTCCCTCTTTAATTCTGGCAAAAAGGTCATCTAATTGTTCTACTGTTAATCCTGCATCAGCATCAATTCCATATTTCTCGATAATATCATTGCGAAGAATCAGTCCGTATGCACTTGCCATATCACGTATGGTCGGAAATCCATATATTTTTCCGTCAACTGTGGTAGCTTCCATATAGTCGCCGATTACTTCCATTGCATCCGGTGCATATTTACGAACCGTTTCTTCATCCAGCCCAAGCAGTTTATTGGAAGTGACATCACTACTGAATGTAGTTCTGGCTGATGCATTTACCAGATCCAGCTTTTCGCCACTGGTAATCATCAGATTAACCTCCTGCTGATAGTTTGCTCCTGTCATAGGCAAAAGCTTAACCTTGGCACCAATCTTGTCATAAACAATGTTACTTAGATTCTCCTCTACCAAATCCCAATCTGCCTGCTGTACCCATACATCAAATGCATAAACAATGGTATATGGTTCCTCTCCTTCCTGCACAGTGTCATTCGTTTCACTTTTGTCTGTCTGACCTACGCTCTGATTACCGCTTTCATTTCCACATGCGGAAAGCACTGTACACGCTGCCAACAATATGGCAAATACTTTACTTACAATTTTCTTTTTCATATCATTTTCTCCTTCCTTTTATGTATGTTTTGTATCTTTTGTAATTAAACTATATCTCTTATAATTATTTCTTTCTCCCTGAATTTCGACCTTCACTTATGAATTTTATACGCTTTTTGTTTTATCGAAATCCAGCTCATGAAATGGATCTTTGTCCTCTCCATCATAATCCGTCAGCTTACTCGCGATCCTTTTCAGATAACTATTTGTGTTTGCAAGAGATCCGCTAATAATATCCTCTTCTGTTATTTTGGCAATTAAAATTTCTCTGGCGGAAGCCATCACCTCTTTCATATTGGATAGATAACTTCCACGTTCCCGATCATATGTTACATAGATAAATCCGTCATCTGCTTCCTTTGCATCCGGATAAGAAACTTCTCTCTCGTCTAATAGTAATTTATAAGGGAACGTTTTTCCTTCATCCTCTGACAGCATTGCCGTAAGATTATTTCTTCCACTAAACTTAAAATGATTGATCAGCAGGATTCTACCTGAACGCAATCTTGTAATATGGAATCTCGAACAGGGACCACCATAGCCAGTGTCAAAATCTTTACTCCAGCTTCTTCCTCCATCATAGGAATTCGATGCGCCAATCCCATACTTTGTCCTAACAAACATTCTTAGGCTTCCATCCTTCATCTCCAATATCATATGTTCATCATAATGCCGGTCTTTCACGTCTGCAAAGCCAAGCTTCTGAAAGGTTTTCCCACAATCATTGGTAGCATAAACAAATGAGCCTTTTTCCGTAATTTTAGTATCATATTCTTCTGATAATACTCTTATACCATCATTCCATACAGCAATCGGGAACAACCATTCACCAGATTTCACCACTATAGGTTTATTCATCATTACATTATGGCCTACCAGAAATTCTTCTCCCCAAACCAGCTCCTCTGCATCAGGATCTCGGCAAACAGATGCATATAAACCATCGTCCGGGCACTTTGCCCATGTCAGCCAAAGTTCTCCCAACGGATCTATCCAAAGGCATGGGTCAAAGCATCTTCCATTATCTTCTTTTACAATAACAATCGGTTCCGAGAAATGATTCCCTCCGTCATCCGATTTAATTACGATCACATAATTTCCTATTTCTTCCTTGACCCCACCTGAATAGAAAGTAAGGAAAATCCTTCCTCGTTTTGTCACCTCAATGCTCGGGATTCCTTGCCATAGGCGTTTTGAATCTCTGTATTTTTGTAATTCCTTTGTTTCCGTATACAACATAATTGTTTCCTCCAACAGACTTATATCCATGTTTTCTGCATCCTTTTCAAAAATACAGGAGCTGTTATATCAACGGAACAACGGACAATGCAGCCCCTCTTTTTTCATTTTCTAAATATACAGTATATATAATATATAATTTATGATCTGCTTCATAGGCGCATGGGTAACACCACGCTTTTCCATAACCTAATCTGTCGGAAAAGCCATTTTGTAGTATAATGCCGGTCTCAAAGGTATTTTCTTTGGGTTTTGAGAATACGAGTACAAGTTTTTCTCTTCCCGGATACCAATTTCCTATTATATAGTTTCTACCATCAGAAAGCGTGCCCGCATATATTTTTGAATCTGAAAAAGGAATATCATAGGAAAAGGCATCCGACCATGTCTCGCCATAATCCTGTGATAAATATACAAGCGGAACTTTTCGCTCGTCATCTCTTGAAAACATGGCAATTTTATTATCTTCTATGATTGCGGTAATTTCCGGATGTACCAACTTAGAACCATCAGGCAAGTCTCCATTTTCCTGAATATACACTAATCTCCAATCATCATCTATTTTCCCGGAATCCGAAATAAGTACCGCTGGAGTATTCGGGAAGCCATCTAGTTCAGCAATACGTCCCGGCAAAAGCAATTTCCCATTTGCCATCTTATACACATTCGTATTGAGTTTAAAAGGAATCGGTTTGGACCATAAAAATTCAAAACAGTCCTTTTCCTCTTGAAATACATAAAGATCAAGAGCATGAATATGATCTGCTGATACCATTTCATTAATAAGCATATATAGTTTATCTTCGCAAATACCATACACCGGTGGGCAGAACAAAATTTTGCCGGTTTGATCCTCCGCTATCGTTTCAATATCACTCCATGTCTTTCCACCGTCTTTTGACCTTTTTTGTCTGATTGGAGTAGGTCCGATCAGTTCTTTTTCCTCGCAATTATACCAGGCAGCAAATAGCGTTCCATGATATTCTATAATAGCTGCTTCATGCAAAAAAGCATACTTATCATCCGGACAGGCAACTTCATATATCTCTGTTTCACTGTTATCCTTTAAGCTTATTTCTTTTTCAGCCATGTTCAGATGTCCTAACATATTATATAGTTGTTTATCTTCCTTTGAAAAAAAATTAAACATTTTGTTCCTCCCTTTCCATATCATTCTTTTCATTTAGGATCAACTATAGTATAATCTGTTATTATGTTCTGGCTCTACTTGAAACTCGACCTTCACTTATGATTTTTATACAAAAAGCCCTGATCCTTAAAGATCAGGGCTTTCCATCCCACCGTTTTTTCGATATTCATTTGGTGAAATTCCTACTTCTCTTTTAAACATTGCAGAAAAATTAGACATATTTTCATAGCCGCACCGGGATGCAATCTCACATACGGAAATCTTTGGGTTTAACAGCAATCCTTTTGCCATATTTACCTGTTCCCTTAAAATATAGCGATTTACCGAACATCCCATTTCCTTTTTAAATCGTCTATCCAGGTAATCCGGATTTAAATACAGTGCTGAAGCAACTTTTATCCTATTCAGTTCCTCATCGAGATGGGTCTGTATATAATAAATCGTTTGTTCCCTGATCCCACTTAAGTTCGATACATCCTGCATGATCCTGGAAACAGCTCCCATAGTTTCCTCAATCCATGCATCCATTTCCTCCAGTGAACCAATTGCTGTTACTCTGTTACATCCATTTTCTCTATCATATAAAAATTGATGTGCCTGAATTCCATTTTCCTGAAGTGTCGAATAGAACAACTGTTCCAAATCATACTGAAGCATTTGAAGTGCTCTCCTATTTAACTTTGCCTCATTGTCTTTTCCCCAAAGCCATTTTCGGATTATATCTTGAAGTTCCACAGTCTTGCCATTATCAATATATGCTTTCCATAGCGTCATATCAGGCATACCAATTGCTTCACTGTTTTTAGGCATATTTATAATATCCAAAATCTGTCTTCTACTGCAAACATTATTCCATGCAAACTGTCGAAGCTTATCTACCATGGACTGTACTTCTCTCCCTGTACACACTTCTCCTATGCATATTCCAATTTTTTCGTATAATCTTTCTGTCTTAAATTGCTGTAATATCGCATCTTTTAATATTATGCCATTTCTTTCAGTGCCAGAACTCAGCCACTCGTCTGAAATAAAAACCAGGCCTGCAAATTCTTTTTGAGACAATACCGGAAGCAGAAAGTCACCAGCCACTGTTCCCAAGTCCTCTTTTACCTTCTTCCTGGTCTGCTTTATGTCTTCTTCTGCTTTGTCATTTGCATATTGATAAAATAAAATTGGGATCAGCCTTCTATCTTGCTCCTCTTTCCATTGCTTCTCCTCATATTCTTCACACTCCCTGTTCGGATCATCACGTAGTCCTCTGAGCATTTCCTCCCAATATTTTTCTTTCCATACTGGTTTTAACTGGTTCCATACAATTCCTTCTTCCTGTAACTGCGCCTGATGACGCTCTCTTTCAATCTTAGTGACAAGATTTTTCATCACCTTAATAATATCATCTTCCATGACCGGTTTAAGCAGATAATCATAACATCCGTATCGCAAGGCAGTTCTGACATAAATAAACTCCGCATGGCTTGTCAACATGACGATTTCTAAATCCGGAAAATTTTCCTTTGCCTTTTTTGATAATTCCAATCCATCTGTCTGAGGCATTTCAATATCGCAGATCATAATATCAATTTTTTTCTCATTTAAAATTCGAACAGCGCTAACTGCATTTGTAGCAGAATAAATCTCCGTAATACCCAGCATCCCCCAGTCCGTTACTGTAACTACTTCTTCTACCACCAGATATTCATCATCTACAATAAGTAAGTTCATAGCTGATCTCCATTCCAACATCTTTTTCTAGTTATCTTATAGTTTCCCTTTTGTTCATTTTGGTACATTTATGACAACGCTAACTCCTCCACTGTCCCGATTTGTAACCTTGACACTGGCAGCCTCTCCATAATGCATGTGCATTCTATCTACTATATTTTTTATTCCAATATGCTCCCTATCGTTTTTCACAATTTTCTCATTTTGGTTTATTTTTTTAAGAATGTTCTCCTCAATTCCTTCTCCATTATCCTGAATTTCAATTTTTATATTGTCTCCCTCTACTTTGGCTGAAACGACAATCATCAAATCATTCGAGAAATCCGTGGAATATTTGATTGCATTTTCCACAAAAGTTAATACACACATAGCCGGCACCATGCTGATTTCTGCTTCCGGCTCTATTTCACACTGAAGATGCATAGCACCCGCAAAACGAAACTTTTGAATCGCCATATAGTTTAACATAAAATTGATTTCCTCCTTCAGAGGAACCATTTCTCCTTGACGAGCAAACACACTTTTAAAATAATTTATCAGATATGTTAGAAGAATATTTACCTGATTGTTATCTTTTCTTTTATTCAACATATAAATAGTATTTAAAGCATTTAAAAAGAAATGAGGGTTAATCTGAAGCATTAAATATTGTTTATACAGCTCAGACTGCTTTTTTTCTTTCTCATAAACATCAATTTTCAGAATTTTAATTTTTTCCATCATATTGTTAAAGTTTTTACTGACAATATGATACTCTTCCCAGTTGTCAAACTCCGGCATTTTAAGATCTATTCCTTCTTCATCCACCTTTTGCATTACTGATACAATCCTTTTTACCGGATTTGTAAACCAGTGATACATGGAAATATAAAGAGCAAAAAGCAGTATGATCAAAATCACAGCAAAAACCATACTGAAGTTTAATAACGTTCTGATTTCTTCAAATAGCTTTTCTGAAGGAATTACAATTCTTACACCCACATCTGTTTCTTGAATTGGCAGTTCTATTTTTAGATCTTTCCCTGACTCGTTGTCTAAAATCATTGTGCCTATTTTATAGTAAGAAACATAATAATCACTTAGTTGTACAGCTTGCATTGTTTCAATCAGTCGATTAAGGCTCACTGCACAGCCAATCCCCACACCATCCTTTGATACAACTCTGATTAAATATTGATAACCTTCTGCATCAAACAGCTCCCATTTTTCTGTAGGTTCTCTACTCTCCAATAACCTTTTCAACTGTTCTCTGATATTCTGACTTTGTATTTTTGCTTTCTTTTTTGCAGATTCCACCATCATGATATCTGCATATTTGTCTTGAAATATAAAAAAGTAATCCGCAGAACTATAAACAAGAATATCCTCATTCAATTGATTATACAGCCGCTGTCTTGACAAATTGTTCATAGATTCTTTATCCTCTTCGCAATTAGTCATACCATAATAATCCGCTGTTTCGCTTATTCGAAGAAGATAGTCCGAAATATTGCTCAAATTATTTTCTACATCGCGCATATAGTACTCCACCATAGAATGATAAGTCTTTTTTGCCTGTTTCCAAGTCGTGCGAGCTGCACTGACGCAACTACATAAAAGCATTATTATCATGCAAAAAATAATTACAGATATAAGACTATTCATGCAAATTACAACAGATTTTTTCATTTTGCTTAACATGATTTCGCCTTTCTTAAGAGCACCAACCGTTGTGACACCAGCACCGTATATATATTTCTATCTAATATAGTATCATATTCTTGTGTAACTTCCGCTTGAATATCGACTTTTGATACCTAATTTTCGACTTCTTTTACCTGATTATCGACTTCTTTACAATATTGTCTTCTTTTTCATTTATTATTTCGAGTTCATGATACCATGACCTAAAAGAAGCCGCCAGTCTCTGTTTTCACATAACTGGCGGCTTCCTCTTGATATCTTATATTCTCTTACAGAAATTCTTTGACAGACTTGTAAACGCCCTTGGCATCCAGACCGTACTTCTCTACCAGAGCAGCAGCGGAACCGGACTCACCGAAGACATCCTGCATGCCGACCTTCTTCACAGGCACGGGATGATTTGCGCACAGACAGTCGCAGACAGCGCTTCCCAGTCCACCAATCACGGAATGCTCTTCCACGGTCACTACCTTGCCGGTCTTCTTGGCGCTGTTAATGATGATCTCCTCGTCCAGAGGCTTGATGGTACAGATATTTACAACCTCTGCACTGATGCCTTCCTCTTCCAGCATCTTTGCTGCACCCAGAGCGGAATCTACGCAGATACCAGTGGCTACGATGGTGACATCCTTACCTTCACGGACTATGGTTCCCTTACCGATCTCGAAATGATAACCAGGATGATCATTGATCACGGGTACTGCAGCACGTCCGAAACGAATATATACAGGTCCTTCATATTCCAGAGCGGCACGGACAGCGGCTCTTGCTTCCACATCATCGGAAGGGCACATTACTACCATGCCGGGAATGGTACGCATCAGAGCAATATCCTCGTTACACTGGTGGGTAGCGCCGTCCTCACCTACGGTGATACCTGCATGGGTCGCACCGATCTTGACATTCAGATGAGGGTAACCGATAGAGTTACGTACCTGTTCAAAAGCACGTCCTGCTGCGAACATTGCAAAAGAGCTTACGAAGGGAATCTTACCTACCAGAGACAGTCCTGCAGCCACACCCATCATGTTGGACTCTGCGATACCGCAGTCGATGTGGCGGTCGGGATATGCCTTACGGAAGATTCCGGTCTTGGTAGCTGCTGCCAGGTCGGCATCCAATACGACCAGATTGGGGAATTCTTCTGCCAGCTCCTTCAGGGAGTTACCATAGCTTTCTCTGGTTGCGATTTTTTTCACGGTATTCTCTGCCATTACTGCTCACCTGCTTTCTCTAATTCTTTTTCGATCTTATCAAGGTCTGCCATTGCCACTGCATACTCCTCATCGTTGGGAGCCTTGCCGTGCCAGTCCACACTGTTCTCCATGAAGGAAACGCCCTTACCCTTCAGGCTATGGAATACGATACAGGTGGGCATGCCCTTGGTCTCTCTTGCTTCCTTGAATGCTGCACGGATCGCATCAAAATCATGAGCATCTGCATTGATGACATGGAAATTGAATGCCTCGAACTTCTTATCGATAGGATAAGGAGAGCATACCTGGTCGATAGGTCCATCGATCTGCAGATTATTGTTATCTACCATAACACAGAGGTTGTCCAGCTTACGGAAGCCTGCGAACATGGCTGCCTCCCATACCTGGCCTTCCTCGATCTCACCGTCACCCAGCAGTGTGTATACACGGAAATCACGATTCTCCATCTTTGCACCCAGTGCCATACCTACTGCTGCGGAAATGCCCTGTCCCAGGGATCCGGAAGACATATCCACGCCGGGGATATGGATGCAGGGATGACCCTGCAGATAGGAACCCAGGTGACGCAGAGTAGGCAGATCCTCTACCGGGAAATATCCTCTGTAAGCCAGTGCGGAATAGAGTCCGGGAGCTGTATGACCCTTGGACAGTACGAATCTGTCACGCTCCTCCATATCGGGATTCTGCGGGTCAATGTTCATCTCCTCAAAATATAAAAATGTAAAAATATCTGCGGCTGACAGGGATCCACCGGGATGTCCCGCTTTCGCACCATGAACTGCGGTCACAATG
The DNA here is from genome assembly GCF_046969025.1 of Waltera sp. NCBI lineage: Bacteria > Bacillati > Bacillota > Clostridia > Lachnospirales > Lachnospiraceae > Waltera > Waltera sp. The sequence continues at coordinate 48,277 of NZ_JBKVQF010000007.1, read as the reverse complement.
CCCTTGCGGACATCATTGGCACGCTTTTGCAGTTCTAAATTCTTCATTGTCTCCTCCATTCCGCCATATTGGCTTGTCTGTTGCGATTTACGTTGTTATACTAGCATACTTCCGAATGCTAGTCTAGTAAAAGAATTGCTCTTCTACCGTAAAATATTGTTGTCTTCTATCAAACAGCTTTGCCCTGTCATTCATAAATTTTTTCACTTCGTTCGAAAATTCATTTCATGGAGGGGCGCTTTGCTAATAGAATTTGTCATATAGTGCTTTGTACGCAAGCGTCCACGCACTATAAGCCGAATTCTATTTCAAAGTTGTTTGACCATAATACGCGTTTTTGCCATGTTTGCGAAGGTAATGCTTATCCTGCAGCTCCTGAGGTGCCGGCTGGATTCTGGGGTTGATGGTCTCGGCACGGTATGCCATTTTGGCCACTTCTTCCAATACTACGGCATTGTGGACAGCCTCTTTGGCATCCTTGCCCCAGGCAAACGGTCCATGATTCTTGCACAGCACAGCGGGAACTGCCTTGGGATCCTTGCCCAGACGCTTGAACTCATTGACGATCAGATGTCCGGTATTTTCCTCGTAAGCATCCTCGATCTCTTCCTTCGTCAGGCAGCGCACGCAGGGAACCGGTCCGTAGATGTAATCTGCCTGGGTGGTTCCGTAGCAGGGAATGTCTCTTCCCGCCTGTGCCCAACTGGTAGCATAGGAAGAATGGGTATGCACGATACCGCCGATCTCCGGGAACGCCTTGTACAACTCCAGATGAGTTGCCGTGTCGGAAGAGGGATTCAGATCCCCTTCCACCTTATTGCCGTTCAGATCCATGACTACCATCATCTCCGGTGTCAGCTTGTCATAATCCACACCACTGGGTTTGATCACGAACAGTCCACTCTCTCTGTCAATGGCGCTGACATTTCCCCAGGTGAAAGTCACCAGACCATACCGGGGCAGATCCATATTTGCTTCATATACTTTCTGTTTTAATTCCTCTAACATATACTTAATCTCATTCCTTTCCACAGCCTGCCAACTTTCCGACACATAGGTATCGTGTACTTCCGTACACTATGCAGGCTCAAATTGCATCTGAAAAATTATTTTGCCGCAACGGCTGCCTTTTCTGCGGGAAGCAGTTTCTTGTACTCTTCCAGGAAAGCATCAAATCCCTTCACATCCTCGACATCCGGGTTCAGTGTGGTTCCTGTCTGTCCTGCGAAGATCTTGTCATTCAGATAGGAAGAAAGAGTCTCGCCGTCTTTTTTCTCCTTCATGAAAGCTGCCAGAATAGCAATACCCCAGGCACCGCCTTCACTGGCTGTATCCATAACGGTGATCGGTGCGTTCATGCCTGCTGCCATGACACGCTGTCCCACCACGGGAGTCTTGAAGAAGCCGCCATGGCCCATCAGGGAATCCACGGCCACATGCTCTTCTTTTAACAGAATGTCCATGCCAATCTTCAGGGTAGCAACTGCGCTGTACAGATGGGAACGCATGAAGTTTGCCAGTGAGAAATCCGCATCGGGAGTTCTTACCACCATGGGACGCCCTGCATCCAGTCCGGTGATGGGCTCTCCTGAGAAATAATTGTATGCTGTCACGCCGCCGCAGTCCGCAGCACCTTCCAGTGCCTTGCGGTACAGCACGCCGTACAGTTCATTCTTATCTACTTTTACGCCAAAGCTCTCTGCACATTCGCCCAGAAGATTTACCCAGGCATTCAGATCGGAGGTACAGTTGTTGCAGTGTACCATAGCTACCGGCATACCGTCGGGAGTGGTGACCATATCGATCTCTTCGTGTACTTTTTCCATAGCCTTCTCCAGTACCACCATAGCGAAAATGGAGGTTCCGGCAGAGACATTACCGGTGCGGACTGCCACACTGTTGGTGGCTACCATGCCGGTTCCCGCATCACCTTCGGGAGGGCACATGGGTGCGCCGGGCTGTAAGGTTCCGGTGGAATCCAGTAATTTTGCACCTTCCGCGGTCAGAACACCGGCAGGCTCTCCGGCTACCAGTACCTTCGGCAGAATGTCACGGATCTTCCAGTCAAAATTGTGTAAGCCATCGAACTGATCCAGCATCTTCTGATCAAAATCCATAATGGTGGAATCAATGGGGAACATACCTGCTGCCTCACCGATGCCCAGCACCTTTTCTCCGGACAGCTTCCAGTGAATGTATCCTGCCAGTGTGGTGAAGAATGCGATATCCTTCACATGATCTTCTCCGCTCAAAATAGCCTGATACAGATGTGCAATGCTCCATCGCTGGGGAATGTTGAAATTAAATACCGGGATCAGCTTCTTGCAGGCTTCGGATGTCTGTGTATTTCTCCAGGTACGGAAAGGCACCAGAAGTTCTCCGGCTGCATTGAACGGCATATAGCCGTGCATCATTCCGCTGAATCCCAGCGAGCCCAGGGTGGTCAGCTTCTCACCGTATTTTGCCTCTACATCGTCTGTCAGGCTCTTGTAGCATCCCTGCAGGCCTTTCCAGATATCTTCCAGGCTGTAGGTCCAGATGTTGTTCTCCAGACGGTTCTCCCAGTCGTAGGTTCCCATGGCGATGGGTGCGTGGCTCTCATCTACCAGTACCGCTTTGATTCTGGTGGAACCAAACTCAATACCGAGGGCTGTTTTTCCTGTTCTGATCGCTTCTTTTACTGCTTCGTTCATTGTGTTCTCTCCTTTTCACTTCTTTATTTATCTCATTTTTTATTTCCGTTTTCAGTGCATTCCGCAACAGATTCCCGCTCTACGACACGGGTGTCAAATTCGTAAGTCAGGTCCTTTTTCCTGCCCGCGATCATCTGTAACAATGTCTCCGCTGCTTTTTTCCCCAGATTCTCCTTGGGGTGCGGCAGGGAAGTGATGGGCACCTCGCTGTGTCTCGCCAGATCCGAATCGTCGATGCTGATGACTGACACATCTTCCGGTACCCGGATATTGCGTTCTGTCAACATCCGAATCAACTGAAAAGCAATCTGATCATTGTATGCCAGAAGGGCGGTGCATTCCTCGACCCGATTCAGGATTCTGTCCCGGCAGTAACCAAGTTGCTTCGATTCGTCCGTGTCGATCCACACCATCCGGGAATCCGTCACAGTGAGCCCGGCCTCTTCCATGGCCTTCAGATATCCCAGATAACGCTGTCTGCCCTGACCGTCATCCAGCTTCAGGATTGCCCCGATCTTCTGATGCCCCTTGTCAATCAGATATCTTACGGCCTTGTAGGCCGCCTCCGCATCATTTAACGATACATGCGGTGCCTCCAGCTCGGGATAATAGGTATTGAAAAACAGAAGCGGTATCTTTCTGGCCATCAGGTGCCGGTACAGATCCAGGTTCGGATTCGGCAATCCGCTCTTTGTCCCCTCCACGATCACTCCGGCCACATCGTCCCGTTTCAACAGATCCTTCAGAATACTTTTCTCCCGGTCCAGCGTGTTGTTTGTGAAATAGATCTGGACAGAAAACCCGCTTTCAAATAAAGTATTCTGCATTCCCTGTAAAATTCTGGGGAAAATGTAGCTGTCCACGTAGGTAGTCACCACGGCGATGCTGTTGCGCTGTTCCAGATTCTTCTGGCGGTCAAAGCTCACATAAGTGCCACTGCCACGGATCCTCTGCACCAGCCCGTCCTCCTCCAGCGTGCCGATAGCTTTCCGCACCGTCTGCCTGCTGATATGGAACTGTTCCGACAGCTGATTCTCCGAGGGAACTTTCTCTCCCGGACCTAGTTGTCCGTCTGATATCTGTTCCTGTATGTAATTAATGAGATTTTGATATTTTGTCTCCATAATCACTTTCAGTATAATCAGACCACCGTACAAAGTCAATACATCTTTTACCTGTTTTAGGTACATTTGTATATAGTTGTTTTGTGTACAACCTTGCAGTAAGTCTATCCCGTGGAGTATTCACATATACTCTTACCAACACTCTTTTTCATCAGGTAATCATCGTGCGTAAACGTCCCCCTCTCTCCTTCCCTCAACTACTCGTATGTATTAGTCTTCTCTGCGCCCTCACCGGTGCTCTGACCCTTGTAGCTTCCCATACCTCCCCGGATAGACGTTTTGAGCAGTTCACCTCCCAACTTTTTCAGGAGGAAATGACTGGCAGTACCCTGAATATGCACTACACCATTGCCGATCCAAAGACCTTTGGCATCTCCGAATATGAACCTGTGCTTCCGATCTACCACTCCTACCAGCCGGAAGACAGCAAAGAACACTGTTCCGACTTGTTGCACCGGCTTGACCGTATAGGCCCTGACAGACTTTCCCCGGAAAATGCCTATACTTACCGGTTATTGCATCGCTCTCTGGAAAATGATCTGGCTCTGGCAGATTTTCCTTATTACAATGAGCCTCTGTCACCTTCCTCCGGAATGCAGTCCCAGCTTCCCGTTCTGCTGGCGGAATACACCTTCCGCACAAAACGGGATGTCACGGATTACCTGGCTCTCCTGGATCAGATAGATGACTATTTTGCCTCCCTGCTTCTCTACGAGCAGGAAAAAGCTGCCGCAGGCTTCTTTATGCCTGCCTGCTCCTCAGAAAAGGTCCGGAAGCAATGTGACACCATTGTCACAATCGAAGAACTGGCACAGGGAACCCATTTTTTACAGACTACTTTTGAAGACCGCCTGTCAGAGCTACCGAAGCAGGGACTTTTTACACCGGAGGAGACTGCCTCTCTGATTGAGACCAACGACCGCCTGCTTGCCACGGTGGTGCAGCCCGCCTATGCCGCCCTGTCCGAAGGGCTGCACTCTCTGGAGACTTCCACCAATGCCGATTCCACTGCATCCGAAACAACTACCAATGCTGCTTCGGGCAAAAACAACAGTGCCCACAATGGGCTCCCGAAAGGGCTCGCCCTGCTGCCGGACGGAAAGACCTACTATCTCCATCTGCTGTTTTCCGAGACCGGTTCCTCCCGTTCCGAAAAAGAACTGGTGCAGATGCTGCTTGTGCAATTTCAGAAAGAGCAATCCGCAATCCGCAATCTGGCTTCCCAGTCCCCTTCCCTGATTACACTGCTTTCTGAAGAAAATACGGCGGTTTTCCCTCTGGCAGAACCGGAAGAAATGCTCTCGGATCTACAGGCTCGTATGAAAAATGACTTTCCTGTCAGCAGTCCCGTTCCCACCGTCACTGTCAAAGATGTGGTCCCCAGTCTGGAACCCTATAGCGCACCGGCCTTTTACCTAACCACGCCTCTGGGAGATTCCGACAATAATGTCATATATATAAACCGCCGGAACTCCCCTCAGGGACTGGAGCTCTATACCACACTGGCTCATGAAGGGTTCCCGGGTCATCTCTACCAGACCGTGTACAGCAACCGCATCTTTTCCAACATGCACACGGATCCTGCCAGAAAACTCATCTGGTACGGCGGTTATCTCGAAGGCTGGGCACTGTATGTGGAATTTCTTTCCTATGATTATGCGGCCACTCTGTTGGAACAGGCCGGACAGTCGGATGCCGCACAGTCGGCCCGGCTGGAGAAGCATACCCGCAGCTTGCAGTTGTGCATGTACACTCTGTTGGATCTCCTGATCCACGGAGAGGGTGCCGGATACGATCAGGTGGCAGAGGTTCTTGGGAAATTCGGTATTGATTCTCCCGGGACCTGCGAAGCAATCTACACCTATATCGCAGAAGAGCCCTGTAATTATCCGAAATATTACATCGGTTATCTGGAAATTCTGCAGCTGCAGGACACCGCCAGAAGCCACTGGAAAGATGCTTACTCCGACCTTAGATTCCACACCTTTTATCTGGAACAGGGAACTTCTGATTTTTCCTCACTGGAAGACCTGCTTTTAATGACAAATTAACGTTTTTGTGATAGGATAAAGTGTACGGATCATCAGGTTGGAGGAACCCATGACACAGTTTACAAGCAAGGCTATCGAAGAATCCTTTATCCGGCTGCTGAATGAACGGCCGCTGGATAAGATCACTATAAAAGACATCGTGGATGACTGCGGTATCAGCCGTAACACTTTTTACTATCATTTTCAGGATATCACCGCTCTGTTGGAACACATTCTGAATGCAGATGTGGAGCGGGTACTGTCACAGCATCTGGATATGGACTCCTGGGAGGACGGCTTTATCTCCGCTGCCCGGTTCGCTCTGGAGAATAAGCGTCTGGTCTACCATATTTACAATTCCGTCAGCAGAGAACGGGTGGAGCGCTACCTTTACAGTATCGCCGGAGAGGTCATGCGGCTGTATGTATCCAGGATCACGGAACAGGTGGAACATGCGGCTCATAAAAAAGTATTTCCCGAAGATCAGAAAATGGTGGTAGATTTTTACAAATTTGCCCTGGTTGGCATGATTTTAGACTGGCTGAACACCGGAATGAAGAAAGATCCGGAGGGACTGATCCGGCGTGTCGGCGAGATTTTCCACGGAAATATCGAAGCAGCCCTGACCCGTGTGGCCCGTTAATTTGGACATTTGTCCATGTTTGCACATATTTTGGATTATTTAAGAGCAATGCGCAATTTTTGTGCATTGCCTTTTTTTGTCCGTTTTCAAGACTGGATTCCTTGCATACAATACCAATTGAGAAAGAATCGACAACGAAAGGAGCCCTGTTTTATGAAATTTGGTAAATGGGTCGTAAAATGCCGTATTCCTATTCTGATACTGGCAGTTGCACTACTGGTCCCTTCCCTGATTGGTATGATCATGACGCGGATCAATTACGATATGCTGACTTACCTGCCCGGTGATATTGACACGGTAGTGGGTCAGGATATTCTGATGGATGAATTTGGAAAAGGAGCCTTTTCCTTCGTTATTATCGAGGGAATGGATCCCGAGGATGTCTCCTCCCTCCGGGAAGATATTTCCCATGTAGATCATGTGGACACCGTTCTTTGGTATGACGATTTCGCAGATGTTTCCGTTCCCATGGAAATACTTCCTTCCAAACTATATGACGCTTTCAATTCCGGTGACAGCACCATGCTAGCGATCTTCTTCGATACCTCCACCTCCTCCGACGATACTATGGAGGCGATCACAGCGATCCGCAGCATTGCCGGCAAGCAGTGTTTTGTCTCCGGTATGTCCGCCATGGTCACCGACCTGAAGGATCTGTGCGAAAAAGAGGAACCGATCTATGTCGGTATTGCCGTTGCACTGGCCTGCGTAGCCATGATGATCTTCATGGACAACTGGATCACACCGTTTGTTTTCCTGATGAGTATCGGTATGGCAATCCTCTTAAATATGGGTACCAACTATTTCCTCGGAGAGATCTCTTACCTGACCAAAGCACTGTCCGCTGTCCTGCAGCTGGCTGTAACCATGGACTACTCTATTTTCCTCTGGCACAGCTACGAAGAACAGAAGAGTATGTATGAGGATAACAAGGAAGCCATGGCTGTAGCCATCAACAACACTCTGACCTCCGTGGTCGGAAGTTCCATCACCACGGTAGCCGGATTTATCGCTCTGTGCTTTATGAGCTATACCTTAGGTCTGGATCTTGGTATTGTCATGGCCAAGGGTGTCATCCTGGGTGTCATCGGTTGTGTCACAACGCTTCCTTCCATGATCCTGGTACTGGATAAGTTATTACAGAAGACCAGTCACAAATCCCTGCTGCCGGATATGGGAAAAGTTGCTTCAGGTATCACCAAAGTATTCCCGGTATTCCTGATCCTGTTCCTGGGGCTGATACTTCCTTCTTATCTGTCTTATAAGGCAACCAACAATGAAGTGTATTACGATCTCGGTGAAACCCTTCCCGAAGATATGGCCTACGTGGTAGCCAACAGCAAATTGCAGGAAGACTTCGGTGTAGGTGCCACCCATATGGTACTGGTAAGCACCGATGTATCTGACACTGACGTACGTGCCATGATCCACGAGATGGAAAACGTCGAGGGTATCAAATATGCTCTGGGTCTGGAATCCGTAGTCGGCCCTCTGGTACCAGAGGAAATGCTTCCGGAATCCGTAAAAGAAGTATTAAAGAGTGATGACTGGGAACTCCTTCTGGTGAACTCCGAATATAAGACCGCTACCGATGAGGTAAATGCCCAGATCAATGAGCTGAATACTATTTTGAAAAAATACGATTCCAAGGGCATGCTGATCGGTGAAGCTCCCTGTACCAAGGATCTGATCGAGACCACCGACGAGGACTTCAAAGTTGTAAATACCGTCTCTATCGTAGCGATCTTCGTGATCATTGCTCTGGTAGAAAAAAGTATTACCCTGCCGCTGATCCTGGTAGCTGTTATCGAGTTGTCCATCTTCATCAATCTGGGCCTTGCTCACCTGACAGGAACGTCACTTCCTTTCATTGCCCCGATCTGTATCAGTACGATTCAGCTGGGTGCTACTGTGGACTACGCTATTCTGATGACCACAAGATACAAGCAGGAACGCTACGAAGGCAGGGACAAACGTGAAGCTGTCACCAACGCCCTGAAGGTATCCATTCCTTCCATTATCGTCAGCGCCATGGGACTGTTCTCCGCCACCTTCGGTGTTGCCCTGTATTCCGACGTGGACATTATCAGTTCCCTCTGTGATCTGATGGCAAGAGGCGCTATTGTAAGTATGTTTGCTGTTATCCTGTTCCTGCCGGCCATGTTCATGCTGTTCGACAAGATGATCTGTGTCACCAGCATCGGCTTCCGGAACAAGAATGCAGAACCCTCCAATACATTGAAAGAAAGGACGGCATAAGATTATGATCAATTTGAAAAAACAAGCCTGGAGAACCGGGGCTCTGTGCCTCGCCGGTGTGGTAGCCTTAAGTGTTACCGGTGTCTCCGTATATGCAAAAACTTCCGAAAAGAAAGAGACCGAGGTCAAGGAGCAGATCCGGGATGCCGTAGATGACATCTGGAAATCCGAAGATACCTCCGCAGCCTCCATTGATGAGACCGTCTATGTGATCCTGAATGCAGACGGAACCCAGCAGAAGATCTACGTCAGCGACTGGCTGAAGAATCAGGGTGAAAAAGATTCCTACACCCAGAGCAATCCCGATAAGGATGCTCCCATTTCCCTGAAAGTTACTTATACGTTGGACGGCAAGGAGATCTCCCCATCAGACCTGAACGGCCAGAGCGGTCATGTAGTGATCCGCTATGATTACACGAACGAATTATATGAGACCCGTGAGATTGCCGGAAAAGAGGAAAAGATTTATGTTCCTTTTGCGGTAATGACCGGTATGATCCTGGATAATGACAATTTCAGCAATATTAAGGTGTCCTCAGGTAAGGTCATCAACGACGGCAGCCACAGCGTTGTCACCGGTATCGTCTTCCCCGGACTGGGTACGAACCTGGATATAGAAGAGGATTTCGACGATTATCTGGAGATTGAGGCCGATGCAACGGATTTCACCATGAATGAATCCTACTGCATCGCCACCAATTCCGTCTTCTCCCGTCTGGATTTCAGTAATGTGGATGATCTCGATGACCTGACAGAGGCAATGGATGATCTGAAGGATGCTACCAACAAACTGTTGGACGGGACTTCCGCTCTTTATGATGGTGTCACAGAGCTTTATGACAAATCCGGTGACTTGCAGGATGGTGTAAAAGAACTGTCCGATGGTTCCAACGACCTCCGGGATGGCGCTTACAAAGTAGCTGACGGTACTGTCACTTTAAGAGGCGGTGTCGGTTCTCTGCGGAGCGGCATCGGTACACTGCAGGAGGGCACCAAGACCCTGTTAGCAGGTACACAGAGTCTGCAGTCCGGTACTAATGATCTGAAGAATGGTCTCGGTCAGCTGACTGCACAGAATGATTCTTTGAACGGCGCTGCCGGCCAGGTATTCGATACTTTGTTGAAAACTGCAGCTTCCCAGTTAACGGCTGCCGGTCTCACGCTTCCGGAAGAATTGACAATATCTAATTATGCGACCATATTAAATGCTCTGTATCAGCAAATGGAGCCTCTCTCGGATGCTGACGTTGCTCTGGGATATGTCCTACAGCAGACCGGACTGACGATTGAAAAATATCAGGGTATGATTCAGGCATCCCAGAGCGTATCCTCAGGTGATGCCGCACTTCAGGCAAATTTGAAAACCATTCAGGATAAAGCCACAAGTCTTTCACAAGCTGCCGGCAGCATTGCTGCCTTGAAAGCTTCTCTGGATGGCTATAATCAGTTCTACACCGGTCTCCAGACTTACACCGCCGGTGTAGCATCCGCAAGTGCCGGTGCTTCCAAACTGGCTGACGGTTCCGCCCAGGTCGTTGCCGGTGCTTCCCAGTTAAAGGATGGCGCTGACAAACTGGCAGACGGAAGTAAAGAGCTGTATGATGGTGCTGATACTTTAGTAGAAGGTGCCAGAGATCTGGCCTCTGGCAGCGGCAAACTGGCTAACGGCGTAAACGAGCTTTCCGATGGAAGCGATAAGCTGATCGATGGTATCAGTCAGCTGAAGGATGGTTCCAAGGAATTAAAGGACGGCATGATCGAATACAATGACGAAGCCATCAGCAAACTGACTGATATGGATACCGATGAACTCCAGGAAGTGATCGATCGTATGAAAGCTACCTCTTCCGTATCCGAAAATTACAACTCCTTCACCGGAGACAATAACGGTATGGACAGCAGTGTGAAATTTATCTACAAAATCAACGCTGTAAAATAAAACATCACAAGCCCGTAACTTGACAAAGCCCCTCTCCTTTTCTATACTTGCAAAAGGAGAGGGGCTTTTCGCTTCCTATATTCCGCTTCTGATAACAGAAAGGCATACAAATTCCCATGGAACAACTATTATTCAGTCTCAATGCAACGATCCCCGTATTCCTGGTCATGGTGATCGGTTATGTTTTACAGCAGCTGCATGTTACCAACGACTCTTTTGTCAAAACCCTGAATTCATTCAATTATAAAATCACCCTGCCCGTACTTTTGTTCAAGGACATGTCCACTGCAGATTTTTACAGTGTATGGGATACCGGTTACGTGCTGTTCTGCTTCTTCGTGACCCTGTTCTGCATCGTCATCACCTGGGTCGTGGCAGGCATTTTTTATAAGAACAAATCCCGCCTGGGAGAGCTTGTCCAGGCAAGCTATCGAAGCAGTGCCGCTGTCCTGGGTATCGCCTTTATACAGAACATCTACGGGAACTCCGGCATGGCTCCCTTGATGATCGTGGGTACGGTTCCCCTGTACAATATCGCTGCCGTGCTGATCCTGTCCTTCACCGGACCGGATGCGAAGGGCTTCGATAAGGAATCCCTGCTGAAATCCCTAAAAGGGATCATCACGAATCCGATCATTATCAGTATCGCTCTGGGCATGCTGTCCAGCGCCTGCCGGATCCATTATCCCGTGATCATTTCCAAGACCATCAGCAATATTGCCGTACTGGCTACCCCTCTGGCCCTGATCGGCCTCGGTGCCGGATTCGAGGGTAAAAAAGCCTTAAAGCTTTTAGCCCCCACCGGAGTGGCAACCGTGTTAAAGCTGGTAATATGGCCCGCTCTATTCCTGCCATTGGCCGTGCATTTCGGTTTCACCGGAGAAAAACTGGTAGCGATCCTCATTATGCTGGGCTCTCCCACCACTGTCAGCTGCTATATCATGGCAAAAAACATGAACCACGAAGGAACTTTGACTTCCAGCGTGGTCGTTGCCACCACGTTTTTAAGTTCCGTTACCCTGACGGTGTTCTTGTTTATTTTGCGAAGCTTGCAGTTGATTTAGTTATATGATGCCCACGAATTGTTCCGTGCTGCGCACTCTCACAATTCTACCCAATATTCGCCTATCGTGGGATTATCATCACATTTTTCCCGCAAGGAAAATACTTGCCACTGTTCCCGCTAACGTTGCCAGCAATGCCCCCGGCAGCGTGTAGCGGGTTTTTGTTACTTTTGCTGCCAGAAAATACACGCTCATGGTGTAAAAAATAGTCTCAGTACAGCTCATGAGGATCGAAGTCAGCATCCCGGCATAAGAATCCGGCCCACAGGTCTTAAAAATATCCAGTACCAGCCCGGTTGCCGCAGAGGAAGAGAACATTTTCACAATAAGGAGCGGTATCAGCTGTGCCGGAAGTCCCACCGCCTGTGTGGCAGGTCCGATCAGATGCCCCAGCAGGTCAAAAAAGCCGGAGGTCCTGAGAATCCCCACTGCCATCATCAATCCTACCAGTGTCGGAAGGATCTCCACAACGATGCGCAGGCCCTCTTTGGCCCCTTTCAAAAAAGTCTCATAGACCTTCACCCCCGAGACCATCCCATAACCCACGATCCAGAAAATCACCATGGGAATCATAATATCTGACATGTGTGTCAATGTGTTCATCATGATCCTCACCTGTCCTTCCATTTACAGTAAATGATGGCAATGATCGTACTGAACAGTGTGGCCACCAGCGCCGGAGCAATGATCACCGCCGGATTGGCGCTGCCGTACTGGCTGCGATAGGCGATCATATTGACCGGGATCAGCTGTAAGGATGAAATATTCAGAATCAGGAAGGTGCACATTTCGTTGCTGGCTGCCGTGGCCTCTGCTCCATACCGCCGATCCTCCGATCCCCGTCGTCCCTTCTCCGTCCCCTGCCCTGTCACTGGTCGTAACTGCCTGTTCACAGGCTGCATCCTCTGCTGCTCTATCCGTCGCTGTTCTGCCCTCTGTTTCTCCAGCTCCGCCAGCTGCTCCATGGCCTTTAATCCAGCCGGCGTGCAGGCCCAGCCAAGCCCCAGGACATTGGCAATGAGATTCGTGGTTATGTATTCCCCTGCCGGGTGATCCTCCGGGAGCCTGGGGAACATGAATTTCAGAAAGGGGCGAATCCCTTTTGTCATTTTCGCGATCATTCCAGACTCCTGCGCGATCTCCATCAGTCCCATCCACAATGCCATGACCCCCGCCATGGTGATGCAGAGGCTCACGGCCTCTCTGGCACTGTCTAACGCGCCTCCCGTCAGTGCGCTCATCTGCCCGGTACAGACACCATAGATCACACCTAACAGGATCATTCCTGCCCAGATATAGTTAAGCATCTCATAAACCGCCTGCTATTCCTTCGTTTCACTATATGCGGGCAGCGGTATGTCCTATGCGGCACAGGTCACCTTTGCACGTTGCTCCCGACGGGATGTCACATGCAAAATGAGCCTTGCGGGCAGTGCTCCCTGCCAGATTCAACGCTTCTTATCAGGTGCACTAAAATAAACCTCCCGGGAATAAATTCTCCGGGAGGTTTACTCTAAACTACATTTATAAGTTATATTTATTACCTTCGGATCTACAGAGTTCCCTGTGCGAACAGGCTTCTCACATGTGCCACTTCTTCTGCGGTGGCTTTCTCCGCCGGCACATAATAAGACTTCTCTCTGGCGATCTGGTACAGTTCCTCCTGGGACTGCTCACAGGCCGTACGGAACTGCTTCAGTGTCTGTTTTAACTCCTTATTCTCCGACTGGGCGATCATTCCCGCATAACGGGTCAGCTCGCCGTTGATTCCGGCCAGAGTATCTGCTACCATTGTCTTTTCCTGCATTCTGCTGCCTCCTTACTGCAAAAACTTCATAAGCTGCTGTTTGTTCTCCATCGCGCTGCGAGCACCCTTTTCAAAAAACTGTTTTACCTTCGGGTCCTCCGCTTCCTTGGCGTACTCCTGCATTTTGCAGTGGGTCGTGTCAAAACCGCCGATCAGATGGCGCAGATTCTGCAGATCTAATTCTGAAATATCACTCATGCTGTTAACCTCCTTTTTCTTATTTGCGAGGTTAGTATGCGCAGGATATTTTTTTATATTCAATAAATATGATACCTAAGAATTGTTCCGTGCTATGCACTTCCACAATTCTCCCCACTATTCGCATATCGTGGGATTATCATCCCTCTTTTATGCTCATATTGGGGACGGGTCCCAAGGTCTTTCAACCAGCCATGAGCAAGCTCATGCGGCTTTAGACCTTTTACCCTGGTATCATTAAATAAAATTGGCAAATATAGATACCGAAATCACGGTCAAAATACCACAGACCACGATGGACAGACTGCTCATGGCGCCTTCGATCTCACCCAGTTCCATGGCTTTTGCAGTTCCCAGCGCATGAGCACTGGTACCGATGGCAAGACCTTTGGCAATAGGATCCTCGATCTTACACAGGCGGCAAATCGTATCTGCCAGAATATTACCTAAGATTCCGGTGACAATGATGACAACTACGGTAATGGTCACGATCCCACCCATTTTTTCAGAAATCCCCATACCGATAGCCGTGGTAATGGACTTCGGCAGAAGCGTTACATACTGCTCATGATTCAGACCGAACATCATGCTTAAAGCAAAAACGCTCACCATGGCAGTCAGCACGCCGGCGATGATTCCGCCGAAAATGGCCTTGGGATAAGTCTTTAACAGCTCCAGCTGACGATACAGAGGCACTGCCAGGCTGACCGTTGCCGGAGTCAGGAAAATACTGATATATTGCGCACCGTTTGCATAGGTCTCATAATCTATATGGAACAATAACAATACTGCCACGATCAGGATTACGGAGATCAGTAAGGGATTGGCAATGGCTTTTCCGGTCTTTTGCTTGATCCACAGACCGATCTCGTAGGTGACCAGTGTAATGGCAATGCCGAAAAATATGGACTGACTCAATATTTCATTCATTTATCTGTCCTCCTTATCATCTGCGGCAGCTTTGGTTCCGACCGTCTGCATGGCTGCGGCACCTTTGTTTTTCTGCCCCCGGATAATATGCTGGGATACCCGGCCTGTCACAATCATGATCAGTACCGTGGATACCACCGTGATCACGCAGATGGGAAGCAGCATCTCTTTTAAAGCATCCACACTTGCCATGATTCCCACGGTAGCGGGTACGAACATAATGGACATGGCATCCACGAGGAAATCCGCTGCGGTCTCCACCTTTTCCAGTGGGATCAGCTTCGTGATCAGCCCCACCAGCATGATCACCAGACCATAAACGCTGGCTGCGATGGGAAACGGGATCAGGATCTCCAGAAGCTCTGCCAAAAAGGAGATTCCCAGGATAATCGAAAATTGTTTCACATATTTCATGATATTGTCACCCTACCTGTTAACTTTAGTATTTCATTTCTTTGATGTCGGGGCTTTTGACCCTGGCATCATCATTATATTGCACACAAACAAAAGAAGTTGCGTACTATTTTTCAGTACGCAACTTCGTATTATACTACTCGGTTTTTACTTTCACAATCAGCATTCTCTACCATTTAAGTAGACTTTTTGACCTTGCTTTCGTGAATTTTTACCTTACATCTGGTGTCTTACCACCGCATATTCGTCATCCAGTCGAAAGTAGGGACATTCCTGCTGGGTTCCGGATAAAAAGCGGTACATTTCATCTTCATCCAGATTCACCATGCAGCAATAGCATTCATAGTCTTCGTCATATTCATAATTGACACAAGCGTCACAATTAGTCATTTTCCCTCTCTCCGCATATGCCTTTCATGGATGTATCCTACATTATCCTCATATGCTTTTGTCTGTTTTGCTTCGGTTTCATTATGGTATTTTCACTGTTTCATGAGTTGCCATGCAAGTACTGATAGATTTCCCGTTTTCCGACACCCCTGTCTTTTGCCACCTGCTTCATGGCGGATTTATTATCCATGCCCTGCTCTTCGTAATAAGCCATATGTTCTTCAATGCTCATGGATTCCCAGGATGCGATCTCTTCCTGTCGTTTCTCTTCCGGACTTTTCCCTTCCACTACCAGGACATATTCCCCGCGGGGCTCCTCTGTCTTGTAGTAATCCAACGCCTTTTCCAAAGTGGTGGGGAATACGGTCTCGAACTTCTTGGTCAGTTCACGGCACAACGTGATCCGCCGCTCCCCCAGTGCCGCATACAGTTCCTCCAGTGTCCGGATCAGATGATGAGGAGCTTCATAGAGGATCATGGTACGGCTCTCGGTCTTCAGTTCCTCCAGGATCATTTTCTTTTCCTTTTTATCTGCAGGCAGAAATCCTTCAAAGCAAAACCTTCTCGTACTGAGTCCCGACAAAGTCAGCGCCGTAATGCATGCTGCCGGACCCGGCAGAGAAGTGACGGGAACGCTCTGCTCCTGGCACATCCGCACCAGTACTTCACCGGGATCGGAGATCGCCGGGGTACCGGCATCAGTGACCAGTGCAATATTCTGTCCATTCAGCAGCTGTCCTACCAGCTGGTGCGCTTTTTCTACTTTATTGTACTCGTGGTAACTGGTCATAGGTGTGTGGATGTCGAAATGATTCAGCAGCTTGATACTGTTACGGGTATCCTCCGCCGCGATCACATCCACCGTCTGCAGGGTCTCCACCACCCGCGGTGTCATATCACCCAGATTGCCAATGGGCGTTGCACACAAATATAAAGTTCCGGGCATGAGCTCCGCCTCCTCTCCAAATCATAGTAGTCTATAACTATTCAAAGCCATGATATCATGTCACTATGTATGGCGAATGCTCGCATTCGTAAGAACATTTGACATAATTATACGGTGGATGGTGTGCTGAATAGTTACAATATCTTAACTATCTAATATCCATACATATCATATATTTCCGGCATATATACTCCCGGCGCCTGGTATACGATCAGCGGCTTCTCCACCGTCATGCGGGGTTTGCCGCCTCGCACCGCCTCGATGAGCACCATATTGGGCTCCTTGTCGATGTAGGGATATACCAGCTGCATCCGTTTCGGCTCCAGTTTGTATTTTACCAACATGGTCATGATCTCCGCCAGCCGAAAAGGGCGATGTACCATGTAAAAATGTCCGCCGGGCTTTAACAGTTTTGCTGTCCTGCTGACCACATCCTCCAGCGTGCAGAGCACTTCGTGTCTGGCGATTGCTTTTGGTTCCTCCGGGTTCGTCAATCCATGCTGTCCGATCATATACGGAGGATTGCAGGTAATACAGTCAAAGGAAGCAGCCGGGAAAATCTGGTCTGCTTCCTTGATGTCTCCTGTCACGATGTCAATGCGATCCTGCAGGTCATTCAGTGCCACGCTGCGTCTCGCCATATCTGCGCTCTCCTCCTGGATTTCCAGTCCGGTGAGATGAGAACAGTGGTATTTTGCCTCCATCAGAAGCGGGATGATCCCGGTGCCTGTGCCAAGGTCAAGCATCGTATCCTTTTCTCTGGCATGGGCAAATCCTGTCAGAAGCACCGCATCCATACCGAAACAAAATTTCTCCGGATTCTGTATGATCTGATAACCGTTCCGCTGAAGGTCATCGATCCGCTCTTTTTCCTT
Organism: Waltera sp.; assembly: GCF_046969025.1. NCBI lineage: Bacteria > Bacillati > Bacillota > Clostridia > Lachnospirales > Lachnospiraceae > Waltera > Waltera sp. Next base: position 30,965 of record NZ_JBKVQF010000007.1, on the reverse strand, counting down.
CAGTTCAACCTTCATTCGTATTCTCCGGTTTTCTTCCGTTACCATTATTACCGTTATTCCCGTCTCTTCTGCCGCCGTGTCTCGGTCTTCTGCGGGAAGAATTGTCCCGCTGGGATCTGCGCTCGCCTTCCTGACTGTTACCGCCTTCCTGTTGTATCTGACTGCCTGAACGGGACTGCTCATTGCCGTTCTCCCTTACCTGATCCGGACGGTTCTCGCGGCGTCTGTCACCACGATTATTGTCCCTGCGGTTCTCATTTCTGCTGCCATTGTCACCACCGCGGTTGTCATTGCGGTTCTGATGCTCGCCATTACGGTTATTTTCCCCGCGGTTATTATTTCTGCGGTTGTCGTCCCTGCGTCCGTCGCGTCTGCGGTTTTCTCCACGGTTGTCACCACGATTCTCTCCGTCAGTTCTCTGCTCTCTGCGGTCCTGACGCTGCTCCGCACGTTTTTCTGCGCGTTCTTCCGCTTCTTCCTTCTCCTCGATCTCCTCTAACTTCTCGAGTTCCTTCTGTTCTTCCTTGGACAGTTCCTGTCCGCTCTTTTTGCCGCGGCGTCTCTTGAATTGTAACGTGTCTGCCTCGTACTCCTTCAGTTCCTTCTCGTCACCGGCTTCTACCAGTACCTTGACCAGCTGACGCAGTACGTTGACGCTCTGTACTTCTCCATGCAGTCCGTCCGCCGTCTGGACATAGTCGCCCACACCGGGAAGCTTGCGGTTCAGTTCCTCGTAAGTGTCTTCCTCATTTTTCAGACAGCACATCAGTCTGCCGCAGACTCCGGAGATCTTCGTCGGATTCAGGGACAGATTCTGCTCCTTCGCCATCTTGATGGATACCGGTACGAAATCCGACAGATAGCTGTGGCAGCACAGAGGCCTTCCACAGATACCGATACCGCCGCGTATCTTGGTCTCATCCCTGACACCGATCTGGCGCAGCTCGATACGTGTTTTGAACACACTTGCCAGATCCTTTACCAGTTCGCGGAAGTCGATACGTCCATCCGCCGTAAAATAGAATAATACCTTATTGTTATCAAACGTATACTCCGCATCGATCAGCTTCATTTCCAGACCATGCTTTAATATCTTCTCTTTACAGATCTTGAAGGCTTCCTTCTCTTTTTCTTTGTTGGCAGCCTCCTGCTCGATATCTCTCTCTCCGGCGATCCGCATCACAGGCTTCAGGGGCTGGATCACCTTGTCATCCTCCACCTCATGCACTCCCGCAACGACCGTGCCGAACTCTATGCCTCTGGCGGTCTCCACGATCACGTGGTCGCCTCTCTTTATCTCAAGCTGCAACGGATCGAAGAAATATACCTTGCCCGCTGTACGAAATCTTACACCAATTACTTTTGTCATATCTATCTACCTCACTGATGCCGTTGGCATCTTCATTTAAAATAATATGTAACTATTCAGAGCCAAGGCAATTTTCATAAATTTGCGAGGAATGCCGAATAATTACGATAACGTTAAAAATAACAGTTGTCTGCGCAAAACGCGCCTGCAACTGCTATTTTAGCATATCTTTGGAGAAATGACTACTGTAATATTATCGCTATATTTTGTCGCTTTTATATGTGTATGACAATTATTTATATTTTAGCATTGCTTTCCATCTGTATGGAAAATCCAAGTGCTTATTTGATATATATTTTTTATAGTTATTCACAAGTTTTACAAGTGGTTTCCATACGTTTTCATTCCACTTCTGATGATTTGGATACATAAGTTTTAACATATAAAGTTGTGCAAACAGTCGCCTTGTTGGAATATATTTCTCTGATGACGGCATTTTGGGGATTGCCGGAAATATCCAGTAATACAGTCTTGAATAATGTGCACACTTATTTCTAAGATCATTGAGACATCGCATCCAACTGTCAAGTGTTTGGTAGTTAATACTATAAAGATTTGCCGCAATAGCTGCCTTATCATTATTTTTCATTCCCCTGTAAAAATATGATAATGTGCCAAACGAGAAAAATTCAATAATTACCCATATTGGAAAATGTCCGTTATATTTCTTCATATGATGCTGGACAACTGTTGTCCTTGCATTCTCTTTTATGCAAGAATTAATCCTTTTTGTGAAGGCAATATGGTCATGTTTATTATTATAATTACAAGCATCCATATATCCTTCCTCTCCATACTTATGTGCATGATAATATGCTAATTGTGAGCGAAAATAAACTTCTATTTCATCCACTACTCCGGCTATAAGATTTCGTAATTGCTCATCAAATTCATATATTGCCTGAAGTCTTTCAAATGTAATATTGGGAAATAATGAACCGTGTCCATTGATTTGAAATGGAAGAAAATATCCAGAAAAACGATAGTAGTTAACTTGCTTTAGAAATGTCTTTGCGCTTACATCATCTATAATAGCAATATTTTTGTTCTTTAGTATTGCTATCTGCTGATCATATGTCTTCGGTTTTTTAATAAGCACTCCTCCTCTTTAGAAAAAATGTGCCCCCATTTGACACTTCTATGAGAGGTGTGGGGGCTTCTGGTAATATTATTATATCCAAAATCATGGAAATTGCAACTGAAAAATTATAGTTTGACTCTTTTTTTAACGCGGATTATTATGATATTTCCATATATAGTCTGGGCACCACTTGGGTCTATGCTTTTGGTATAATGACAATGCAAGTTTCTGATATAATTCCTCACACTGATATTCTTTTGGAAGTTCATCAATGTGCTTTATTGTATAGTTTGCGTTTTTTTCTGCAATTTCAATAAAATATCGCCTTATATGCGCCTGTTCTTTCATTCTTGCCAAATATGGTGCATTTTTTATTATTGCTAATTCGCCACAACTTTTCACATATTTTTGCAGCAAGTCATACGTAAAGTACTTTGCAGGATAATATTTCAAAAAATCATCATCCAATTTATTCATAAGTTGTTCTCTTATTATCCTATCTTTAAACATGCTATCCGGTACCAGTGACATAAACAGTTCAATCTCCTCATCCTTTGCACGGCACAATGGAAACACCTTTCCGCCCCAGTTTTCATAGCTAATATACGGAAATAAATTTCTTTTATTTCTCCCAAGTATTATTTTCCGTAACATTTTTTCTGTTACATCTTCTCTCCGTAACAGTAATATATTTTTCCAGTTATCCTCTATTAGATTATACCCACTTATCTCATTACTTTTAAATTCAATTTTTGAGGCCACAAGTGTATTGTCCCATTCGCGAAGCAAATTTGCCGAGAACAATCGTTGTACCTGATTTACTCTTCTAGAAACAGCATATAAGCTTTCTTTTCTGTCTATAAAAATCATTTTGTCAATATATTCTGACAAGTTTTGCTGCGGTTGACATATCAATGCATTCTCTTTCTGTAACACTCCTAATATCTTTTTCTGTTCCTCAATTTGCTCGGCTGTGGTTATTTGTTCACTAAGTCTTTCCTTATTAATCGATTCTAATAGTTTGTCAAATGATGCAAACTGTTTTGCAACTCCAAATACAGGAGAATAGTAGTAGGTTAACTTACCATCATATGGATTTACCATGATATGATTATAATAATCCATGCCATTTATCGTACTGACCTGCTTAACCATTCCTCCTACACACATTTTGACTCCTTTTTGTGTCTTTACAAAAAAACCATAGTATCCGTCATGTTTTATCAGGTATAAGCCGGCATCTTTTTGCTTTAAAATATTGTTTATGAGCTTAGGCTCATTCAATCTCTCTCCAATATATCTATAATAAAGCACATATTCCTCTATACTAATTTTGTGGCATCCATCCGTATATCTAATGAAAGGATCATACACGCACCCCAAACTACATAATTTCATTTGAATATTTCCCGTATATCCTATCTGATTATCCGCAAAAATTGTCCTATATTTATCACGAACATATCTGTTGTGATGATCATGCCCATAAAAATATATACATTGGGAATCTTCCTCTCCTTCTTTTAACCAATCATTTACAGGGCAATGGCTGATTACAATCAACGGCAAGTGCATTTTTTTTGCTTTTAAAAGATATTTTTTGTATATTGAATAAAATATTTCTGACTCTTTAATCTCTTCATCCCTGTTGTTTATTAAATCCTTCGAATAGCACAAGTTCGTAGTGTTATACATTTCATTATATTTGGAGAAACCAGTTCCTCCAAATATAAGACACTTCGGAACACTACGTTTATCTATATAATCATATTTCATAAAACCATCATTAATAAGAAGGTGAATCCCATGCTTTGCAGAAAGTTTCATATACTGTTCATAGCACTCTCGCCTTGTAGAATAAGCAGACAATTCGTGATTTCCCAACACATATAACACTTTTTCCATAGATGGAATCTCTTTATTAAGACACGAGAAAAAAATATCAACTATCGCTATGTCATCAGCTATATCTCCATCAATAATAATGTAGTCAAAATATCCCCTTTTTGCTCTGTCCTTGTTTTCTCCAAAAATATCAATTACCAATTTTCGAATTGCCGGAGGCAAAGATCTTTTCTTTATAGTTTCAAACCCTTCAATGTGAAATTCTAGATGAATATCCGAAATGTAAAAAATATTCAAACTATCCCAAATATTTTTTACAGGAAATTGTATTTCATTCTGCCACAGCGAAACATCATTCATTCACCAGTTCCTCCGTTTGTACTATAGCGCTACTATTCTTCCTTCTTGTAAGAAATTAACTTAATTGTAGCGTCGTGAAATACCAGAATCAATAGGAAATCTTTCGTAGATATATAGTTAGAAACTAATACTGCCTGACATGCTTTTTCCAGTAGAAAAATTTGTATACAAAAATTACCAAAAAAGCGGCCTCCTTTTACAGTTAGCCGCTTTCTAATATTATCATTAGGATCTGAGTTCCACACCCAGCTTATTGTTCAGGTTCTTGAGAATCTTCTTCACGTAGCCGTCCACTGCCTCTGTGGTGAATTCTTCCTCCTTCGGGGCAAAGGTTACGGTGAAGGCCATGGACTTCTTCTCGGGTCCCACCTGTAATCCCTCATAGACATCGAAGAGTTCTACAGACTCTACGAAGCTGCTGGCTTCCGCGATGGCCTTCTCTACCTCGCCACAGGTAACGGACTTGCTCATTACCAGTGCCAGGTCTCTGGTCTCCTTGGCGAACCTGGAGATCGGTGCGAAGGTAGGAACCTTGCCGTATACGGGACGCAGGGCTTTCAGATCGATCTCTGCGATGTATGCGGATTCACGCATATCTTCTTCCTTCTGGATCTCGTAGGTCAGCTGACCCAGGTAGCCAATCTCTTCGCCGTTGTACAGAATCTTTGCAGTACGATAAGGATGCAGGAAGGTCTTCTTGTCCTCTACATATTCGAAATCAATGAACAGTGTCTCTGCTACCGTGTCTACCAGACCTTTCAGGGTGAAGAAATTCTCTTCCTTACCCCAGATACCGATGCAGATGGTCTCTCTCTCATCGGGATACTCGGTCAAAGGCAGATCCTTAGGGATGAATTTATTGCCGATCTCATATACTCTGCCTTCCAGACAGCCGTTCTTCTGATTACGGGCGATGGCATGAATCATCTGAGGTGCCAAAGTGGTACGCATCAGGGATAGATCCTCGTTGATCGGGTTGATCAGGCGGATTGCCTTTCTCTCCGGTGCATCCTCAGGCAGGCCTAACAGATTCAGATCGGAAGGAGAGAAGAAGGAATAATGTACACCCTCAAATGCGCCCTGTGCACATAATGCTCTCTTGATCTTAAGCTCGGTCTTCTGTTTGGTATTCATGCCGCCGCTGGTTACAGCTGCTGCCGCGAGAAAGGTCGGTGTTACGTGGTCGTAACCGTACATACGGATCACTTCCTCTGCAATATCGGGATAGGATTCCATATCTTCACGATATGCGGGTACCTGAATGGTCAGTTCGTCACCGTTAATTACGGGCTGGAAGTTCAGGGATTTTAAGATTCTCTCAATATCAGCGGTAGGTACTTCAATACCCAGTACACCATTTACTTTCTTGATGCTTGCCTTCATCTCGGCAGGCTCGATGGAGTTGCCGGTGCTGACTTCTACGTGAGTAGAGGATACTTTACCGCAGCCCAGCTCCTCGATCAAATGCAGTGCTCTCTTGCTGGCCATAACGGTAGCATACTCATCCACACCCTTGGCATATCTCTGGGAGGAATCGGAAGACTGTCCCAGTGCTCTGGAGCTCTTGCGGATATTGTCTCTTGCAAATTTTGCGGACTCGAAGATGACAGCCTCTGTGGTGTCGCGTATCTCGGAGTTCAAACCACCCATGATACCGGCTAAAGCTACAGGCTTTACGCCATCGCAGATAACGAGGTTATTTTCGTTTAATTCAAACTCTTTTTCATCCAGAGTCATGATCTTTTCCTTGTCATGGGCACGTCTTACATGAATGGCATTGCCTTCAATGTAAGAAGAATCAAATGCGTGCATAGGCTGACCCAGCTCTTTTAAGATGTAGTTCGTGATATCTACAACATTGGAGATAGATCCGATGCCTACCAGTGCCAGACGTCTCTTCATCCATGCGGGGGATTCGCCGATTTTCACATCAGTTACATAGTGTGCGATATATCTGGGGCACAGATCCGGAGCATCCACGGTTACGGTAAATCCGTCCTTGGTAATGCCGCTCTCAGTATAATCCAGTGCCGGAGTCTTCACAGGCTTATTCAGGATAGCCGCTACTTCTCTGGCAATACCGAAGATGCTCTCGCAGTCCGGTCTGTTGGCGGTAATGGCAATGTCGAAGATCCAGTCATCCAACTGTAACAGGGGCTTTACGTCCGCACCGACCTCAGCATCCTCCGGCAGTACCAGCAATCCGTTGTAGCCAGCGCCGGGATACAGATCCTCGTTCAGTCCCAGCTCGGTACCGGAACACAGCATACCGCAGGACTCATAGCCACGAAGCTTGCCTTTTTTGATCTTCATGGTACCTTCGATGGTCACATGATCTTTTGCGGTAGCATATACCTGGGCACCTTCCAGTGCTACAGGGTATTTGCCGCCTGCGTGTACGTTATCTGCACCACAGCAGATCTGCAGGGGCTCTGCGCCTCCTACGTTTACCTTACATACATGTAAGTGGGTCTCAGGGATCGGCTCACACTCTTCTACCAGACCTACGACCACACCACTGATATCCTTGCCTACTTCATAGGATTCCTCTACCTCAAATCCGCAGGAAAATAACTTTTCCTCCAGTTCCTTGGCTTCTACATCAATATCTACATATTCTTTTAACCAACTAAGTGGTACTAACATATCTTTTACCTCCTTCGGCGTCGTCTTTTACGACGTCCTCTCGTACTATTCCTTGCATTGCTACTGTTCTAAAATCATATTTCCGTGATCTTAGTCATCATTGATCTGATCCAGTACTCTCATATCAGATTGATATAACAGTTTGATATTGTTAATACCGTACTTTAACATTGCCAGACGCTCAATACCGATACCGAATGCCAGTCCACTGTACTCCTCGGAATCAATGCCACAGTTCTCCAGTACCTTCTTATTCACGATACCGGCACCCAGTACTTCGATCCAGCCGGTACCCTTGCACAGACGACAGCCACAGCCTCCGCAGGCGAAGCAGCTGACATCCACCTCTACGGAAGGCTCGGTGAACGGGAAGTAAGAAGGACGCAGTCTTGTGGTGGTACCTTCACCGAAAATCTTCTGTACCAGTACTTCCAGCATACCCTTCAGGTCGCACAGAGTGATGGTCTTGTCTACTACGAGACCTTCCATCTGGGTAAACATGGGAGAATGGGTCGCATCATCATCGGAACGGAATACTTTACCGGGGCTCAGGATCTTAATGGGAGGCTTCTGGCTCTCCATAACGTGTACCTGACCTGCAGAGGTCTGGGTTCTAAGCAGAAATTCCGGAGACAGGTAGAAGGTATCCTGCATGTCTCTTGCGGGGTGATCCTGCGGGGTATTCAGTGCGGTGAAGTTGTAATAATCGGTCTCGATCTCAGTACCTTCATATACGCTGAAGCCCATGGATGCGAAAATGTCGATTAACTGGTTACGCACCTGAGTTACAGGATGCAGATTACCGGTCTTACGGCTCTTTGCCGGCATGGAGATATCGATCTTCTCACTCTCGTAGCGTAGCTCCATCTCTTTTTCTTTTAACTTCGTATTCAGCTCGTCAAAATGCTCGCTGGCCCAGTTCTTCAGTTCATTGACTTTCTTACCGAAGTCAGCCTTCTCTTCCTTGGGCACGGAACCCATCTGCTTCATCAGACCGCCGATAATACCGTTCTTGTCGAGAATGGTTTTTTTGTACTCGTAGACACCCTTGGTATTCTCGATCTTTTCCAGTTGTTCCCGGATGTCGGCTTTGATCTGTTCGACTTTTTCATTCAATTCGTTTAAATCTGCCATCTTACTCCTCATTTCTACTACAATATATTTATGGTTAATATCCCTTACAGCCAGTAAGGAATTATCCATCTTGTTGCTTAAGCTGTTAGAATGTAGGTAGCAATTGGATATCTTCTCCTTTCTTGGACTTCGCGTCCGTAACACAGACTGATAACCAGCTCCTCATTCGCAGCGTTCGTTTTATGCAGGTTGAATCACCTCAGGTGCATTCGTGTCACACCACAGTAGATTGAATAGGCAATGAGTAAAACTGGTACTTATCCATTGCAATAATCTTAAGGAGTGACAAATTTATGAACGCAGTAGGTATCGATGTTTCAAAAGGTAAAAGTATGGTTGCTATTATGCGGCCTTTTGGCGAAATTGTTTCCACACCCTTTGAAATTAAACACACATCCAGTGACATCAATTCGCTTGTAAAACTTATCAAGTCTATCGAAGGTGAGTCCCGAATTGTAATGGAGCATACCGGACGCTATTACGAAGTCCTTGCCCATCAACTTTCCGAAGCAAATCTTTTCGTTAGTGCCATTAACCCAAAGCTTATCAAGGATTTTGATAACGATTCCCTTCGTAAAGTCAAAACAGATAAAGCTGACTCTGTTAAAATTGCCCGATATGCACTTGACAAGTGGCAAAATCTGAAACAGTATAGCGTTATGGATGAATTACGCAATCAACTCAAAACCATGAACCGTCAGTTTGGCTTTTACATGAAGCACAAGACGGCTATGAAGAATAACCTTATCGGCATCCTTGACCAAACCTATCCTGGTGTTAATACTTATTTTGACAGTCCTGCACGTAGTGACGGCAGCCAGAAATGGGTCGATTTTGCATCTACATACTGGCATGTAGACTGTGTCCGTAAAATGTCCATAAACGCTTTTATTGATCACTATGAAAACTGGTGCAAACGCAAGAAGTACAACTTCAGCAAGTCAAAAGCTGAAGAAATCTATGGAAAAGCAAAGGAGCTTGTTCCTGTACTTCCTAAGGATGACATTACAAAGCTTATTATCAAGCAGGCAGTTGACCAACTTAACAGTGCTTCTATTACTGTTGAGTCGCTACGCACTCTCATGAACGAAACTGCATCCAAGCTTCCGGAGTATCCCGTTGTTATGGCAATGAAAGGGGTTGGAACGTCACTCGGTCCTCAACTGATGGCTGAGATTGGTGATGTTTCCCGTTTCACTCACAAGGGTGCCATTACTGCTTTTGCCGGTGTAGACCCTGGTGTTAACGAATCCGGCTCTTATGAACAGAAAAGTGTTCCAACTTCAAAACGAGGTTCTTCTGACCTCAGGAAAACACTATTTCAGGTAATGGATGTCTTAATCAAAACACATCCACAAGATGATCCTGTGTATCAGTTCTTAGACAAAAAACGGGCTCAAAAGAAACCGTATTATGTCTATATGACTGCCGGTGCTAACAAGTTTCTACGCATCTACTATGGACGAGTGAAAGAATATCTTGCATCTCTTCCAGAATCTTAATTATCTACTATACCTTTCAGACCAGCACTGGTGTGGTGGTCTTGTTTTGATGTCTAATTTTCAACCTGTATAAAATTTTCAAAGTTCTTTCATTTTAGCCTTGACTTTTTATTTGCAGGCTGTGTGAATGATTCACACGTATTTTTACTTGTGCCTGGGGAAATTTATATACAAGAAAACCGCGCATACAACTTCACCCCATTGGGACGAATTTATATCCGCGGTACCACCCAAATTCCTTATGTGAAAAATGAAAATTATTTTTACATTCACGATAAGACTCTTAACTCACGTAACGAGTGAGGAAACGTCATACCCTACCAAATCCATGCTCTCTGCTCTCGAATTCTTCCGGTATGCGGCTCGCGTGGGAATTTCGATTCTGCTTGAACCTCAGGAAGCTTTTCAGCCGGTGGGCTTCCCTCTCTGTCAGGAAAATAGAACCTTACTGTGCACGTTCATTGCCTTTACTCTGATATGATAATACCGAAATAGCGGAAATGTCAAGGTTTTTAACTCTCAAATCTCAGTATAATACTTCATCTTTTTCATATCACTAACTCTACCTTATTAGATAATCGTTTGAAATAAATAAAAGAATACTTCTCCTAAAGTCTGGCAGAAGAACTCTTTAAGAGAAGTATTTCCTTTTAAATTACATTTTATAAAAGTTCAAGGCTAACCTTCTATTTCGTTAATAGGTATTTTTAACAAAAAATGTTCCTGAGAGTTCTCACAGGCAATATAAATCAAATTCTTTTGCGAATCCACAAATCCATGCGGATAAAAGAACGGTTCATCAACCTTTGTCAATGGGATTTTTTTATTCCATGTCCTTGTTCCATCACTACTTACCCACATTTCCAATGGTTTTCTTTTGTTCCAGTCGCAAAATTCCTGACACATGGTAGGATTATGTATTAATAATATGTTATTTCCTGATTTCAGCAAGGTAATTTTTGATGCTGGATTTGGAATATCTGTTTTTTCCGGTTTGCTCCATGTTTTCCCGTAATCATCACTAAAAGAACGATAAAGATATCCCGTGAATTCTGCCCTCATAAGCATAACCAGCTTACCGTTTTCATACTCCGCAATATTATTTTCCCAAAGCGGTGTCTGTGCCTTCAAGTATCCTTCTATGTGAAAGCTTTTGCCATTGTCTTCTGTTCGCAGCACGCCGCATCGAAATGGCCAATTTTCATCAATACCATCATTTGGTACGGAATGAAGTTTCCAATCCCATGCTCCACAGCATTCCTGCCAATATATCGGAAATACCCATGCTCCATTGCTAAGCACAATTCCTTGTCTGACACTTCCACTTATAATTCCATTCGGAAGAGACTGTGGCTCTGACCAGGTTTCTCCGTTATCTATGCTAAAAGAACGATATAAAATCAGCTCTCTATATCTTGACGGAGCATAATACGTCATCAAAAAGAGGCACACTGTATTGTCGTGGCAAAACAGTTCTGTTGCCCACACGGCACGTTCACTATGTTGAAAAATTATTTCCGGTGCACTCCATGTACAGCCATCATCTTTGCTTCGGCTGATAATTACCAGATTTTGATTCGCCGGTTCTGTCTTACCTCCACTTAAGCAGACACATACTAAATCACCGTTTGGCATGCGCCTCAAAAGAGGTTCTCTTGCATACTCAAAGTCTGGTTTTGCTCTCAATATTAAATTAGCCGTGTAATTAAAAGGGTCTCTATTATTTGTCATATCTCTCTATTCCTTTACCGCACCTACAGTAATACCTTTTGTGAAGTACTTCTGAAAAAACGGAAAAACAATGATAACCGGTAATGCACCGATAAATGCCATTGCCATCCTAACCGTTCCTGACGGCACATTCGCTATAATGGAATTAACATCTGATGTAGCTGACATATTTTGTGAAAGGAACTGTAGGTCTGTCATTATTTTATTTAAAAAATTTTGTAAGGTATAATAATTAACATCCGTAACAAACAGCAATCCATTATACCAGTCATTCCAATAGCCAACTCCAACCAGAAGTCCTATAGTAGCTAAAATAGGTTTTGATATCGGCAGTACAACATTTCGAAAAATAGATATTTCTCCCGCTCCATCAATACGTGCCGCTTCCAACAGCACTTCCGGAATGTTTTCATTAAAAAATGTTCTTACCAGTAATACATTAAAACCATTCACCAATAAATGGGGAAAGAGTAATGCCCACATTGTATTTTTAATATGGAAAATTTGTGTATACATCAAATATGTTGGCACCATTCCACCATTAAACAACATTGTAAAAAAAACAAAAAGCATGATCAGCTTTCGTCCAACCAGTTCTTTACGTGAAATGGTATATGCCAAAAGTACGGTTACCATTATCCCTAAAGCAGTCCCCATAAAAGTAACTAAAATTGAATTTAGAAAGGATTTCGAAATTACCGTTCCTTGTTTAATCAGAAATTCATACGCTTCTAAACTCCATTTTTGGGGAAAATATGTATATCCGTATAAATTCAAAACATCATTATCTGTAAAGGATGCCACTGCCATCAAAACCACAGGAGCAATGCACATAAATGAAATGATTCCTAGCACGACATATGCCACAATAATCACTATACTATTTCGTTCTTTTTGTTTCCTCATAACTCCACTCCTTTAGAACAAAGCATTTGAAGGACTAATTTTCCGAACCAGAAGGTTAGTTAAAAACACCAGAATAAATCCAACAATTGATTGATATACTCCTGCTGCTGATGCCATTCCCACATCACCCAGCTGAATGAGAGATCGATACACATAGGTATCAATTGTGTTTGTCACGCTAAACAGTGCTCCGGAGTTCTGCGGAACCTGATAAAACAATCCGAAATCTGAATAGAACACTTTACCAACAGCAAGCAAAACCATCATTATAATTGTAGGTTTTAAAAATGGAAGGGTAATATACCAGATTTGCTTCATCTTTCCCGCACCATCTAATTCTGCTGCCTCATAATAATCCTTGCCGATTGAAATGACACTTGCATAATAAATAATTGCAAGAAATCCAAAATTCTTTAATGTATTTACAAATAAAAGAATAAAAGGCCAATACTTCGGTTGACTATACCACTCAATGGTATTCATTCCCAGTTTGGTAAGAATTTGTGTATTGACAAATCCAAGATCATTTCCCAGAAAAGCATAAACCAGATATCCCACAATAATAATTGATAAAAGATATGGAAGTAATATGACTGTCTGGAAAAACTTAATGTGTATGCCCTTACGAATTTCATTCAACAGTATAGCTATTGTAAGTGCAACCAGTGTATTCAAAACTATAAATGCTAAATTATAAAGAAGTGTATTTCTGGTAATAATCAATGAAGTTGAAGTGCTAAATAAATATTTAAAATTGTTAACACCATTCCACGGACTTCCCCAAATACCATCTCTATAATTAAATTCTTTAAATGCAACCACAAGCCCAGTCATTGGTAAATAGTTATTTATCAATAAATATAAAATTCCCGGTAAGGCCATTAAATATAATGGCAGCTGCCGTTTCATTTTTTTCAGTTTTTGCTTTTTCATCAATAAATCACCTTCCTAATTTAGAGACAATAAGACACGGTTTATTTTATTAACAGATGTCGATACTGACGAAATCACAATAAACCGTGTCTTGCTTCCATACTGCTTACTTCTCAGCCACCCAACTGTCCAACTGTCTCTGTTTCTCTGCAATCACCTTTTCAATACCAGCCTCACGCAGAGCCTGTATAAATTTAGGCAAATATTCTTCCGGATCTAATTCACCATTTTCCAAACCAAGTCGATATTCTGCTAATACACTATCCAAAGCAGCAATTTCTGACTTAACTGAAGAGGAATCAAATATAAAACCAATTGCCTGCGACTGAATTGCATTTTCATTGAAAGCCTTCATCTCATCATAATAATTATCATTTTCTACTGTTTCCCATGCATAAGAAATAAGCTGATTACCAAACGACCATCCCTGGTTAAGCCCATATCCATCATTTTCAGAGGTAACACCTTCCGGGTAAGTAATTAAAGTGTTGGTACCTTTCACACGTTCATAATGTACACCCTCAATACCCCAATCAATAATATTAAGCACATCCGGATCTGAATACAGCAAATTCAGAAACTTTAATACAGGGATCTCATCTTCACATGTAATAGGAATAGCCATAACAACTCCATTAATGGAATCCGTTGTAGCAACGGCCTGTGACATACGCGCATCCAGGGTAGGAATCCCTGTTGAATTCTGTACATCTACATAGCCGCCCGGCTTTTTATCTCCCATGTAGGAGAATAGTCTTCCTGACTTATATAAGCCCATACCCGTATCCGGGTTGATAGAACCATCACTTAAAATCCAGCCCTTATTGTACCAATCACGAATATAATTCAGCGTATCTTTATACCATTCGGTTTCATACAAATTTACCAACTGATAGTCATTTTCGCCGCAATTCATCAGAACCCCATAGTAATCGCCCATCTTATCAAATGAAGCAAATCCGGATTCCAGTATACTTTTTCCATTATCCTGAGAAGACGTCATAACCATACCCGGTTCCTTCTCAGAAACAATTGCAAATAATTCCGCCAGATCATCTGTATTGGAAATATTTTCTCCCATTTCTACCAGGTCATATTTCTCCAGAATCTCTTTGTTCAAAGAAATTCCTCTTGCCTGTGCCATATCTTTATTTACCGGCAGACCGTATATTTTGTCCCCAACTGTTGATGCTTTCAGATAATCCCCTAAAGCATTGACTACCCCAGGTGCATATTCCTGCAGTGTATCCTGTGCAATCGGCAGAAGCTTATTCTGATTAATCGCAGAAGTGAAATCACCACCAAACATAATATATAAATCTAACTTTTCATTACCAGAAACCATTAGGTTTATTTGCTGGTTATAAGTACCAAGGCTTAATGGCACGAGTTCTACCTCTACATTAATCTTTTTACGAGTCTGTTCATTTAAGGCCTCTTCAATCATGTCCATATCTTCCGGAATGAATAAATTGCAGAAAAATGCAAATGTTATCTTGTCCGGTTCTGTGCTTTGTTGCTCCGATGATTCTGACAACACTTCTTTGGTTGAATTTTTAGATGCCGTTTCTGTTTTTCCACAGCCTTGCAGCAACGACGAAAACGCCAACAAGGCAGCACACATAATAGCTACATATTTTTTTCTTTTTTTCATTAATCTTCTCCTTTTCTTTATAATAGATTTTTAAACCTCTTTCATACCCTGTGCACATAATCTATCATACTTTCTTTCGTCATATCTGCCCTATTTTCGACTTTTTTTATCCAATTTTTGACATTATGTACAAATAATATTCTAAATATGCTATATAATATATAGTGCTACATGTCAAAAATACCAAGGCTCAATAGTCACCCGAGTTTCCCGTTTTGTAAACGAGTTTCACATTTTGAAAGCGACCTTCAAATTTTGTACCCGACTTTCCACTTTTGTAATGACTTTCCCGTTTTTTTCCTTGCTTTTATGATATAATCACCTTATGGCAGAGTATTTTTTTGCACAAAAACCGGACGTCAGTTTTGGCTTACAAATTTTGCAAGCCATAATTCACGTCTTCTGCTGTTCCTATTTCAGCCAGCGGTCTGTGCTTTATTCTGTCTTCTGGTTACTTTTTGAGAAGTCTTGCGGTGAGGTTGATGTCTTTGGCTGCAACCTCGTGGCATCTAAGCCTCTCCGCCAGGTCTTCTCCATAATAAAAGCTGAACGCTTCATACGGACTTTTTCCGTTCAGTTTCTTTCTCCGGTAGGAATTGATATGGTTCATCATCAGCTCTACGTCTGCCTGCGTCAGTTCATCAAAGCTTCTTCCTTTCGGCAGGATCCTGCGTATAAATTCATGTCCCACCTCGATCTCTGCTTTCTGGTACGGCGCACTTGGATTGCAGTAATAGATCCTCGTCCTTTGAAATCCTTTTCCATCCGGTCCGTTCTCTATACACTTCGGATTGGAAAACTCACTTCCGTTATCCGTCAGGATGACCGGAAACAGCTTCCTAAAATCCTGCCCTCCCAGCCGGTGGTACAGTTCATCATAAATATCTATCACTGACTTTGAGGTGTTCGCTTCCCGCAGGAACCCCAGCATCAGTGACACATTTACAAAATATATCGTCAGCAGGACTTTCCCTCCCTTGCTGCCGATCACGGAATCCATCTGCACCACTGCTGTGTCCGGATGCTGTTCCATATATACTTCGTAATCATGATAATTCCTTCCCACACGGCATCCACGGTCTACTTTCAGCTCCGGTTTTTTATATCTCGGACGGTACTTTACCTTTCTTGGCAGGTCTATGTTCCTGATATCAAACAGGCATCCATCCACGTAGTTGTAGAGGGTCTTTTCACTGCACATCAGTTCATCCTTATGTGTCAGGTAGATCTGATGGATAGACTGCCCCTGTTTTACCAACGGCACCAGGATTTCATTGAGTCTGGCGATTTCCCCTTCCGTAGCAAGGATCCCGCTTCGGGATTCCGATATCTTATCCGTTGCCCGCCTCTGGGCTCCCAGAGCATCGTAAACAGTTTTTGTCAGCGTACACTTCTTTACTTCACTGCATCCGTTGCATACATATGGCGGTTTAAAGCGATGGGTACATATTTCTTCTTCATAATGCTCGCAGTAACGGTTGCATATGAGTTCACACTGTTTACAGACAGCTACCAGTGGATGCCTGCAGTCATTTGTCCCACATACTTTTTTCCTCTTACATGCTTTTCTGTACTTGCAGGTATTATGCGGGTAACTTCCATAACCGGTGTCCTGTTCGATGGAATAGTTCCTGATCTCCTTTGTGATGGTAGTCCTGTCCCTTCCCAGTTTCTCTCCAAGCTCTGTGAAAGTCATATGCTCCTTTAGTCCGCTTTCTATCTCCAGCCGGTCCTCATAATTTAAGAACTTTGCCATACTGTCTCCTTTCCCCGCCAGCTGCTGAAGTTCTGTTAAAAAACAGGAAGAACATTTCTGCTCTTCCTGCATTTGTATCGTCACTTTCACTGCTGTAATTTATTCTGTTTGTAATCAACTTTCCCCCTCACACGGGAATTTCAAAAAACTATTGAGGCAAAAATACCAAGCTTTAGAAATGAGGAAGAAACGATTATGAAAGGAACCTTAAAGCAGACTGTAAACAAATTTATTTTTCTTTTTGTAGTTCCACTAAATATTCTTTTAATCATAACCAATTCTTTCTTTATGTTTTCCACCTATCGGCAAACAAAAATATCTACTGAAAATATGGTTAATTATTTTTTAGACGATATTGATTCTCGTTTGAGTACGATTTCGTTCTTTCTCATAAAAAACGGAACAGAGGATCTAGCTTTTCAAAGCATTGCTTATGATTATGTCGGCAGAGATTATGCATTGGAAAAAATTCACTTATACCAAAATCTTAATTCAAAAATTGATCTTTGCCCGGAAATTGCCTATTTATTTATGTTTCATTCTGAAAACAACGAAATGGTCATCGTCCCTTCTTCAGAATATGTGTCGCATGGCAGTTATCAGGCAAAAGAGACTCTTTGCGAAATGTTGAAAAATCCTGAACAGTTTCTGAATGCTTCCTGGACATTAATTACACTGCAGGATCAACAGTTTTTGTTGCGCTTATTTAAATGTAATAACGCTTATCTTGGGGTCTGTGTACCGACAGATTCCATGATTCAAAAGTTAAAAAATTACAGTTTTTCCAACACAGCTGTAACAATTGCACCAACCGGTACTTTTACAGACAAAAATAGTATGCTTGATTTTTTTCTCTTACGGCATTTTCAAATTACAGCTGATTCATCCACCGGAGATTTTTCAGTATTTTTATCTGCTGACATTCCATTACAGAATTATATTACTATTGTCTTATGTTGGATTACGACCTTTTTCTCACTATGTTTGCTATCTTTAATTCCAATAGCAAATACATATTTACAAAGAAATATATTAAACCCAATCCTTATATTTATCGAACATATGGATAGTATACGGGATAATGACTTTTCTTCCGAACTGACTGAAAATATGGGAAGCATGGAGATGGATCATATGGCAGCTTCTTTTAACACCATGATTCATAGAATACAGACAATGAAAATTGAGCTTTATGAAAAAGAACTGCAGCGCACTCAACTGGATTTACAATGTCTGCAGCTTCAGTTAAGCCCTCATTTTTTTATAAATACATTAAATACCATTTATTTTCTCTCCATAAATGAAGAAAACTTGCAGTTACAGTCTCTTACCTTAGAATTTATGGAATATTTCCGGGCTGTATTTAAAAGCAGTTCATCCCTCATTCCTTTAAGAAAAGAACTGGAACAATGCTCGCATTATATTTCCATACAGCAGGTTCAAAAAGCGCAAAAGCCACAGGTACATTTCAATATTCCCGATTCATTGACTGGCTGTATGATTCCTCCGCTTACCATATTGACTTTTTTGGAAAATTCAATAAAATATGCACATGAACAGCTCAAGCTCCTAAAACTAAATGTATCTGCCATACTTCAGCAAGAGGATGCTTCTTATTACCTTATACTTACGATAAGGGACAATGGGGTTGGCTTCCCCGATTCACTTTTGCAAGATATTGAAAATTATACACCGCCTTTTTCCATTGGAAACGAACATATTGGCTTGAAAAATCTTTTAAGCAGGTTCTACTATTTTTATGACGGTAATGCATTTATTCACCTGTGTAATCCGAAGACCGGCGGAGCCTGTGCAGAAGTAAAGATTCCAATTGAACTTTAGAAAGGATTTTGTTTATGATATTGCTTATGGTCGACGATGAACCAATAATCATTCAAACATTAGCTCGTTCTATTTCCATAGAATCATTAAATATTGAAAAAATACTCCTTGCTTATAGCGCAGAAGATGCAAAAAGATATTTTTTAAATGAGCCCATGATTGACTTAGTTATGTGTGATATCGAAATGCCCCAAACAAATGGATTAGCCTTGCTTTCCTGGATTCGGGCTAATTATCCGCAAACAGGTTGTGTCTTTGTGACTAATTACAGTGTATTTCAATATGCCCAGGAAGCAATACGGCTTGGCTGCCTGGATTATATTCTAAAACCCATAACACCACAACAAATAACTGCATCTATTGAAAAATGTATTGACAAACTCCATCATCCAGATAAGGATCTTTATTTAAACCAATATTTGCAGAAAGAAAGTTTATGGCACGATATGCTTTTCTCCTATATTTCCGGTCATGAGTATATCTTACCGTCTCAGACCATGTTGGATATACTCTATTATCCGGTACTTTTTATTATTGACCGCCAGCAATGTAATAATATTCAACAAGTTGCCGATTTACGTTATAACGTTCAAAAACAAATTTACACAGAAGTACAAACATTTAGTCCACATGCTGTTGTCTTTAGCTACCAGCTCCAAAACATTTTTATCCTGTTTCCTTGCAAGGTACAATATATTGAGGAAGTAAAACAACAGATTAAAAATATGTATACAGCCCTCGTAAAAAATAGCCTTCCACTGCTATGTGTCACCGGATATAATGCCAAAATCCCCGTGTTGCTGGGTGAGATGAAAGATATGCTCCAATTAGATCTACATGGTCCACAAAATATTTTTGAATTTGCTGAAGTTAATGAGAGCTTATTACCCAAAAACAGTTCGCTTGTTTATGTAGTGCAAAATTACATTAAAGAGCATTTGGAACAGGAAATCTGCCGAAATACCGTTGCGGACTATATACATATGAACCCAGATTATCTTGATCGTCTTTTCAAAAAAGAATTTGGATTATCTGTCTCTCAATATATTAAGGAAAAGAAGATTGATTACGCCAAAATGCTATTACGCACCACAAATTTGAGTGTAAGTGAAATTGCACAACGTTTAGGTTATATTAATCTATCTCATTTTACAGCTTCATTTAAACAAATTACAAATATGACACCTGTTAACTATCGTAAAAAATATTAACTTCATCGGTAATTTCCTCTATTCATACCCTGAATATGAAAGTGAGGTACAACAATGAAACATATACACATTCCTGAAACAAATATCACTATACCAAGAATAGCTGCAAGTTTTGCTCCAGCCGGCAGTGATTACACCGACACACACAATTATTATCTGGTAGATGCATATCTGGAACTTGGTGGCACATTTTTAGATACTGCAAATGTATACGGTCGATGGTTTGAGCAAAGACTTCCGGTAAATGAATTGTGGTTGGGAAGATATTTTTCCGAAAGGCACAACCGGCACCACTTTATTCTGGATAGTAAAGGTGGCGCATTAAATCCTTGGGATAAATCCATCCCCCGAATTAATTCCGAGTGTCTGCGCCATGATTTGGAAAACAGCCTATCCAATCTTCATACGGACTATCTGGACTATTACTGGGTTCATGTTGATGATCCTGCTGTTCCTGCGGGTGAAATACTTGAAATTATGAATCAATTCAAAAAAGAGGGGAAAATTCGCTATTTTGGATGCTCTAACTGGAGTGCAGAGCGCATTCATGAAGCTATGCGTTACGCTGATGATAAAAAAATCACCGGCTTTACAGCACATCAAACTATGAAGAATGTTGCGTATCCCAACATGCCCGCTGTTTTATATGATGGAATGACATATATTTCTTCTGAACTGGAACAATTACACACAAATAATCAATTCCCGTTATTTGCTTATACAGCAGCAGCCAGAGGTTATTTTTCACTTGCAGACCGGACAGACTTTCAAACCGCGCCGCAGTATCGATCCTGTCGGGAATTATTTGATAACAATAAGTCAAGGGAACGACTTACCGCTATTAAAAAGCTTGCCAAAGAAACCGGCTGGGATCTTACCCAAATTGTTCTGGCATACATTTATCAATTACCATATCCTTCTGTGCCGGTTATTGGTGTACAGTCACTGCGTGATATTGTTAATTGTCTAATAGCTATGGAATTACCAATTCCCACAGATTTCTTTGAAAAAATAATCAGCAAGGAGGTTCATCATGAATAAACCTACTTCCCCTGTTATTTTAGCTATTGGAGCACATGTTGGAGATATGGAATTAACTGCCGGGGGACTTTTATCTACCTGTGCAATGCAAAATTGGACTCCGGTTATTATTTCCTTAACTACAAGTGAAAAAAGTGCCAGTGCCACAGATGATTTAGACAAATTTATAGAAATGAAAAGGCGTGAGGCTACTTCTTTTGTTACTGAATTACATGGTCAAAGCATAATATATGATATTCCCGATGGTTTCCTTGTTCCAACAGATTCCTTATGCCTTGACCTTTGTGCCTTGATCCGCAAGCTGAAACCGCAGATTTTAATAACCCATTATCAAAGCACACACAAAGATCATATGGCTTGCCATACTATTGTTAATAATGCTGTTTTTTATGCATCCTTACCAGCCATCAAATGTGAGTATCCAGCTTACAACGTACCAGCATTTTATTACACAGAAAACTGGGAAGATTGTAGTTCCTTCCGGCCGCAAACCTTTTTTGACATAAGCGAAGGTTTTTCTCTATGGCAAAAGGCACTTGAGCAGGAGCAAAGTGTACAAAATTGTCCTTTTATGCCAATTGTAGAATATTATCGACTTAAAGCAAGAACCAATGGCATTCTTATGAATTGTGAATATGCTGAAGTTTTTATGAAGGCAGAAAATATTCGTTCGTTAAATAAAGGGAATTTATGATTTTTCCCCGATGCCGCATTGACCGACGGCACATGCTGAGAAGCAAACACCGCAATTTAATTCCGGTAAATTAGCTCTCCAGGTGTGCCGCACTGGCATCCGCCGCCATCTGCCAAAGTTCCTCCGCTCCGTACTTATTCCAGTTCGGATAGACACCGTAGACGATTTCGTATTTTCCGGCTGCAATGCTGTTTCTGCGGTTTATTTTCCGGTTCCGTTTTTTCCAGATCCGAATCGCAACAGATAGCAAATAGCTTTTCGGGAAAGTGTCCTGAGATTTCAACCGGTCATTTTTTTCAAAAAAATAGAAAGTGAAGCGTAAATTTCACTTTCTACTTATTCCTGTCTTTCTGTTAACCGTTCTCCTTGATCTCCAGCATCAAAAGTTCCATAGTCAGGTCAAAATTTACGTTAGCATCCAAGCGCCTCTTTGCCTTATCCAGGGCTTCGATGACTTCCTCGATTCCTTCATAGCTGCTGCGCTGGGCCACACGGCGGATGGCACTGATCTCTTCACGGAAAACGAGATGGTTCACATCACTGGTTGCCTTGAACAGGAGCACATCCCGGTACCAGATGGCGATCAGATCCAGATAATCATTGATCTGCAGCTTATATTCCGTAATCTTTTTGATCGCTGCGGTGATCTCACTCAGATCCATATCCTGAATATATTTCAATAGCGACAACGCTTCATTCTTAATATTATCGAAGTCCTCACTGGACGCCAGGGATTTCGCCTTGCCGATATTACCTCTGGCAAATGCCACACAGACCTCCGCTTTATAATCCGGCACCTGCAGCTGATGCATGAGATAATTACGCACCAGTTCATCGGCTACCGGCTTCATGTTCAGTACCACGCAACGGCTGAGGATCGTCGGCAGCAGAGAATTCACGTTAGAAGTCAACAGCATGATCACTGCATACTCAGGCGGCTCCTCCAGCGTTTTCAGGATTGCATTCTGCGCCTGGGGAGTCATCTTCTCCGCCTCGTTCATAATATAGATCTTATACGGGCTGCTGTAAGGCTTGATGGCAATATCGTTGTTAATCTGCGCACGAATATCATCTACGCTGATGGTATTCGGCTTCTCATGGCTGACATAGATAATATCCGGCTGATTGTCCGACAACGCCTGCTTACAGGAATGACATTCCTGACAAGGCTCGGTTCCGCCCTTTTCACACTGCAGGGTCATGGCAAATACTCTGGCAATAAATTCTTTGCCGGAGGATTTTTCACCGTTGATGATATAAGCATGGGAAATCTTCTTCGCCGAAATGGCGTTCTGTAAATGCTCTTTAATCTGTTCCTGACCTATGATGTCATGAAATGTTGCCATTGGTATTCCCCCTGTCTGTATCTTATTGTCTTTTTGGTCCTGCTTTTATCGTACTGCCTTCTTGCGAATCACGCAAGCGTTTCCTGTATTTTTCATCAGGTAAAGATATCCAATAACAGTCCCCGGATCTCCCCGATCTTGTTCAGGATCGCCAGATTGTCTTTTTCATCCTTCATCAGTTCCTGTGCCAGCTGATCCAGATTCTCATCCACCAGCCGGATAATGCCGTACACACGGTGCCGTCCTCTCCGATCCAGGAAGTTCTCTCTGGAAAAAGAATGGGATCTGGTCACCACTTCATTGAGAAATTCCTTGACCAGTCCACGATAATGCCGCATATCCTTCACATCCCGTTTCTTGGCCAGCTTTTCGCCCTCTGTGGTGATCTCCGCCATCAGGTTCGTCAGTCTCTCCTGCAGTTCTGCTTCTTCCACATGGCTCGCCAGCATGAACTTGAAGCTGCCATCCGTGGGCGCTGTGTTCTGTACCTGCTCCACGGAAGCCGGCTGCTGTATCTGATTTACTCTCATTTCCATACGCCCACCTCTTTTCCTCTGTTTACCGGCTATATTCCGGCATTTTTCTTCTCTGTTATCAGTATTTCGGCTATATTCCGGCTTCTTTTAAGTACTTTGTAATATCTTTCAGACATTTTGTCAGATCTGTATTCTCGAATCTGTCCCGGATCCCTGCTGCCGCCAGCTTTTCTTCGGAGAAATCTGCGCTGTCCGCCAGAAATCTGCGACACATCTCTTCGTACTTCGGCTTCTCCTGTCGCAGTTCCCTGTCCAGTGCCCGCTGCAGGCGTACACCGTCATCCAGCTCAATATAGACCGGCAAAATAGCTTCTGTTCCGAAATAAGCAATCATTTTCTCATAGGCTTCCAGTGTTCCGATCATGAGATAATTCTTCGTGGTCAAATCTATCTGTCCGTCATCCACTGTAAAATACCGCCAGATGCCATAGACCGTATTATAAGCTCTGTCCTCTATGATCTTTCCCTGTTCCCTCAGGGTCTGAAAACCGGTCTCATCTGTGAAAAAATATTCCACACCGTTCTCTTCCCCGGCCCGGATCGGTCTTGTCGTATAAGGCACGATGGTCCGAAGATCCATCGTGCCCTCTTTCATCAGTTCTTTAAAAACAGTATCTTTCCCCGAGGAACTTTTCCCCATGAGATATACAATTTTTCCCATATCTGCGTTCTCGTTTTCCCGCTCCTGTTTCGGCTGTTTGACCGCCGTACAGTACGTTTTTATTCTACTTCCACCACGTGGATCATATCGGTCTTACCTACCACGCCCAGAGGTACGCCTGCAGTGATGACAACCGTATCCCCGGTTTTCACCAGACCGGCCTGCTTTGCCTTGAACACTGCTTCTTCAAACAGGGCATCCGTAGTCTGCTCCTTCTGGATCATGACGGGATTCACACCCCACAGCAGGTTCAGCTGACGATATACCTTCTCATCCAGCGTACAGCCGATGATCTGGCATCCGGGCTTATAACGTGCGATCATATTCGCGGTAAATCCGGACATGGTAACAGTGATGATGGCTGCTGCCTTCAGGTCAGATGCCACGCTACAGGTTGCATAAGAGATTGCCGTGGTAATATCCGGAGTCTCCTGTCTGTCTTCCTTGACTCTCTGCATTCTTCCGCGATAATCGATATCCTGCTCTGCTCTCTCCGCAATGCGGGACATGGTCTTAACAGCCTCTACCGGATACAGACCGGCTGCGCTCTCGCCGGAAAGCATGATGGCTGTGGTTCCGTCATAGATCGCATTGGCAATATCTGTTGCCTCCGCTCTGGTCGGACGTGGATTCTTGATCATGGACTCCAGCATCTGAGTTGCGGTAATAACGTGCTTGCCCTGTGCTACCGCCATCTTGATCATCTTCTTCTGCAGAATAGGTACTTCTTCCAGAGGGATCTCGACACCCATGTCACCACGTGCTACCATGATACCGTCTGCCACGTTAATGATCTCTTCCAGATTCTGAATACCCTGCATGTTCTCAATCTTGGCAATGATCTTGATCTTGCTGCCTCTGTCCTCTACGATCTTGCGCACTTCCTGAATGTCTTCCCTGGTTCTGACAAAGGAAGCTGCGATAAAATCAAATCCGTGCTCCACACCAAAAATAATATCTGCCAGATCCACCTCACTGATATAAGGCATGGACAGAATCGCTCCCGGTACATTGACACCCTTATGATTCGATACAAAACCGCCGTTTATGACCTTACATACAATGTCTTCTCCTTTGATCTCTTCTACCGTCATCTCGATCAGACCGTCATCGATCAGGATCGTTGTTCCGACATTGATGTCATTTTTTAGATTTTTGTAGGAAATAGTGGCTCTTTCCGCTGTTCCCATGATTTCTTCCGTTGTCAGGACAAACTGCTGACCGGATACCAGCTCTACCTTACCGCCCTCAAAATCACGCAGACGAATCTCCGGTCCTTTGGTATCCAACAGAGTTGCTACCGGCAATCCCAGTTCTTTTCGTACTTTCAGTACTCTGTTGTATTTAACCAGCTGTTCCTTATGGCTTCCATGGGAAAAGTTAAAACGTGCCACGTTCATGCCCGCAAGCATCAATTCTCTTAATTTCTCCTCACTCTCACTGGCCGGACCGATGGTGCAAATAATTTTGGTTTTTCTCATACAAGCTAAATCCTTTCTGCTGCTATTTTTTTTGATTTTTGACTACGGTAATACAATATTCGTCTTTTTCGGTGACTCCCTGTATCTTCAGACCCTTTCTGAAATACTCCGCAAGCTTTCGGCAATGGATCTCTTCGATCTGTTCTCCCGGTACCAGCACCGGAATTCCGGGAGGATACAGATTCACAAAATCTCCTGCAATCCTGCCTGCAGCCTGTGCCAGAGGAATCTCCTCTTTTTCAGCATCCCATGCATCCGCAAGAGACAGACTGACTTCCGGCTGCATGTGATAGAGAGATGTCTCTCTGGAATCTCCGCCTTCCGTCTGTGGCTGCGTCTGCCACTTTCCCGCAGATATGTCACGATCGATGGCAAGTAATGCATCCGTCATTCTTGTGTATGCCTCGTCACTGTCTCCTATGGTGAACATCGCAAGACAATGATCTGCAGCTGCCATTTCCAACTGCAAGTGGTACTCCTCTAATAGAATATCATAAATCTGCTGTCCTGACAAACCTGCCTTTGAAGATAATATCACCAGTTTTCCGATATCCTGTCTGGCATCCAGCGGCAAGAAATGAAGGTTCCTGCATTCTGACAGTTCTGTCAGAATTCTCAGATAATTCACCTGCAACCGGGCAAACAGATAATCTCCCTGCTCCTTTACCAGCTGTAGTGCATTGTCAATTCCTGCCATTAGTACATAGGATGGACTACTGGACTGATAAATATGCAAAAACCTGCGCAAACGTTCTCTGTCGACCAGTCTTCCGTTGACATGAAGCAACGCGCTCTGTGTCAGTGCCGGCAAAGTCTTATGAACACTGTGGATCACCAGATCCGCGCCACACTGGCAGCTGTTCTTCGCAAATCCTTCCGCCAGTCCCAGATGAGCACCATGGGCTTCATCCACGATCAGAGGAATTCCTTTACTATGTACCAGCTTTGCGATCGTCTCTATATCTGCGATCCTGCCTTCATAAGTGGGTGACACCAGAAATACCGCATCCGGAACAGGCTCCCGGCTGAATGCCTCTGCGATCTGTTCCGGAGTTACCGCATCATAAATATCATACTCCTCCATCATTTCCGGATACAGATAAGAAACTGTTAAATTTCTCAGATATACCGCATGATACGCAGATTTATGGGCTCCTCTGGTCATAAGGATCCGCCCGCCCCTCGGAACCGCCGCACTGATTGCCGCCAGAACCCCGCAGGTACTTCCGTTGATAAGGTAAAAGCTCTCGTCTGCGCCGTACAGTCCGGCTGCCTCGTCCTGTAATCGTCTTAGGATTTCCTCTGGAGCATGTAGATTATCAAATCCATCAATCTCCGTGATGTCAATATCCATGATCTCCCGGGGGAATTCTCCACAAAGCAGTCTCTTATGTCCCGGCATATGATAAGGATAATAATCTGTCTTACTGTAGTCTTTTAATCTCCGGT
Organism: Waltera sp.; assembly: GCF_046969025.1. NCBI lineage: Bacteria > Bacillati > Bacillota > Clostridia > Lachnospirales > Lachnospiraceae > Waltera > Waltera sp. The sequence continues at coordinate 3,787 of NZ_JBKVQF010000007.1, read as the reverse complement.
ATAATTCACCCAATTCCGTCATTCTCCTGTTTTGGGTTTCCACCCTTTTATTTTCCCTGCTCCTCTTCAATCTTCCGAAGCTTCTCGATCAGGGCTCCATGTCCCTTATGTACATGAAATGTCTCCATAAGCGAACACCATTTGTCTGCCATGGTGACGATCCAGGCTTCACGACACATGGGAACTGCGGAAATTGTTAGCGGCCACATATGTTTTTTTATAATATCTTTTTCTCTGGGAGTGAGATGGTATTCCTTCTGTGCATTGTGAAGCGCTCTTCCCGGATGATAAAAGCCATGAAGCTTATGGGGGCTGATATGATCCGGCGTGTGCCAGTCGTACAGAAAGTAATCATGCAATAATGCCCCACGGATCAAATCCTTTTTTTCACAGGGAATATGCAGCTTCTCGCTGATGGCAAGACTATATTTTGCCACATTCATACTGTGATCATTGACTGTCATGTTACCGTGCTGTACATGTGAACGTGTGGAGCGAAAGTTCTTAGAACGCAGAATATCCGGTGCTACCGCCCGGATCTCCTGCCTTAACTGTCGTTCTCTTTCAAATCTCTCTTTCCACTTCTGCACTTTTTTTGCTGAACGCTGTTTCATAGAACTGCCTTCCTTCTCAATATCCCATCATCTATAGTCACACTGATTCGCATTAATAGTAATAGCATACTACCGGGAAACCGGTAGATACATATTCATAAATAGCTGCCGCCATATTCAGTGGCAGATTGACACAACCGTGAGAGCCTGATGTCAGATAGATGGTTCCTCCGAAGCTTCCTCTCCAGGTAGCATCATGCATTCCGACATTTCCGTTAAAAGGCATCCAGTAGTTTACCGGCGTCTCATAATCCGCACCGCGTAATACAGCATTTTTTGTCTTATAGGTCAGTCCGAACACTCCGGGAGGGGTCATGCAGCCCGCTTTGCTCATATTACCGGATACAAAATCTGTCTCCAATACAATGCTTCCATTCTGGAACAGATAAAGATGCTGATTCGTCAGATCAATTTCCACGTAGGAATTACCGATATCGTCACTTCCCTTTTGTGCTCCCTTGCTGCTGTATACCGGTTCCTTGTCGATGTTTTCTCCCTTTTCAATAGAAGCTGTCAGTTCTTTGACCTCTTCCTCGCGGTCGGTCTTCCAGCCGTAAGCTCCGCTGGGCAAGGTAAGCTCGATTCCCTGAACTGTGGTAAACTTTCTCTTTTTGCCATAGGTATCGTATTCTTTGGCCTGCTCTGCTACGAATTCCTCGATTGCTTCCTCGTCCAGTTGGGGATCCTTGTTATCCGTCTGGATCCACTCATGGATCGTATCTCCGTCTACGACAACCTTATTGCCGTTCCAGTCATAGGTGATCTGTGCGCTGACCCATTTATTCATGGTATCACAGGCTTTTACCAGCGCTGCATCCTCTGCCGTTATTTTGGCAGTTTCATAACAGCCCTGCTCCTCCAGATCTACCGTGGTATCTCCCTGCATGATTGCTGTGGATACTACTTCTTCTACCAGGTTGTTGTTCAACTCTATTCCCATGGTCTCCGGAATGATTTCATAATTCTTGTTCTTCTCGGAATATTCACTGATATAAGCATCTTCCGGTGCAATCATATTTTTGTTCTGCAGTGCAGGCATCTGTGCCAGTTGTTCCTGCAATTTGTCTGCATCATAGGACACACCCTGAACTACATCATGATTCTGCGTACTCCACAGCATCTCAATCCACAGGAATTCATTCTGTCTGTCCAAAAGCTCCTGTGCCGCATTCAAAGTATCCACCCAGTACATTCCGATCTCAGATGCTGTGATCGTACCGATCTCTTCCTGCACACCGTTCTCATCTCTGCCCAGAATCTGTAAACTATACTGCTGTGACTGCTGATCCATGATCGCCGCTACCTCTGTCGCCGTCATATTACTGCAATCACTGTTATTGATATAAGTATGATTCAGGAAATGAGACTGGTAGTAAATTGCCACACCACCATATGCCAATAGAATTACTGCAACTACAGCTGCTACAATACCAATCCATTTTTTGCTCTTTTTCTTCTGTACCGCTGTCTCTTCCACAGGCTGTTTTGTTTCCTCTTTGCTCTCCGTTTCTTTCTTATCAGCCTCTTTCTTTGTTGTTTCTTCTTTTAATTCTTTGTTATCGGTTTCCATTTTATCTTCTGTTTCTCCCTCATCTTATTTCTGTTGCGCTCATTATAGCATTTAATTTCGTAAAAAAACAGTGTGAAAAGGCTGAAAAAAAGCCTTTTCACACTGTTTTAGAATACTACTTGCACTAATATCATATAAAGTATGGTCCCTACAGCTATACTCAGCAACGTATTTTTCTTCCAGATATGAAGCAATGCCACCACGGCAATAGACAGCAATTCCGGAAATCCATGACTGCCGGTAAACAGATTAATTCCTTTTACACAGTAAATAACAAGAATCACCATAATGGCCGGCGGGAGTACTTTTCCCAGATATGTGACTGTTTCCGGAACCTCTCTCTTTCCACCAAATGCCACGAAAGGAACTGCCCGTATGATCAAAGTAACAATAGCTGCAACTGCTATGATTGCGACGGAATGTAACATTTTTTCTTAACTCCTAATAATATGATTGCGGCAATGGTCAATGCAGGTAATAAAAAGGTGTCTGCGCCCAGTACCAGTAAACACAGAACTCCGACAACGCCTCCGATGACTGCCGGTTTATGTTCTTTCGTATCCATCCACTGGTTGACTACTATAACTGTGAATAATGCCGTCATGGAAAAGTCAATTCCCGTAGTGTCGATTGGCAGGACCCTTCCGGCCAGTGCACCTACACAGCTTCCCAGAATCCAATAGCAATGATCCAACAGAGAAATGTAGAAGCTGACCCGTTCCTCACGCATTCCCTCAGGAACTTTCAGATCACATAACAGAGAAAACGTCTCATCCGTAAGGGAAAAGATCATATAAGGATATGTTATACCCATTTTTTTGAAATTTTCTACAAAAGAAAGTCCGTAAAATATGTGTCTGCCATTGACAAACAACGTCATGATCAGTGTATACCACAGACTTGCTCCCGCCGTCAGCAAGGTGACCAACACAAACTGCATGCTTCCCGCATACACAAACAAGCTGATAAAAAAGGCCCACCAGAAGCCGTATCCTGCATCATTCAGCATCAGTCCAAAGGCAAATCCCAGGAAAAGATATCCCAGCATGACTGGTATGGACTGTACGATTGCGTAACGCAATTCTTTTACTTTACTTTCCATTTCGATTTTAAATCTCTTTCGTTGATTTCTTTATTTCCGACGAATTATTTTAGCATATCATTCTTGTGCAGGCAATGGTCTGATATAGGTTCTCTTGTGCCTGGAAAACTATGAGAAACACGCTTCGCGAGTTTCTCAAGTTATCGCGGCAGTCGCCAAGATCTCGTGCGAGCACGGACTTTGGCTCGTTGCTCGCGTAAATTAAAAGAGATCAATATACAAACCGTATATTGATCTCTCTGCAATGAGACACGGGGGATTCGAACCCCCGACAACTTGATTAAAAGTCAAGTGCTCTACCGACTGAGCTAGTATCCCATATATTATTTTTAGATATTACAAATGCCCAGAACCGGAATCGAACCAGTGACACGAGGATTTTCAGTCCTCTGCTCTACCAACTGAGCTATCTGGGCATTTTAGATCTGAATTTTCACTCAGATCTTAGTAGCGGGGACAGGATTTGAACCTATGACCTTCGGGTTATGAGCCCGACGAGCT